>JAICJI010000033.1 GCA_025928515.1 Thermoleophilia bacterium
GCCGCCGGTAAGGGCCTGCTCTTACCGAGGCTTTACCGCATTTCACCGTCTTCTGGGCGCCTCGCCGGAAGCTCCGGGCGAACGAACCGCACGGAGCGGTTCGAGAGCGGAAGGAGAGCACTGTGTACTCGACGCACACGATCAAGAGGTTCGCAGCGACGCTCACGATCGGCTTCCTGCTCGCGATCGGTCTCGCGGCCGCCGCGCAGGGCGGCAACGCCAAACCGGCCGGGATGTCGTCCCAGGAGTGGAAGGCGCTCGTGGCCCGGAGCGACGCGATGAACCGCTACTACCAGCTCGGCGCGTACAGCCCGCAAGCCCGCGCGTCGAACGAGCGGCGTGCCCAGGCGACCAACCGTTACTACCGCCTCGGACGGTACGCGGTTGTCCGCCGGTCGAACGGCTTCATCTGGAAAGACGCCGGTGTCGGCGCAGGCGCGACGTTCGGCGCAATCGTCCTCGCGGGCGGAATCGTGGTCGCGCTTCGTCGGCGCTCGACCGACAGGCCGTCGTTTCCGACCACTGCCTGAGCCGGCGACGAGAGGGAGAGGAGTCATCACCCTCCCGGCTCCTCTCCCCCTTTTCCCGGCTACTGCTTCGCGTACGGCTTGCCGTCGGCCGCCGGAGCAACGGTGCGGCCGATCACGCCCGCGACCGCGATCAGCGTCAGCACGTACGGCAGGATCTGGAACAACGTGCCCGCCGACTGCGAGTACACCTGGAGCTTCAGCGCAAGCGCGCTCGAGAAGCCGAAGAGGAGCGCCGCAGCGGCCGCCCCGGCCGGCCGCCAGTTGCCGAAGATCATCGCCGCGAGCGCGATGAAGCCACGGCCGTTCGTCATGTTGAAGATGAACGTGCCGTTCCCCTGGGGCCCCTCGGAGAGGTAGATGCCGCCGAGCGCCGCGAGCATCCCCGACAGGATGACGCACCCGTAGCGGATCACATAGACGTTGATCCCGACCGTGTCCGCCGCTCGCGGGTGCTCGCCGCAGGCGCGGATCCGCAGGCCGATCGGCGTCTTGAAGAGGACGACGTACGCGAGGATCACAAGCGCGAGGCCCGCCCACGTGAGGATGCTGAGATCACCGACCGCTTGTCCAAGGAAGTCGACGAAGCCATGCGGGTTGTCCGGATTGACCGGCAACCCGGGGACGTGGACGTTCGGCAGCAGCGAGACGCCGTTATGGATCGGGTTGTTGTTGTAGAGCTCGATGAAGAAGTAGCCGGTTATCCCCACGGCGAGGAAGTTCACCGCCGTTCCCCCGACGATCTGGTCCGCCCGCAAATGGATCGCGAAGAAGGCGTAGACGAGCGCCAGCAGGCCGCCCACGCCCATTGCGACGAGCAGCCCCACAGCCCATGAGCCGCCCTTGTCAGCGCCGTAGACGCCCCAGAAGGCGCCCATCAGCATCATCCCCTCGAGGCCGATGTTCACGACGCCGCTCCGCTCGGAGAACATCCCGCCGATCGCCCCGAAGACAAGCGGCGTCGAGAAACCGAGGGTCTGCGCCACGAGCGTCGCGTCGAACGCAGACTCGAGGTTGCCGGTGCTCGAGCGGGTGGCGAGGATCCCGAGACCGATCCCGAGGAGACCGGCCGCGACCGCACCCCAACCGAGCCGGCGGCGGCCACGCGTCACCGTCCATATCCCGAGCGCCGCTGCGACGATGCCGAACAGGATCGGCCAGGTGACCGTGCGCGCCTCGATCGGCGGTATGGCCAGGAACGCGGCGAACGCACCGAGGAGGATCCCGAACGCACCGGTGGTGGCCGGGTCGCGCAGTCGTGCGCTCAGCGGGTTCTCGAGCCGTGCCGTCCACGTGTTCATGTCGTCGCCTCGACCCTCTCGGCGGGCTTACCCCGCGGTCGGCGCCGCGCCTTCTTGCGGGAGTTCCACACGTAGAGGATCAGGACGTCTGCCCCGACGAAGAGCACGACCAGTCCCTGGATGATGTACGTGAGATTGCTTGCCAGCGTCGGGTCGATCACGCTGGAGCTCCCCAGGCCGTGGAAGCTCCCGTAGAGGAGACCGCCGAAGAGCAGCGCGCCGAGCAGGGTGCCGACCGCCGTGTTGCGGCCGAGCAGGGCAACCGCGATGCCGATGAACCCGACCTGGATGAACGGGATGTCGAGCTGGCCGACCTGGTAGTTCTGCGCCCCTCCGAGCATGTCGAGTGTCCCCGCGAGGCCCGCGAAGGCACCCGAGATCGCCATCGCGCGGATAAAGTTCTTCTTCACGTTGATCCCGCCGTACGCGGCCGCGTCCGGGTTGAAGCCGACCGCCCGTACCTCATAGCCGAGCGTCGTCCGGTTCAGCAGGATCCAGAACACGACAACCGCCGCGAGCGACACGAATATGCCGACGTGAAGCCCCTGGAATCCCTGTTTGCCCCAGAAATCCGGGAGCCGCGCGCCCGGTGAGACCTGGTTCGAGACCGGGTTCGTCGGGCTCGTCGAGTTCTGCAGCGCCCCGCCGGCGCCGAAAAGCCAGGACGCGGTCCAGTAGGCGATCCAGTTGAGCATGATCGTCGAGATCACCTCGTGGGCGCCCACGGTCGCCTTGAGGACGCCTGCGATACCGGCATAGGCGGCTGCGGCGAGCGTTCCCGCCGACATGCAGAGGAGGATGTGCAGGAAGGGGTTCAGGCCCGCGAAGTCGACGCCCAGCCAGTTGGCGACGATCAGGCCGACGAGATACTGGCCGTTGCCGCCGATGTTGAACATCCCGCAGCGGAACGCGAACGCGACGGCGAGGCCGGTGAGGATGAGCGGCGTCGTCTGCAGCAGCGTCTGGGACAGGTTGTACGCAGAGATGCTGGTGAACGTGTTCGTCGTCGGGTGGGCGAGCCAGTTGAGGCCCGACCCCAGGAAGATCTCCTTGAAGACGACGAGCGCCGTGTGGACGCTGTGCTGCGTCGCCGCGACGATGATGAAGCTCATCACGAAGGCGAAGACCACCGTGACGACCGGCACGATGATTCCGCCCGCCCGCTGCTTCAGTGCGATGCTCGCGGCGAGCGTGCCCGTCTCCGCGGCCTCCTCCGGCGTCGGCGACGGTCCCGGATCGCTCATGCCACCGCCTTCTCTCCCCCGCCGAGCATCTCGAGCCCGATCGTCTCCTCCGAAACCTCACCGGTGTGCTCGCCGACGATCTCGCCCTCGAAGAGGACGAGGATCCGGTCCGAGAGCGAGAGGATCTCCTCGAGCTCGAGCGAGATGAGCAGGATCGCGCGCCCTTCGTCCCGCTCGGCGACGAGGCGACGGTGGAGATACTCGATCGCGCCCACGTCGAGACCGCGCGTCGGCTGAGCGGCGATCAGCACCTTCGGGTCGCGGTCGATCTCGCGCGCGACGACGAGCTTCTGCTGGTTGCCACCCGAGAGGCCGCCCGCCCGCGTGAGCGGCCCGCCGCCGCGAACGTCGAACTCCTTGATCAGCGTCTTCGCGCGCTGCACCATGCGGCCCGGGAAGAGCCAGCCGGAGCGCGCGGTGGGTGGCTTTGCGTAGTCGTGGAGCGCGATGTTCTCGGCGATCGAGAACTCGAGCACGAGCCCGCGACGCTGCCGGTCCTCGGGGATGTGGCCGATCCCGGCGTCGAGCGCGGCCCGCGCGCTTGCGTGCGAGAGCTCCCGCCCGGCGATCGTCACCGCTCCGCTCTCGATCTTCTGCAGGCCGGTCAGCGCGTCGATCAGCTCCGACTGGCCGTTGCCGTCGACGCCCGCGATGCCGACGATCTCGCCGGCTCGGACGTCGAGCGACACACCGCGGACCTTCTCGATCCCTCGGTCGTCGCGAACGTGCAGGTCCTGCACGGTGAGCAGCACGTCGCCGGTCGCGGCCTGCGGCTTGTCGACGCGCAGCAGGACGTCACGGCCCACCATCGCGCGGGCGAGCGACGCCTCCGTCGCGCCGTGCCGGGACACGGTCTCGATCGTCTTGCCGCGCCGGAGCACGGTGATGCGGTCGGCGATCTCGAGCACCTCGTTCAGCTTGTGGCTGATGAAGATGATCGACATCCCCTCCTGGCGGAGCGTCTGGAGAATGTCGAAGAGATCCGAGGCCTCCTGGGGCGTGAGGACGGCCGTCGGCTCGTCGAGGATCAGCACGTCCGCGTTCCGGTAGAGCGCCTTCATGATCTCGACGCGTTGTTGCTGCCCGACGCTGATGTCCTCGACCAGCGCTTCCGGGTCGACGGCGAAGTTGAACGTCTTGGCCATGTCCGCGACCCGCCGGGCCGCCGCCCGCTCGTCGAGCAGCACTCCCTCGCGGACCGGCTCGGTGCCGAGCACGACGTTCTCGGCGACGGTCATCACCGGGATGAGCATGAAGTGCTGGTGCACCATCCCGATCCCGGCGTTGATCGCCTCTCGCGCGGACGAGAAGGAGACGGGCTTGCCGTTGAGCCGGATCTCGCCTCCGTCGGGCCGGTACAGCCCGTAGAGGATGTTCATGAGGGTCGACTTGCCGGCGCCGTTCTCGCCGAGGAGCGCGTGCACCTCGCCGCGGCGCACCTCGAACGAGACCTCGTCGTTGGCGACGACGCCGGGGAACTCCTTGCGGATGCCCCGCATCTCGAGGACGAGATCGTCGTCAGCCACGTGCGTTACATATCACCCCGGAGACGAAGAGGGCGGGCTCTTGAGCCCGCCCTCCCGTGACCGTTGCGTCGTCGGTCAGCACTTGTTGTTCTTGCAGGCCGCAGGCACCTTCAGCTTGTGGTGGATGATCTGCGACTTGTACTTGTTCATCAGCGTGACCCACGCCTTGTGCTTCTTCGTGATCTGCGACGTGATCTTGCCGACGCCCACACCGTTGTTCTTCAGGTTGAAGAGCAGGTCCTTGCCGCCCTTGAACTTGCCCTTCGACGCGCCGACGATCGTGTCATAGACGCCCACGTCGGTTTTCTTGAGCGCGCTCGTGAGGATCCGCTTGGCGACGCTGAACTCGTCCGCGTCCACTCCGATGCCCCACTTGTGGAGCTTCGAGGCCTCCTTGAGGGCACCGTCGCCGCATAGGCCGGCGACCTGGAAGATGACCTGCGCCTTCTGGTTGATCTCGTTCTGCGCGATCGTCGCGCACTTCGTCTCGTCCTCGAAGTCGCCCGAGTACTGGACGAGGATCTTCGTGCCCTTGACTGCCTTCTTCGCGCAGAACTCGTAGCCGGCGATGTACGAGTTGACCGGCGGGATGCTGAGGCCGCCGGCGACACCGATCACCTTGTGACCCATCTTCTGGGCCATCTTGGCGGCCAGAACGCCGACGAGACAGCCGCCCTCCTGGGTCGCGTACGTGATGCCTTCCTCGTTCTTGAACCCTCCGATCGCAGCGACCGGATCATCGGTGATCGCGAACTTGATGTTCGGGAACTGCTGCGCGTATTGCTTCACCGTGTCGCCGAGCAGGAAGCCGGCCGCGATGATGATGTTGGCGTTGTCGTGGACCGCCGTGTTGTAGTTCGGCTGGTAGTCGCTCGACGAGTGCGAGACGATCGGGAACGCCTTGCCGCCGATCTTCTTCGTCGCCCTCAGCAGCCCGACTTTCTGATTCTTGTTGAACCCGTTGTCGCTAAAACCGGCGACATCGCTCACGAGCGCCGCCCTGTAACCCGCCTTCTGCGCAGCCGGCGCCTTCGCGCTCCCCAGCGTGCCAATCGCAATCGCCGTAGCGAGCGCGGCAACAACAGCCGCAAGTACCCAGCGTCTAGCCCTCACGTGCCCTCCCTAAGTTTCGTCGTAAAGCCGATCGCAGGCGATCCTAGCCCCCTTTTCGACGAACCGGAAGCGGATGCGGTTAGGAAGCTGTTAGTCCGCAGCGGCGTACGTGTGGTACTGGCTCTCGTCGACGAGGACGCGCCGCGGCTTCGAGCCTTCGTAGCCCGACACGATGCCGCGCCGCTCGAGCATGTCGATCAATCGGCCGGCTCTCGTGTACCCGACCCGCAGGCGTCGTTGCAGGAGCGAGACGGATGCCGTCTGCGTCTGGACGACGATTTCGATCGCTTTGTCGAGCAGCGGATCGTCGTCGGGGTCGAACTCTCCGTCCTCTGCAGCGTCGCCCGGCTCGGCGAAGACCTCCGGCAGCTCGAGGTAGCTCTCGTCGAGTTCCTGCTCGCGTTGCCGCGTCTGCTCGACGACGAGCGCGATCTCCTCCTCCGAGACGTACGCGCCCTGCACGCGCTGCAGGCGTGAGGTGCCGAGCGGCTTGAAGAGCATGTCGCCCTGCCCGAGCAGCGACTCCGCACCGCCCGAGTCGAGGATGACGCGCGAATCGGTCTGGGACGAGACGGCGAACGCGATGCGCGACGGGACGTTCGCCTTGATCATCCCGGTGATCACGTCGACGGACGGCCGCTGTGTCGCGAGGACGAGGTGGATCCCGACGGCGCGGGACTTCTGCGCGAGGCGGATGACCGCGTCCTCGACGGCCTGCGGCGCGACCATCATCAGGTCGGCGAGCTCGTCGATCACGACGAGCACGTAGGGAAGCGTCGCCTCGCCGCGCTGGCGGAATGCGCGATTCGCCTCGTTGAGGTTGCGCGCCCGCACCGTCGCGAGGCGCTCGTAGCGGCGCTCCATCTCGGCGAGGCAGTTGGCGAGCACGGCGCTCGCCTCCTTCGGGCTCGAGACGACCGGCGTGAGCAGATGGGGCACGGCCTCGAAGTGGCTGAGCTCGATCCGCTTCGGGTCGATCAGGATGAGGCGGACGTCGTCGGGCGTCGCGCGCAGAAGGACGGACGTGAGCAGCGCGTTGAGGCAGCCGGACTTGCCCGAGCCGGTCGTGCCCGCGATGAGCAGATGCGGCATGCGGGCGAGGTCGGTCCAGACGGCCGCGCCCGAGATGTCCTTCCCCAACCAGACCGAGACCGGGCTCGCCGTCGCCGGCAGCGGCTCGTAGATGTCGCCGAGCGTGACGAGGTTCGGCGAGAGGTTCGGCAGTTCGACGCCGACCGCCTGCTTCCCTGGGATCGGCGCGAGGATCCGGATCTCAGTCGTCGCGAGGGCGTACGAGAGGTCGTCCTTGAGCGCCGCGACCTTGGCGACCTTCGTCCCCGGCGCGAGCTGGAGCTCGTACCGGGTCACCCGCGGCCCGGAGATCTGGCCGATCACGGTCGCCTCGACACCGAAGTGAGCGAGCGTCTGTACGAGGAGCTCCGCGACGCGCGCCGCGGTCTCGCCCGAGTCGTCGCTCTGCTCCGGCGAGACACGCAGGACGCTGGCGTCGGGCAGCCGGTATTCCGCGTGCTCCGACGCCACCTCGTCGAACAGCGTGGGCGCATCCTCGAGCAGCGACGGCGGCTCGGTCTGCAGCGGTGCGGGTTGCGCGCCGGCGTACGGCGTCGAGAGGCTGTCGCCCACGACGTCCGGGAAGGCGGAGGCCGCGTCCACCAGCGGGGCGAGCGAGGGAGCCGGCCGCACGAGCTGCGGCTCGGTCACGGTCTCGTGACGGTACGTCGTACCGGTCTTGCGGCTTCGGCTCCTGCGCGCCGCAGTGTGGAGGCCGCGGCCCGAGCGGCGGAGGATCGCCCCCAGCGAAGCGCCGGAGAGCAGCAGCGACCCGACGAGCATGAGAAAGACGCCGAAGAGGAGCGAGCCGGTGGCGCCGATCGCGATCCCGACCGCTCCGCCCAGGAACTGGCCGAGATAGCCGCCCTGGTCCTTCCCGAGCGCGACCATGAGCCCGCAGGCGAGGATCGCGAGCCCGGTGCGGAACGGCCGCACGTCGACGACCGCGCTGCGGGTGACGACGAGCGCGCCGAGGCCCGAGAGCACGACTGGCACGACGTACTCCGCGTCTCCGACGAGCCGGTCGAGCCCTTCGGCGAGCCAGCCGCCGACGTAGCCCCCGCTCCAACCGAAGTAGAGGACCGCGCCGAGGAAGACGCCGAGGGCGACCGACCCGAGACCCCAGAGCTCGGGATGCTGGCTCCGGGCGCGCGCGCTTCGCTTCGTCCGCGTCTTCTTGACGCGGCTCGGGAGCTTCTGGCGCAGCTTTCTCTTCCGCTTGCGCGGCATGCGCTTTGTTTTCGCCTGCGGCCGGGCCTATCCTCCGTCGATGCCGCCCGAGACGCGCTATGCCCGCAGCGACGATGTGAGCATCGCCTACCAGGTGGTGGGTGAGGGCCCGTTCGACGTCGTCTTCGTGCCGCCGACCGTGTCCCACGTCGAGCTCGGCTGGGAGTTTGCGGCCATGCGAGCGATCCGTGAAGGAATCTCCTCGTTTGCCCGGCTGATCCACTTCGACAAGCGGGGAACCGGGATGTCGGACCGCGTGTCGGGCGCTCCGAGCCTCGAGATGCGCATGGACGACGTGAGAGCGGTGATGGATGCCGCCGGCTCCGAGCGCGCCGCGTTGATCGGGTGGTCCGAGGGTGTCGCGATGTGTGCCCTCTTCGCCGCGACTTACCCCGAGCGAGCGTGGGCGGCCGTTCTCTATGGCGGCGCCGCGCGCGAGCTTCGAGCGCCCGATTACCCGTGGGGGCCGACGGAGTCGGAGGCGCTACGGATGATCGAGGAGGCGCGCGCCGCGAGCGAGCGGTCCGCGTTTGCGGAGAAGGTCGCGCGTTCCGGCATGCCGACAGCGAGCGACGAAGAGGTCCAGGAGCTTGCGCGCGTGATCCGCCAGGGCGGGAGCCCGGGCGCGGTCGAGGCGCTGGAGCGCATGAACATCCAGATCGACGTCCGGCACGTTCTGCCGGCGATCGCAGTGCCGACGCTCGTTCTGCACAACACGCGAGACGGTTGGGTCGACGTCGACCGTGGACGAGATCTCGCCGACCGGATCCCGGGGGCCGAATTCGTCGAACTTCCGATCGAGGGTCACATCACACCCTCGGCAGAGATGCCGCAGGTACTCGACGTCATCGAACCGTTCCTCCAAACCGCGTGGGAGACCGACGCGCAGCGGGAGCCCGACCGCCACCTGGCGACGCTTCTCTTCACCGACATCGTCGAATCGACCAGGCACATGGCGAAGCTCGGAGACGCCGGATGGCGCGAGCTGCTCGAGCGGCACCATGCGATCGTCCGCACACAGCTCGCACGTGCCCGTGGCCGGGAGGTGGACACAGCCGGTGACGGCTTCTTCGCCTCCTTCGACGGCCCCGCGCGTGCCGTTCGCTGCGCCAAGACGATCGCCGACGGCGTTCGCGAGCTCGGCATCGAGGTTCGCTCGGGTCTTCACACAGGCGAATGCGAGCTCATCGACGGGAAGATCTCGGGGATCGCGGTCCACACCGGGGCCCGCGTCGCAGCCCATGCCGGGGCGGGCGAAGTGCTCGTCTCGAGCACGGTCAAGGATCTGGTCGCCGCGTCGGGCCTCGAATTCGAGGACCGCGGCGTCCACGAGCTCAAGGGCGTCCCGGGCGAGTGGCGGCTCTACGCCGCCGTCTGAACCTCTGCCATGAGCATGCCGTAGTACGTCGGCGCCGCGTACGCGAGCACGTCCGCGCGAGCCGTCTCCCCCACTGCGCCCTGCAGCACGAGGAGCTGCCAGAGCGAGTCGGCCTTGGCCGGCTCGACGATCTCGGCGAGCGGCAGGAAGTCGAGCCGGTCCGAAGCGAGGATTTCCTGTAGCTGCGCGTCGTACGAGGCGGCCGCCGGGTCGAAGCCGTACGGGCCGTCCGGATCGTGCGCATGACCGTGGTCGGCGCTCGCGATCAGAGCGACCCGCCCCGGAAGCGAAGCGATCGCCTCGCCGAGGCGGAGATGCTCCTCGAGCGGCCTGTCCCGGGCGGGTGCGACCACCACGACACGCGGTGCCTCCACGAACGTGAGCGGCACCTCTGTCCCCCAGTCGGACGGGAACTCGGCGGTCGCCGCGTCGTTGCCACCGTACGAGACGCCGAGAATCGGCAACGACGCCGCGAGCAGCGTGTCGGCCGCGGCGCGATCGGTCTCGTGCTCTCCCACCCTGCCGGCCGTGACGACGGCGTAGTGGCCGTCGACGTGGACGGAGTGCGGGGTGACGACGACGGCGACGTCGGGTTCGCTCGCGGCGGCCCGCCGGCCGAGCTCCTCCATCGCCGCGCGCAGCTCGGGCGCGAGGTCGACGTCGCCGTGCGGCGCAATGCAGGCGAAGACGAGGCTCACGGCAGGGACGCTATCCGCGAGACGAGAAGCTCGAGGAAGCGGTCCGCGTCGACGTCCACTCCGACGTCTGCGTTCGGCTCGCGGCCGGTGACGGCGCGGAGGTCGACGACGGTGCGGCCGTCGCAGTGCTCGGATCGCGTCTCGACGGCGACGTTCACGCGTCGCGTCTCCAGCAGCGTCGGGTCGATGACATGCGCGACCGCCATCGCGTCGTGGATCGGCGAGCCGGCGAATCCGTAGGAGCGCTCGTGGAACGCCTGGAAGAAGTCCGACAGCTCGGCGACGAAGCGGCCGGCGCGGCCGGCATCCCGCAGACGTTCGGCGTGCTCGCGCGTGAAGAGCGCCCTGTGCGTCACGTCGAGCCCGACCATCGTGATCGGGATCCCGCTCGCAAACACGGTCGCCGCGGCCTCCGGGTCGACGAAGGCGTTGAACTCGGCCGCCGGCGTGACGTTCCCCTCCGCGATCGCGCCGCCCATCCAGACGATGCGCTCGAGCCGGTCGGGCACGTCCGGGTGCCGCTCGAGCATGAGCGCAAGGTTCGTGAGAGGCGCGGTCGGGACGAGCACCACTCCGGGCTGGATCAGCTCCGCGAGGAAGTCGGCTGCGTGCGCCTCGACCGGCAGGACGGACGTCTCCGGTAGCGCCGGGCCGTCGAGGCCGGTCTCGCCGTGGACGTGCGCAGCGGTGCGGAGCTCGCGGTGCAGCGGATCCGCAGCGCCGGCCGCAACCGGGATGTCCGCACGACCCGCGACCTCGAGCGTGACGAGCGCGTTGCGAGTCGTCTTGTCGAGTGTCTGGTTGCCGGCGACAGTGGTGACACCGATCAGCTCGACCTCGGGCGAGGCGAGCGCGAGCAGGATCGCGATAGCGTCGTCGTGGCCGGGGTCGCAATCGATGACGATCTTCGTGCTCACAAGAAGGAGTCGACCTCCTCGGCGGTCGGTAACGACGTCTGGGCGCCGAAGCGCGAGGCCGCAAGTGCGCCGGCGGCGCACGCGCGCCGGAGCGACTCGTCGTGCGGCCGTCCCTGCAGCAGCGAGACGACGAGGCAGGCGGTGAACGCGTCGCCGGCGGCCGTCCCGTCGACGGCCTCGACAGCGGGGGGCTCGGCCCGTGCGACCTCGCGTCCGTCCTCGAGCAGAACGGCGCCCTCTGCACCGAGCGTGAGGCAGACGAGCCCGCGCCGGTTACCGAGCGCGTCGAGCTCGAGCCGGTTCACGACCGTCAGCTCGGCCAGCGGCGCTCCGTCGCGCGCGGGAGCCGCGTTGAGGAAGAACCTCGGCACGAGCTCGGCTGCGCGCGCGACCGTCTCGGCGGGGATCTCCTGTTGGCACAACACCGCTTCAGTCTCTCGCAGCGCCAGGTCCTCGGGCCGCAGCTCCGCGTTCGCGCCCGGAGCGACGACGATGGTCGTCTCCCCCGCCGCGTCCACCGTGATGAGCGCGATTCCGGTCGGGGCGTCTCTCGTGGCCAAGTGCTCGTGGACGCCGGCCCCGCGCAACCCGGCGAGCGCCTCGTCTGCGATCGAGTCGCGGCCGACGCACCCGACGAGCGTGACGTCGGCCCCGAGCCGCGCGGCGGCGACCGCCTGATTCGCTCCCTTGCCGCCGGGCACGCGCGAGAAGTGCGCGCCGCTCACGGTCTCACCAGGGAGCGGCAAGCGCCCGGCCTGCACGACGAGATCGAGGTTGATCGAGCCCACGACGGTGAGCCTTGGCACGGCCACTCGCCGAGCCTAACCCGATGTGTATCCGCCCGTTCCCCCGGGGATACGAACGAATGAGCGAGGAGCAAGCGAGGCGAGTCGGGCTCAACGAATCGATCTTCCGCCAGGTGAACGAGCAGATCGGAAGCCTCAACCGCGGCTTCGGCACCGAGACCCCGACGATGACGGTCATCTGCGAGCGCGCAGACGGGGACTGCGCGGAGCGGCTCGAGATCACGGTCACGGACTACGAAAAGGTCCGCTCCGACTCTCGCCACTTCGTCGTTGTTCCCGGCCACGATTTACCGGAGTTCGAGACGATCGTCGACACAAACGACCGCTACGACGTCGTGGAGAAGCGCGAGGGCGCGCCTGCCGAGCTCGCGGAGAAGACGGACCCGAGGTCCTGACACACTGCCCGGCGATGGGAGTCGCGCACTGGGACGACGTCGAGACGCACCACCGCGCGAAGGGCGAGATGGACGCCGGCTGGCAGCTGCTCGGCCGGGCGGCCGGAACCCGAGCTGTCGGCGTCAACCGCGTCCGCGTGGAGCCGGGCAAGCTCCCGACTCCTCCCCACTCGCACGGTGCGTCCGAGGAGATCTACTTCGTCCTCGCGGGGTCGGGGCTCGCGTGGCAGGACGGACAGGTGCACGAGGTGCGGGCGCTCGACTGCATTGTCCAACGCCCGCGAGAGATGGAGCACACCTTCGTGGCAGGCCGCGACGGCCTCGAGCTCCTCGTCTTCGGCACGCGCCACCCGACGGAGCTCGGCTGGCTGCCGCGGTCGGGTGCGATCCGGCTCGGCCGGTCATGGGTGGAGGGGCGCAACGACGATCCGTGGGACGTCGAGGCCACCGTCGAGGCACTGGCAGTCGGCGAGCCGGCCCCGCGGCCGCCGAACATCGTCAACGTCGCCGAGGTCGAGCACGAGAGCTGGGAGAACCGGATGACGGGCGCCCCACTTGCGACGCACGAGCGTTCGGATCTCGCCGGGCTGCACTGGGAGAAGATCCATGCCGACCGCCGGGGCACGGTCCCGCACTGCCACTCTGCCGAAGAGGAGGTCTTCGTCATCCTCGAGGGCACGGCGACCCTCGAGCTCTGGCCGTCGCCGCGTGACGAAAGCGGCGTGAAGGAGGAGACCCCGGTCCGAGCGGGACACGTCGTCGCGCGGCCGGCAGGAACTCGCGTCTCGCACTCGTTCCGCGCCGGCCCCGATGGCGTGACGATGCTCACGTACGGCACGCGCGACGTGAACGACATCTGCTGGTACCCCCGCTCGAACAAGATCTTCTGGCGTGGAGTCGGCGTGATCGGCCGGATCGAGCGGCTCGACTACTTCGACGGCGAGCCGGTCGAGGACGACTAGGCGCCGTGGCCTACGACGAGGAGCTCGCGGGCCGGATCCGCACGCTGCTCGGCGATCGTGCCGGCCTGACCGAGCAGAAGATGTTCGGCGGGCTCGCGTTCCTGATCGGCGGCAACATGGCGATCGCCGCAAGTGGTGGAGGCAGGATCCTCGTCCGCGTCGATCCCGCTGAGTCGGACCCGCTTGTAGCGACGACTCCGGCCGAGCCGATGGAGATGCGCGGCCGGCAGATGGCCGGTTGGTTGCGTGTCGAGGCGGGGGCCGTGTCGGACGACGCCGCGCTCGGCGAGTGGGTCGAGCGTGGCGCCGGGTACGCAGCCTCACTTCCGCCCAAGTAGCTGAACGAACGGCTCAGACCTCGACGATGACCGGGAGCACCATCGGCCGGCGGCGAGTCCGGTCGTACACCACGCCGCCGAGCGCGTCGTGGAGATGCTCCTGGAGGAGCTTGATCTCGGTCACGTCGTCGCCGATCAGCTGCCGCAGGACGCGGTCGGCTTCCTCCCGCAGCTCGTCGAGCAGCGGCTCTGCGCCCTCGCCGAAGCCGCGCACGATCAGCTCCGGCGGAGCGGTCAGGCCACCCCGGTCCTGCGCCGCGAGCGTCGCCACGACGATGAGCACGCCGTCCTCCGCGAGCCGCCGCCGGTCGCGCAGCGCGACGTCGTGCACGTCCCCCACGCCGAGCCCGTCGACGAACGTCATGCCCGCCTCGACCTCGCCGACGATCCTGGCCACGCCATCCTGGAGCTCCACGACGCTGCCGTTTTCGGCTAGGACGATCCTGTCCTCCGGGATGCCACCCTCGCGCGCGAGCTGCGCATGTGCCGCGAGCATCCGGAACTCGCCGTGCACCGGCATCACCGACTTCGGCCGCAGCAGCCCGATGATCGTGCGGAGCTCCTCGGCGCGGCCGTGGCCCGAGACGTGCACGGGCGCGTTGTCCTCGTGCAGCACCTCGGCCCCCATCTTCGCGAGCCGGTTGATCGCGTCATGGACGCGCAGCTCGTTACCGGGGATCGGCTTCGCGGAGATGATCACCGTGTCGCCGGCCTCGACGCGCACCGCCGGATGGTCGTTGTACGCGATCCGGGTCATCGCCGACATCGGCTCGCCCTGGCTGCCCGTGCAGAGGATCAGCTGCTCGCTGCGTGGGAGCTCGGCCAGCTCGTTCGGCCGCAGGATCAAGTCCTCGGGCACGTCCATGTAGCCGAGATTGCGCGCGATGTTGGCGTTCTTGCGCATCGAGCGGCCGACGAACGCAACCTTGCGCCCGCAGTCGACGGCGACGTCCGCCGCCTGCTGCATCCGGTGCAGGTTCGACGCGAACGAAGAGACGAGGATCCGGCCCTCCCGGCGCGGGAAGAGCTGGCGGAACGCCTCTCCTACGACTCGCTCCGACTCGGTCACGCCCGGCCGCTCGGCGTTCGTCGAGTCGCCGAGGAGGAGGTCGACACCGCTGCTGCCGATCTCGGCGAGGCGGCCGACGTCGGTCCGCTGCCCGTCGACCGGCGTGTGGTCCAGCTTGTAGTCGCCCGTGTGGACGCAGCGGCCGCCCGGCGTCTCGAGCACCACCGCGGCCGCGTCGGGAATCGAGTGCGCCATCCGCACGAGCTCGAGGCGGAAGGGGCCGATGTCGACAGGCTCGTCGCCCGGCATCAGCTCCCGCAGCTCCGCGGAGCGCAGGAGGCCGTGCTCGTCGAGCTTCGACTTCACGAGAGCGAGCGTCAGCCGCGTCGCGATGACGAGCGGCACGCGCACCTCGCGCATCAGATACGGGAGTGCGCCGACGTGATCCTCGTGTCCGTGCGTGAGCACGACGGCGCGCACCATTTCCTCCCGGTCGCGCAGGTAGGAGAAGTCCGGCAGCACGAGATCGACGCCGAGATGCTCGTCGCGCGGGAACGCGAGGCCGGCGTCTACGACGACGATCGAGCCGTCCGCTTCGTAGACGGTCATGTTCTTGCCGACCTCGCCGAGGCCGCCGAGCGGGATGATCCGGCATGCGCCCATCGGCGCGGAGTCTAGGGGGCTAGGCGGAGGCGGTGGCGAGGAGCCCGGCGCGCTCGAGGCAGGAGCGGATCTGCGCAAGCTCGTTCTCGTCCGGCTCGACCATCGGCAGACGGTGCCCGCCGACCTCGTGGCCGGTGAGGTTGAGCGCCGCCTTGATCGGGATCGGGTTGGTCTGGATCTGCAGCAGGTCGTACGACGGCCGCTGTTCCTCGTGCAGGGCGCGGGCGCCCTCGATGTCGCCTTCCCGGTAGCGGTGGATCATCTCCGAGATCTGAGCTCCCCAGAGATGCGCAGTCACCGAGACGACGCCGACGCCGCCCAACTCCAGGAAGGCGAGGGTGTTCGGGTCGTCGCCGCAATAGAGATCGAGCCGCGTCTCCTCGGCGATGAACCGCGCCTGGTCGGCGTCGTCGAACGCCTGCTTCACGGCCACGACGTTCTCGATCTCGGCGAGCCGTGCGATCGTGGCCGACTCGATGTTGACGACCACGCGCCCCGGGATGTTGTAGGCCACGACGGGCAGGTGGGTTGCGCCCGCGATCTCCTCGAAATGCCGGACGATCGCCCGTTGCGGCGGCTTGTTGTAGTACGGCGTGACGACGAGGATGCCGTCGACGCCGAGCACCGTCGCCTCTCTCGTGAGGCCCGCCGAGTGCCCGGTGTCGTAGGTGCCGGTACCCGCGATCACCGCCGCGCGACCACCGACCTCGTCGACGGCCACGCGGAAGAGATCGAGCTTCTCCGCATCGGTCAGCGTAGGTGACTCGCCGGTAGTCCCGCAGACGACGATTCCGTCGGAGCCGCTCTCGACGACGAACGACGCCAGCTCGCGGAACCGTTCGAAGTCGATTGCGCCGTCGGCACGGAACGGCGTCACGATCGCGGTCAGGACGGAGCCGAGCACGCAGGAAGTCTACGAGAGCAGGCCCTGCAACTCCTGCAACGCGAAGAAGACGCCTTCGGAGAAGGTCGGGTACGGCTGGATCGTGTCGACGATGGTCTCGACCGGCACCGCAGCACGGATCGCGAGCGTGAACTGGCCGAGCCACTCCGCCGCCTGCGGCCCGACACACACCGCGCCGACGAGCACGCGCTGCCGCGGGTCGGCGAAGACGCGCACGAAGCCGTCGCGCTTCGGCCGCTCGTACGTCGCGAGGCGCGGCAGCGAGCCGAGCTCGATGCGGGCGCTCACGAGGTCGTCGCCGTCGGTGCGGCCGACCGTCGCCACCTCGGGGTCGGTGAAGATCCCGGCCGGGATCGCGCGGTAGTCGGCCTTCGCGCGGCGATTCGCCATGTCCGCCGCGGCCACCCGCGCCTGGTACTTGCCGACGTGGGTGAACTGCGCGACGCCGGTCACGTCGCCGATCGCCCACACGTTCTCTGCCGCCCGCAGCCGCTCGTCGACCTCGACGCCGCGACCGGAGATCTGGAGGCCGAGCTGGTCGAGCCCGAGCCGCTCGACGTTCGGCCTGCGGCCGGTCGCGATCAGGAGGCGCTCGGTCTCGAGCGTCGAGCCGTCGGACAGGTGGAGCCGTACCCCGGGTTCCACTCGCTCGATCCCCACGCCGGTGCGGACGTCGATCCCCTCCTCGCGGAAGAGCTCCCCGAGCACCTCCCCCGCGTCGGGATGCACTCGTCCGAGCAGATGCTCCCCGCGCTCGACGAGCGTGACCTCCGTACCCATGCGCGAGAAGAACTGCGCGAGCTCGGAGCCCACCGGGCCGCCGCCCATGACGGCGAGGCTCCGCGGCAGCTTGTGCGTCCGCGTCGCCTCGCGATTCGTCCAGTACTCGATCGAGTCGAGCCCGTCGATGGGCGGAATCGCGGGCCGCGAGCCGGTGGCGAGGACGAGGCGGTCGTACGGCAACTCCTGGCCGTCGACCTCCACGACTCCCGGCCGCGCGACCACACCCTCTCCGCGTACGAGCCGGCAGTTCCAGTCCTGGAGGTAGTGGAGCTGGCCGGAGTCGTCCCAGTCGCTCGTCATCCAGTCGCGCCACGACCAGACGCCGTCCGGATCCGGACGCTGGCCGTTCAGCCCCGGCGCCCGCTCGAGCGAGGCGCCGAGCTCGGTCGCCCGCAGCATCGTCTTCGTCGGCATGCACGCGAAGTACGAGCACTCGCCGCCGACGAGGCGACTCTCGACGAGCGTGATCTGCGACTCGTCGTCGAACCGGCGGAGGGCGCCGACGAAGTGCTCGCCGGTCGACCCTCCGCCTAGAACGACGACCTTCAACTACTTGTCGAGCCCGTTCGCCTTCAGGAACCCTGCTGCGATCTGCTTCGGCGTCGCCTTGTCGACGTAATACGCCTTGTTCATCGCCTGCATCGCGCCGAGCGTGAGCTTCGCCGAGACGGCGTTCGCCGTCTTGGTGAGCAGAGCACCGTTTGCCCCGCTGAGCAGGCTCTGCTGCACGACGGGCGCGACGTTTTGGAAGCCGAAGATGTGCTTGTCGTCGACCAACGTCGTGTACTTCGGGCTGAGCTGGAGCGGATCGGTGGAGAAGCCGTCCCCGCCGAACGCCTTGCCCTGGTCGATCAGCGTGTAGACGCTGATCTTTCCGAGCGGGACGAACGTGATGTGCTTCAGATGGTAGACCTGCTTCATGCCGAGGATGCACGTGATCCGCTGGTCGCACTCGGGAAGCGCCGCGTACGAGAACGACTTGAGCTTGCTCAGGTCACTCATCGTCTTCAACCCGTCCTTCTTGGCATTCGACGCCAGCAGCGTGAACGTGTCGCTGTCGAAGAACGGAGTCGGGTCGAGCAGCGTGGCTCCGCGTTTCTGTTGCTCGAACGTCTTCGCCGCCTGATACGTGGCCGCAGCCGACTTCGGCGCCGCGACCTTGGCGAGGTCGAGGGCGATCACTCCCGTGTACTCCGGATAGAAGTTGATCTTGTGGCTCTTGAACGCCGTGTCGATCACTTCCGAGCTACCGATGTTGTTCTTGTAGACGACGTTGAATCCCTTCGCCGCGAGCGCCTGGCCGTAGAGCTGGCCCAGGATGAACTCCTCGGCGAAGTTCTTGTCGCCGATGGTGATCGTCGGCTTCGGCCCTGTCGACGAAGACGTGGTTGTCGTCTTCTTGCTGCCGCCTCCCCCGCCGCAGGCGGTGATTCCGATCAGAAGCGCGACCCCGAACGAAATCGCGAACGCCGCCTTGGCAGCGCGACGCGTGTGCTTCCGAAACATGCGATGCCCTCCTCTCTAGATTTCCCTCGCCGGGACCCTATGTCTTCGGTGCCATCCGACGCGAGGCCGCGCGTTGCGCAACCCCGAGCACGGCGGCCGTGAGGAGCGCGAGGCCGGCGACCCAGATCGCCGCCGCAAAGACGCCGCCGAGCCCGTAGGTGACCTGCCGAGCCATGATGTCGCCGAGACCGCCGCCGCCGAAGATGCCGGCGATGGTCGCGGTCGCAATGACGAACACCGCCGCGATATTGAGGCCGGTGAGCAGAAGTGGGAGGCCGAGCGGAAGCTCGACACGGGTCAGGATCTGGGTCTCTGTCAGCCCCATCCCCCGGGCTGCCTCCACCACGTCCCGGTCGACGCCGTCGATCGCGAAGTACGCGTTCGTAAGGATCGGTGCGATGGCGAGCACGACGAGCGCCACGGTGTTGTTCCAGAAGCCGACGCCGAGGATCCCGATCCCCAGGCCGATGAGGACGACGCTCGGGAGCGAGCGCCCCGCGCTGGAGACGCTGAGGGCGAGGAGCAAGCCGCGGTGCCGGTGCCCGAGCCAGAGCCCGAGCGGCAGAGCGAGCACCAACGCAATCCCGAGTGCGACGAAGGCGAGCTCCGCCGTCTCTCCGGTCTTCTCGAGCAGGAGAGAGAAGTGGTTCGGCATGAACCGGAATGCATCCCCGAAGACGCCTGCAAGCATCAGCGGAGCCGGCTCCAGGGCGTAAGCAGTCGCTGTACGAACGCAAGCAGGAAGTCGGCAGTGAGTGCAAGCAGGATGGCCATCCCACCGGAAACGAGCAGCTCCGTCTTGAAGAGATCCGGGGTCCCGATGGCGTCGAAGATCGGAGCCCCGAGACCGTCCTGGATCAGGAAGGCGGCGACAGTCGCGATCGAGATCGTCGCGACGGTTGCGATGCGGAGGCCTCCGAGGATGGCGGGCGCGGCGAGCGGCAACTCGACCCGGAAAAAGGTCTGGAGCCGGGTCAGTCCCATCCCGCGCGCCGATTCGAGCACGTCGGCGGGGACGGCGCGCAGGCCGGCGATGATGTTCCGGTAGAGGATGAACAGGGTGTACGAGGTCAGTGCGATCTCGACTGTCGTCACGGTGAGCCCGGTCAACGGAACGAGCAGCTGGAACAGCGCGAGGCTCGGGATCGCATAGAGAAGGTCCGAGAAGCTGGCGAGAGGCGCGTCGAAGACGCGCCAGCGAAAGCCGATCAGCGCGAGGACGAACGCGATCCCGAAACCGGCTCCGACCGCGATCAGCGTCAGCTGAATGTGCTGGATCAGCGCCGGCTGGAGGGTGTCCCCCCAATGCTTCGATATCCAGTCGGTGCAGAACCAGCCGTTGTGCTTGATGCAGGCGCTCGGGTGCCCGAAGTTCGGGATGACGGGGCCGCCGCCGGCGAGGCGCATGCCGCTCATCCGATCAGGTCCTTGCGCGTCGCGACGCCCAGCGGGGAGCCGTCCGCGCCGACGACGAGGAGAGAGTCGCGGTGCTCGGCGACCAGAACAGCGAGCGCGTCCCGCAAGCTCGAATCCGCCGGTAGGCTCGGCATGCCGTCTCCGCTGTGGCGGCCCCCGGGTGCGAGGTCGAGGTCGCCGAGCTTCCGGAGCGAGAGCACTTTCAAGCCCCGGTCCTGGCCGACGAAGTCCGCGACGAAGTCGTCGACCGGGTGCTCGAGGATCCGCTGCGGGGTGTCGTACTGGGCAAGCTTCCCGCCTTCGCGCAGGATGGCGATGCGGTCGCCGACCTTGATCGCCTCGTCGATGTCGTGCGTGACGAAGACCACCGTCTTCCGCAGCTCGCTTTGCAGCCGCAGGAACTCGTCCTGCAGTCGCCCGCGCACAATCGGGTCGATCGCGCCGAACGGCTCGTCCATCAGCATCAGCGGCGGGTTGGCGGCGAGCGCACGTGCGAGGCCGACGCGCTGGCGCTCGCCGCCGGAGAGCTGCGCGGGAAAGCGCTTCGCGTAGGACGGATCGAGACCGACCAGCTCGAGCAGCTCGGCCGAGCGCGTCTTGACCCACGAGCGCGGCCGGCCGAGCAAACGCGGCACCGTCCCGATGTTGGCCTCGATCGTCATGTGCGGGAAGAGGCCGACCTGCTGGATCACATAGCCGATCGAGCGCCGCAGCTCGGCCACGTCGTAATCGCCGATCTGCCTGCCGTCGATGCGGATGTAGCCACTCGTGAGTGGGATCAGCCGGTTGACGAGCTTGAGCGCCGTGGTCTTGCCACCGCCCGACGGGCCGACGAGGACGCAGATCTCCCCCGCGGGGACCGTGAGCGAGAGATGGTCGACCGCGGCGCCGTCGCGGCCCGGGTAGACCTTGGTCGCTTCGTCGAAGACGAGCTCGGCCGCCTCGGTCCGCATGGGTGGAATCTTCTACGAGATGAGGGTCTCCAGGCCGACGGTAAGGCCCGGAGGGAGCTCCGGCAGCTTCTCGAGCGCGAGCATGACGCCGTCGGCGAACGACTCGCGGCTCGTCGTGTCGTGGCGGATCGTGAGGAGCTGGCCCTCGCCGCCGAAGATGACCTCCTGGTGCGCGACGAGCCCGGGCAGGCGCACCGAGTGGATCGCCGTGTCGCCGCCGAGCAGGTCTGCGGTCGCCTTCGCGGTGCCCGAGGGCGCGTCTTTCTTCGCCTCGTTGTGGAGCTCGATGATCTCGGCCCGCGGAAAATGCGCAGCCGCCTCGCGAGCGAAGCGCAGCATCAGGACGGCGCCGATGGAGAAGTTCGGCGCGACGAAGAGCCGTAGCCCCTTCTCCTCGGCGAGCGCCCCGAGCTCCGCCGGATCCCAGCCGGTCGTGCCGACGACGCAGGAGACGCCCTGCTCGAGCGCGGCGCGGACGTTCGCCGGTGCCGCTTCGGGTGTCGTGAAGTCGACCGCGGCGGCGCACCCGCCGACCTCGGGGTCGTGGCCGAGCTCGATCCTCCGAACCTCGTACCCGGCCGCCTCCAGCCGAGGGACGACCGCGCGCCCGACCTTCCCCTCCGCGCCGAAGAAGGCGAGCTTCAAGCCGCAGCCTGCTCGACGAGAGTGGTGCTCGCGCGGCCGACGGCAGCGCGGAACCGCGTCTCGTCGGGCCCGACGCCGGCCGCAGCGAGCCGCTCCGGCGGCAACAGAGCCGCGGCGAGCTCGGCGAGCTCGTCAGCCTCGACCGCCTCGATCTCGGCGATGATCCGTTCGAGGGTCAACAGCTCGGTGTCGGTCACGAGCGACTTCCCGAGCCTGCTCATCCGGTTCGAGGTGGACTCGAGCGAGAGGACGATCCGCCCCTTGAGGCTCTCCTTCGCGCGCTCGAGCTCGCCCTTGCGCAGGCGGCCGGCCGCGATCTCCGCGATCTGCTCGACGCAGATCTCGACGCACGCGGCGAGGTTCTCCTCCCGCGTGCCGACGTACACGCCGAGGATGCCGGTGTCGGTGTACTGCGCCCCGAAGCTGTAGACGGCGTAGGCCATGCCGCGTTTCTCGCGGATCTCCTGAAAGAGCCGCGACGAGGCCGAGCCGCCGAGGATCGAGTCGAGCAGCGACGACGCGAAGCGGCGGCGATCCGAGCGGGAGATGCCGGTCGCGCCGAGGCACAGGTGGTACTGCTCCGTCTCCTTCCGCTGGAAGCGAAGCCCTGGGCCGGGCAGCTGTCCGAGAGGACGGCGCACCCTCGTTCCCGCCCGGGCGGGGGCGCCCGCGCGACGCTCGCTGCGCTGCAGGAGGGCGACGAGGCGATCGTGCTCGAGGTTCCCGGCCGCGGCGAGGACGACGTTCCCAGGCGTGTACGCGGTGCGGTGGTAGCCGGCGAGCGCGCGGCGGCTGACCGTGGAGATGACCTCCGCGGTGCCGATCACCGGCCGCCCCAGCTGGTGGTCTCCGAAGACGGCCTCCGAGAAGAGGTCGTGCACGAGCTCCTGCGGCGTGTCCTCGTACATCGCGATCTCCTCGAGCACGACCTCACGCTCCTGGTCGACCTCGCCGAACGAAGGCGCGAAGACCATGTCCGTCATCACCTCGAGCGCCGTCTCGACGTGGTGGTCGGGCACGCGCGCGTAGACGACGGTGTTCTCCCGCGACGTCGCGGCGTTCAGCTCGGCGCCCATCGCGTCGAACGTCTCCGCGATCTCCTGGGCGTCGAAGCGGCGCGAGCCTTTGAACAGAAGGTGCTCGATGAAGTGCGAGACGCCGGCGCGGTCGGCGCGCTCGTCACGCGAGCCGACGTCGATCCAGAACCCGAGCGAGACCGAGCGCACGCTCGCGACCCGCTCGGAGATGATCCGCTCCCCGGTGTCGAGCTCGCTCAGCGTGACCTTCTGCATCGGCCGGATCGTAGGCGAACCCGCGCGGCCAAACGAGACACGCCCGGTGTCTGACACCTGCCATGTCTGTTCGGGCCGGCTATCCGCGGGCGACGAAGCGAAGCACGGTCCCGTTGCGCTTCGCGTCGTACAGCGCCTCGTCGGAGAGGCGGAACAGCGTCTTCGCGTCCTTCGCGTCGTCCGGGCACGCGGCACAACCGAAGCTCGCGCTGAGGTCGGCGAGCCACGGCTCCCCGCCGGCGGCCAGCTTCTCGAGCAGCGACTCGACCCGGGCGACGACCTGCATCGCGTCCTCCTCGGTCGCCTCAGCGATGAGCACCGCGAACTCGTCGCCGCCGATGCGGAAGGCGTCGTCCGGCTTTCGCAGAGACTCGCCGAGCACGTTCGCGAATGCGACGAGCGCCGCGTCGCCCGCGGCATGTCCGTACCGGTCGTTGAGCTGCTTGAAGTCATCGAGGTCCGCGATCACGAGGCCGAAGGAGCGGTCGTAGCGGTTAGCGGCCGCGACCTCGCCGTCGAGACGGCTGACGAAGGCGCGCCGGTTGAGCAGCCGCGTCAGCGGGTCGTGGTCGGCGAGAAACCGAAGCTCATCGAGGTGGCGACCCGAGACGAGGGCCGCGGCGGCGTCGTTGGCGAAGATCCGCAAGGCCTGCAGGCGATCCGCCGACGGCACGAGACGGTCGGACGGGTTGTCGACCCAGATGTATCCGAGCAGCGCGCCGCCACCGTCGCGCAGAGGCACGATCAGCCAGTGCCGGTTCCAGGCCCACGGCCCGCGGCCGTTGAGCTGGGACGGATAGACCTCGACCGTGCTCGCGAGGCGCGCGCGCGCCTCCTCGTGCGTGAGGAGGTAGCAACCCTCGCGCAGGAAGGCGTCGTCGAGCAGCGGCTCGATCTCGGCGACGCTCACGATCCCGCGGTCGCTCAGCTCCTCGAGCTGCCACCCCGCCGCCGCCTGCGGCACGACATTCCCGGTCTCCGGGTCGACGAGCGCGGCACAGACGTTCTGGAAGTCGAGCGCACCGCGGATTCCCGTGCACACGCGGCGCAGGATTTCTGCGTTCGAAGGCTCCCCGGTGATGCGGGACGACACGTCGAGCAGCTCCTCGAGCGCGCGCTGGTGCCGCTCCGACGCTGCGGCCTCCCGTGCGGCCTCGAGCGCGAGCGCGGCATGGTCCGCGAGCGAGACGAGCACGTCGAGCTCGTCGTCGGTCGGCCGCCGGCCGCTCGCCGGCTCGTCCACCGAGAGGATCCCGAGCAGAGTTCCGTGCTGGTCTCGCATCGCGACGAAGAGCGCATCCTCGGGGTCCCACGCGTCCGGATCCTCTGCCCGCGTCCCGTCGGGGACATAGCTCGGGCCGAGCGAGTCCCAGTCCACCGAGCCGCTCGGCACGACGTACGCCCCCCGCCGCTCGAAGCGGTCGGAGAGGAGCACGTTCCAGTCGTCGCCGGGCCTGGCGTAGCCGAGGAGCGCAGCGCGCGCCTCCTCGTTGCCGTACACCGTCGTCACCTCGAAGTCGTCCCACTCGGGCCGGTAGAGGTTGATCGCGACCGTGCGGTAGCCGAGAGCCTCGCCGATCGTTCGGGCGACAGCGTCGAGCAGCGCAGGAAGGTCCTCACGCGCCCGCAATAGACGGGTCACCTCGACGAGGCCCCGCAGCGGTGAGATGGTTGGAAGGCTCACTTGGTCGGGTTCGCTCGTGTCATCGGCACGAGATGAGCCCGGGATGAGTCGATTTCGGGTCTGATTGCTGACCCGAAAGGGTGAATCGGCCGGAGGCGGCCCGGAAGCCGCCTCCAGCGTCAACTCGCGCTATTCGTCGTCGCGGCGCGGCCCGCGGCCACCGCGGCCGCCTCCGCCCCGACCGCCGCGGCGGTCACCGCGCGGGCGATCCTCTTCCGGAGGCCGCGGCGGCGCGTCCTTCGCCCGCTCGATCAGCTCCTCCGGCTGGACGAGGCCGCCGTTCTCGTGCTTCGCGACGAGCTTGAGACCGATCCGACCTCGGGCCTTGTCGACCTCTTGCACGACGACGTCGACGACGTCGCCGCGGCTCATCACGTCCTCGATGTGCGCGACCCTTCCGGGGCCGACGTTCGAGACGTGCAGGAGCCCGTCGGTGCCCTTCTTGAGCTCGACGAAGGCACCGAACTGCGTCGTCTTCACGACCTTGCCGGTGAAGGTATCCCCCACCTCCGGCTCCTTGGTCAGCGACTCGATCGCCGCCACGGCCTCCCTGGCCTTCGTGCCCTCGGTGGCGTAGACGAGGATCGTGCCGTCCTCCTCGATGTCGATCTGCACCTCGTAGTCGGACTCGAGGCCGCGGATCGTCTCGCCGCCC
>JAICJI010000029.1 GCA_025928515.1 Thermoleophilia bacterium
GCCAAGAAGATCGCCGAAGGCAAGAGTCGCCGCGACGCCACCCGACTCCTCAAGCGCTACCTCGCCCGCCACCTCTACCGACTCCTCGAACAACAACCAGCAATGACTTGACAAGTCATAGGAGCTTCATTCCCGAACACTGGCCCAGGCGAGCGACCCGTCGCCCGAGTCGGACCAGCCTGCGTCTAGTCGCGCGGGACGCGGTGCGGAAGGAGGCCCCAGGCCGCGGTGTCTCGCTTCGACGGGAAGAGGTCGCGCCAGTCCTTGCCGACGAGCCACATGCCGATGACGGCTGCTACCTCTGTCGCGCGAGTGAGCTCCCAGAGCTCGGTGATCCCGCCGGCGAGGAGCACGGCGATGACGCCGAAGCCGAGTACGAACTCGTGGATGCGGAGACCGCAGAAGTACACACGCGGGCCGAGCCGATGCCGTTCGAGGCGCAACACGGGGTCAACGTAGCGAGGGCCGGTTAGCGTTCAATGAAGAACGACGCAGCGCCTCGACCTCCTGTCGCCCGCCGACGAACGCTAGACGCCCTGCAATGAGCGGAGGCGCTCTTTGAGCGCGTCGATGCGGCGGTGCAGATCCTGCCGCTCGTTCGAGACTTCACGCTCGCGCTCACGCGTCGACCCTGTCTCGAACCCGAAGTCGATCTGGTGTTGCAGGTGACCGCGCATCGCCGACAGCCGTGCCTCGTCGGCTTCGAGGCGGGCGAGCTCGCTGCGGAGCTCGTCGAGGTTGCTCTCTTCCATGGGAGCCTCTATCGGCAGGCGAGCCGACGGGCTGAACCCGCTACGCGCGCTCGCGCGGCTGCCGCCACGGCCAGCCGAGCAGGAAGAGGCCGCCGGCGACGCAGAGCGCGCCGACGACGGCCCAGAACGTGCTGCCGGTCATCGACGAACCCTGGATCAGGCGGAGCCCTTGCCCCAGCCAGACAGCTCCGGTGAGGACGAGCAGAACGCCGAGGATTCGTCTCGCTGCGGTCACGTCGATCAATACTCGCAGCGGCCCGGAACAGATTGCAGCCGTCAGCGGCGGCTCCAGCGGGAGGAGCGCCGCGAGCGCTGCGAGCGGCGAAGCGTGTCGAGCTCCGCGAGGGCGGCACCGGCGCCGCGGGCGACCGCTGTCAGCGGCTCCGGATCGCGGTTGACCGGGAGCCCCGTCTCGCGGCGCAGGAGCTCGGGGAATCCGGGCAGCAGCGTGCTCCCGCCGACGAGCGTGACCCCGCGGTCCGCGATGTCCGACGCGAGCTGGGCCGGGGTCTGCTCGAGGAGCTCCTTCAGCCCCGCGACGATCCGCGTCAACGGCCGCTCGAGCGCCCGGCGAACCTCGTCTTCGCCGAGCGTGATGCGGGCGAGCATCCCGGTGGACATGTACCGGCCGGCAACCTCGGCTTCGGCCACCGCGGCGTGTCCGGGCAGTGCGCTCCCGATCTCGAGCTTCACGCGCTCGGCCTGCTCGTGCCCGACGAGCAGCCGGTGCTGGTCCTGGACGTAGCGGACGATCGCGTCGTCGAGGTCGTAGCCGCCCACCGGCAATGAGGTCGAGACGACGAGGCCGCCGAGTGAGATCACGGCCATCTCGCTCGTGCCGCCGCCGACGTCGACGACGAGCGATGCGACCGCGTCCTCGACCGGCAGTCCCGCCCCGATCGCGCCCGCCATCGCCTCCTCGATCAGGTGCGCCTCGCGCGCGCCGGCCGAGAGCGTGGCCTCGACGACGGCGTCGCGCTCGACCTGTGTCAGCCCGCTCGGGACGCAGACGATCACCGCGCGGCGGAGCCCGTTGCCCCCGACGCGCCGGATGAAGTGCCCGAGCATCTGCTCGGTCGTCTCGAAATCCGCGATCACGCCGTGCCGCAAGGGCCGAGTCGCGACGATCGTCGCCGGCGTGCGGCCGAGCATCTGGCGGGCCTTCTCGCCGACGGCGTAGACCTGTCCCGTCTGCTGGTCCATCGCCACGACGGACGGCTCGAAGAGGACGATGCCTTCGCCGCGGCGGAACACGACCGTGTTGGCCGTGCCCAGATCCACGGCCAGATCGGTCCCGGCTGCGAGCGACGGCAATCTCATACGCACTTCTCCACGTCGACCCCGCAACGCCGGTCCCGGCGCCGCGGCAGGAACCGTAGCCGTCTTACGCGTGCGAGAAACCGAGGTTCAGCAGCCGACGGGCGTCGCCGTACATGTTCGGCGAGTCGAGAACGACCGCGACCAGCCGCTTGCCATGGCGTGTGGCCGACGCGACGAGGCACCAGCCCGACTCGCTCGTGTAGCCCGTCTTGACCCCGTTCGCTCCGGCGTATTCGTGCAGGAGGAAGTTGTTGTTGAGATAGATCTTCGAGTTGGTCGGAGCCGACCAGCGCACCTGGATCCGCCTCGTCTTCACGAGCTGGTCGAAGCGCGGGTTCCGGAACGCGTAGCGAGTGAGCGCCGCGAGATCCCACGGCGTCGAGTAGTTGTTGCGGTCGCGGATCCCGCTCGGGCTCGTGAAGTGCGTGTCCCGGAGCCCGAGCGCTCGAGCCTCGGCGTTCATCTGGCCGAGAAACGCATGCACCGAGCCCGCACTCGAGATCGCGAGCTGGTTCGCGTCGTCGTTTCCCGAGTACAGGAGCAGCGAGTAGAAGAGCTTCCACGCCTCCACCTGCTCGCCCGTGTGAAGCCCCTCGCGCACGAGCGGCACGCGTGTCACCGACCGCGCGACGGTCACGGTGCTGCGCCACGGCACCTCGCCGAGCGCGAGCGTCGCGGTCATGATCTTCGTCAGCGACGCGATCTTCATCCGCTTGTGCGGACGCTCGGACCAGAGCACGCGGCCGGTGTCGGCGTCCACGAGGATCGCGGCCGGCGCGCGGACGCGGACGTCCGTACCTCGCAGCAGCGGCGTCCCGACGAGGAGGCGCGGCGGCGCTTTCGGGACGGGCTGCGAGACGGTCGGCGTGACCGCCGTCGGCGGTGGTTGCCTGGTAGCGACGGGATGGTCGGCGGCCTTCCCTTCTCTGCGGCCGAACCAGACCCCTGCACCTGCGGCGACGAGGACGACGAGGGCCAGTAGGAACAACCTCCCCGCGCGATAGCGGCGCCTCCGCCGCCGTGGTGCGACCGGCGTCAGAACATCCAGCGACACGATCCGATGCTAACGGCGTCCCCGGCCGTCGCCGGGAGGGCTCACTCCTAGAATGGCCGGATGCGTAGGCTCGACGGAGCATTGCAAGTAGCGGAGGTGCCGGCTTAGCCGGCTCCGGAGCGGAACAGTGCGCACGACCGCGGAGCTACGGGAGGGGTTCCAGGCGTTCTTCGAGGAGAACGGCCACTTGCGCTGCCCGTCTGCGTCGCTGATCCCGCGCGCCGAAGACCGCTCGACGCTCTACACGAGCGCCGGCATGCAGCCGCAGATGCCGTTCTTCCTCGGTCGCGAAGCGCCGCCCGCACCGCTGACTACGACATGCCAGAAGGTCTTCCGCACGCCGGACATCGACGAGGTCGGCCTCGACACGTTCCACCTCACGTTCTTCGAGATGCTCGGCAACTTCTCGTTCGGCCGGTACTTCAAGGAAGGCGCGATCGCCTACGCGACCGAGTTCATGCAGGAGCGCTTGAAACTCGACTGGGATCGCGTCTGGGTCAGCGTCCACGCCGGCGATCCAGGCCTAAAGCTCGGCCCTGACGAAGAGGCGATCGGCCACTGGGAGGCGATCGGCATGCCGTCGGAGCGGATCGTCCCGCTGCCCTCGTCCGAGAACTTCTGGTCGGTCGGCGGCCCGGGACCGTGCGGTCCCGACTCGGAGATGTACTGGGACTGGGGCGAGGAGGTCGGCTGCGGCAACGACGACTGCCTGCCCGGCTGCACGCGCTGCGAGCGCTTCCTCGAGTTCGGGAACCTCGTCTTCATGTCGTACGAGCTGCACGCCGACGGCACACTCACCGACCTGCCGAGCAAGAACATCGACACCGGCTGGGGGCTCGAGCGCGTCGCGCGGGTCGTACAGCAGGTGCCGTCCGTCTACGACACCGACGGCTACCAGCTGATCATGGACTGGGTCGCCGGGCAGTCCGGCGTCGCGTACGGCTCGTCCGAGGACGCGACGAAGGCTCATCGTGTGCTGGCCGACCACGGCCGCGGGATGACGTTCATCGTCGCCGAGGGCGTTTCGCCGTCGAACGAGGGCCGCGGCTACGTCCTGCGCCGCATCGTCCGCCGCGCCGCGCAGCACGGGCTGCGGATCGGGATGCAGCCGCCGTTCCTGCCGGGCCTCGCCGACGTCGTGATCGAGCAGATGGGCGCCGCGTATCACGAGCTCGTCGAGCACCGCGCCGAGATCCACCACGTGCTCGCCGCCGAGGAGGAGCGCTTCGGCGAGACGCTCGAGCGCGGCATGGAGATCTTCGAGGAGGCCGCGACGAAGGGCGAGATCACGGGCGAGGACGCCTTCACGCTCAAGGCGACGTACGGCTTCCCGGAGGAGCTCACCCTGGAGCTCGCTCGCGAACGAGGTCTGGCTGTGAACGAGGAGGAGCTCACGCGGCTGATGGCTCAGCATCAGGTGATCTCGCGGCAGGGCGGAACCGCTCGCTACGAGCCGCGGTTCAGCGGGGCGCCGCGGACCGAGTTCGTCGGCTACGAGCAGGTCGACGTCCGCACCGCCGTCACGGCGTACGCCGACCTCGGCGACGGCTACTTCCAGGTCAAGCTCGCCGAGTCGCCGTTCTATCCCGCGGGCGGCGGGCAGGTGACCGACGCGGGCCGGCTCGAGAAGGAGGATGGCTCGCGCGCCGATCTCGTCGGGGCGCTGCGGCTCGACAACGACCAGGAGCTGGTGTTCCAGGGCGACGGCTTCGCGGAGGGCGACCGGGTGCGCGCCGTCGTCCCCTGGGCCGTGCGCTACCCGACGATGGCGAACCACACGGCGACGCACCTCCTGCACAAGGTGCTGCAGGAGGTGCTCGGCGACCACGTCCGCCAGGCCGGCTCGGCGGTGCGTCCCGACAAGCTCCGCTTCGACTTCACGCACCCGTCGCCGCTCACGCCGGAGGAGCGCGCGGAGGTGGAGAAGCGCGTCAACGAGCACGTCTTCGAGAACCTGCCGGTGCGGATCTTCGAGACGCCGCTCTCGGAGGCGCGGAACCTCGGGGCGATGATGCTCTTCGGAGAGAAGTACGGCGACGTCGTGCGCGTGGTCGACGTCGACGGCTGGTCGGTCGAACTCTGCGGCGGCACGCACGTGCGCACGACCGCCGAGATCGGGCCGTTCGCGGTTCTTTCCGAGAGCTCGGTCGGTGCAGGGTCGCGGCGGATCGAGGCGGTCACCGCGGGCGAGGCGTTCGTGCTGCTGCACGAGCGGGCAAGAGAGGCCGATGCGCTGCGTGGCGAGCTTGAACGAGCGCGGAAGGAAGCGAAGCAGCCGAAGCATTCCCAACAGGCGGAGGTCGTCTCCCAGGCCAAGGAGGGCGACGTGCTGCTCGTCGAGGTGAAGAGCCTCAAGGGCGGGCAGCTGCGGGACTTCTCGGACCGGATCCGCCAGCAGGAGAAGGCGGAGGGCGCGATCGTGGCGTCCAGCGACGACGGGCGTGCCTTCCTCGTCGTCAACTTCGACGAGTCGCTCGTCGCCCGCGGGCTCGACGCCGTCGAGGTCGTCCGTGAGCTCGGCAAGCACATCGGCGGGGGCGGAGGCGGCAAGCCGACGCTCGCCGAGGCGGGCGGGAAGAACCCCGCCGGCATCGCCGACGCGCTCGCCGCCGCCAAGGAGCTCGTGTGCGGATGAAGGTGATGGCGCTCGACTATGGGTCGGCGCGCACCGGAGTTGCGGTCTCCGATCCGACGGGGACGCTCGCGCGGCCGCTCGGCGTCGTCGAGAAGGCCGGCTCCGACAACGGGCTAGCCGAGCTCGCTCGGCTCGTGCGCGACGAAAACGTCGAGCGTGTCGTCGTCGGCCTGCCGCTGACGCTGCGCGGCACGCACGGCGAGCAGGCGACCGAGACCGACCGGTTCGTCGAGGCCCTCCGCGGCGTCATCGACGTCCCCGTCGAGCTCTTCGACGAGCGCTTCACCACCGACCTCGCGCAGCAGACCGCGGGCGCGGCGTCCGTAGACGCCCTCGCGGCGGCACATCTCCTCTCCGGCTGGCTCGAGCGGTGGAGCCCGGCGGCCAGCTGAAACCGCCGCGCCCGTCGCGGCAGAGGATCCTGATGCGCCGTCTCGTTGCGGTCGTCGCCATCGTGCTCGTCGGGGGTGCCGTCGCTGCCGCATTTGTGTTGCGCAGCTCGTCGCACGCCGCACCGCCGCCGACCACGACGGTCCGCCAGCTGCGGCAGTTCCGGATCGTCTTTCCCGAGGGGTTCATCCGCGCCCAGATGGCCGCGAGGGTGCAGGCCGTGGTCAAGATCGCGACACGTGAGTCGCGCCGCAGGGTGCGGCTCTCGCGCGCGGCGTACCTCGCAGCGACCGCGAAGCCCCGTCTGATCCCGGGCTTCGGCGGCAAGAAGCTGAAGACCGAGGGCTTCCTCTTTCCGGACACGTACGACTTCGACCGCAAGACGACGTCGGCCCAGCTCGTGCAGGAACAGCTGCAGGAGTTCGCCTCGAAGTGGAGCGGGGTGAACCTTTCGTACGCCCGGAGCAAGAACCTCACACCGTACGACGTGCTGACGATCGCCTCGATGGTCGAGGGCGAGGCGCAGGTGCCGAGCGAGCGGCCGCTCGTCGCCGCCGTGATCTACAACCGGCTGCACGACCACATGACGCTCGGCATCGACGCGACGCTCCGTTACGGGCTTCACCTCAAGCCGACGCAGCCGCTGAGCCCGTATCTCAAGAGCGACAACCCGTACAACACGGACAAGTTCCCCGGGCTGCCGCCGACGCCGATCGACAATCCCGGCCTTGCGGCACTGGACGCGGCGGCACATCCGGCGCACGTCGACTACCTCTACTTCGTGCGCAAGCCGGATCACAGGCACCACTACTTCACAGCGAGCTACCAGGACTTCCTCAACCACGAGATCCAGTACGGCTACGCGCCGTGAGGGTCTTCCTGCTCGGCCATCCGGTCGAGCACTCTCTCTCGCCGGCGATGCAGAACGCGGCGTTCGCGGCGGCCGGGCTCGACTGGGAGTACGTCCTGTGGGACGTCCGGCCCGACGAGCTCGAGGCGGCGGTGCACGAGGTTGAGTACGCGAACGTCACGGCGCCGTACAAGCTCGGCGTCGCGCGGATCCTCGGCGGCGAGCTGCCGTCGGTGAACACGATCGCGCGCGGTCGGGGCTCCTCGACCGACGCCGCGATCCTCGAGCAGGTGACACGTTGTGACAAGCCGGCGATCGTCGGCGGCGGCGGCGCGGCGGCGGCGTTCCGGCACGCGCTTTCCCAGGCGCCTGTCTTCTCGCGCCGCGGCGTCTGGCCGCCGGACGTGCGGGACGCCGATCTGGTGATCCACGCGACATCGGTGCGCGACGAGGTGCTGTTCGAGCTGCGGAAGGGGCAGACGTTGATCGACCTCCCGTATCCGCGCACGGCGACGGCGGAGGCGGCGGCAGGTGCAGGCGCGCGAGTCCTCGACGGCCTCGAGGTGCTCGTGGCACAGGGAGCAGCGAGCTTCGAGCTGTGGACGGGGATGAAGGCGCCGGTCGCCGTGATGCGCGACGCGCTCGGCTTGACCTGAGGCGCCGCTGGGCATAGAACGAGCACGATGCGCCGTTGCCGTGCATGCGGGGGAGGAGTTCAGGACGAGTTCCGCTTCTGCCCGCACTGCGGCAAGCCGCAGCGGACGAAGATCGTCGAGTACTTCCGCGGGCACCCGGATGTCGGCGACGGCGGCCTCCGCGTCTCCGTGTACCTGACCGAACCGAGGCACGCCCGGCTCAGCGTCTGGCGCGGCGACGAAGCGCAGGCGGCGATCTCGCTCGACCCCGAGGAGACCAGCCGGCTCGCCCGTTTCCTTCGGGCATCCGCGACGGACGGGCACCAGAGCCTCGTCTCGCGGGTCCTCGCGCGGCTGTAGCGCACTACGCTCCCGCCATGACGCTCGAGCTCGCGACCGCAGGGGAGTCGCACGGGCCTGCCCTCGTGGGGATCGTCGCGGGCCTACCCGCTGGACTCCTCCTGGAGAAGGACGCCATCGACGCCGACCTGCGCCGCCGCCAGCAGGGCTACGGCCGCTCGCCGCGGCAACAGATCGAGACGGACGAGGTCGAGGTGCTCGCGGGTCTGCGCCACGGCCGCACGCTCGGCACGCCGCTCGCGCTCGTCGTCCGCAACCGCGACCACAAGAGCTGGACGTGGGGGATGAGCCCCTGGCCGCCGGACGGTGAGCCGGAAGGGAAGGGGACGAAGCCGGTCACGCTCCCTCGGCCCGGGCACGCGGATCTCGCGGGCGTGCAGAAGCACGGCCTCTCGGATGTCCGCGACACGCTCGAGCGCGCGTCCGCTCGGCACACCGCGGTCTACGTCGCGGCCGGTGCGGTCGCGAAGGCGCTGCTGCGCGAGATCGGGATCGAGGTGGCCGGCGAGGCGCTGGCCGAGGACGGGGCGGATCCCGCCGCCGTCGACGAGGCGCGCCGCGACCGCGACACGCTCGGCGGACGCGTCGAGGTGCGCGCCCGCGGGGTTCCGCCGGGCTTCGGCTCCTACGCCCGGCGCGAGGACCGGCTCGATGCGAGGCTCGCGGCGGCGCTGCTGGGGATCCAGGCGGTGAAGGCGGTCGAGATCGGAGACGGCTTCGCGCTCTCGGGGCTGCGCGGCTCGGAGGCGCACGACGAGATCGTCCGCGACGAGCGCGGCTTGCACCGCGAGACGAACCGCGCCGGCGGCATCGAAGGAGGCGTCTCGAACGGCGAGGAGATCGTCGCGCGCGCCGGGATGAAGCCGCTGCCGACGCTGATGCGGCCGCTCCGCTCGATCGACCTCGACACAGGCGAGCCCGCGGAAGCGCTCGTCGAGCGGAGCGACGTCTCTGCTGTCGAGGCGCTCGCGGTCGTGGCGGAGGCTGCCGTCGCCTGGGAGCTCGCCCGCGCAGCGCGCGAGAAGTTCGGCGGCGACTCGCTCGGCGACTTCGTCGGCGCGTGGCGCGTGTATCTGGAGCGGATCGACTGGACAGCGCGCTAAACAGGCACGTCGTCCTCGTCGGCTTCATGGGGGCCAGAAAGACGACGCTCGGTCGCGATGTCGCGCGCGCCCTGCGACGTCCGTTCGTCGACGTCGACGACGTGATCGCGGCGAAGCACGGCCCGATCCCCGAGCTCTTCGCGACTCGGGGCGAGGCTGCGTTCCGCGAGCTCGAGGCGCTCGTCATCCGAGAGGCGATTGCGCGGCCGGAGCCGACCGTGATCGCGGTGGGCGGTGGCGCGGTCGAGACGCCGGGCCTTTTCGAGGGCGAGCGCGCGACCGTCGTCCATCTCCCGGTCGACGTCGAGACGGCGTGGGAGCGCGTGCGTCGCAGCAAGCGCCCGCTCGCGCAGGACGAGACCGAGTTCCGGCGCCGCTTCGAGCTGCGCGCGCCGCTCTATGCCGAGGTGGCCGATGCGACAGGAAGGGACATCCACGACGTCGTCCTGGCCGCAGCCGGTGCGCACGTTGCGCGCGGAGCCTTGCAGCGGCTCGGTGCACTCGTGCCCGGCGAGGGGGCGGTCGCCCTCGTCTCGGATCCGCAGGTCGCCGGCATCCACGGCATGGACGCGCAGCTCGCGCTCGGCACACGTTTGGCGGAGACACACGAGCTCCCGCCGGGCGAGGAGGCGAAGACCCTCGCGGCCGCCGATCGGCTCTGGCAGGAGCTGCGGCTCGACCGTGCCGGGACGATCGTCGCGCTCGGCGGCGGCTGCACGACCGATGCCGCCGGCTTCGCAGCCGCGACCTATCTCCGCGGCGTCGCCTGGACGCCGGTGCCGACGAGCCTGGTCGCCCAGGTCGACGCGGCGATCGGCGGCAAGACGGCGATCGACCTGCCCCAGGGGAAGAATCTCGTCGGCGCCTTCCACTGGCCGGCCCGCACCGTCGTGGATCCCGCCCTGCTCGAGACGCTGCCCGAGCCGCAACGCCTCGAGGGCATGGCGGAGGTCGTGAAGACGGGCCTGCTCGCGGGAGAGCCGTTCTGGGAGCTGCCCGACGACGACCTCGTCCGCCGCTCGGCCGCCTACAAGGCCGCCGTCTGCCTGCGCGACCCCCACGAGCGCGGCGAGCGCGCGGTGCTCAACCTCGGCCACACCTTCGCGCACGCGCTCGAGGCGGCGGCCGGCTACGAAGGGCTGACGCACGGGCGGGCGGTCGCGCTCGGCCTGCTCGCGGCGCTCCGGCTGTCCGACCGCGACACGAGCGTCGTGGAGGAGGTTCTACGGCCGAAGCCGGTCCGTGTCGACCGCGAGCGCGCCTGGCACGCGATGCAGCGTGACAAGAAGGCGCGCGACGGCGAGCTGCGGCTCGTCCTGCTTGGCGAGCGCGGCCCCGAGTACGGCGTCGTCCTCCCCGAGGCGGACGTGCGCCGCGAACTCGATAGGTTGATCGCGTGAGGATCTCGGTGCTCAACGGCGTCAACCTGAACATCCTCGGCCGCCGCGACCCTGCGCTCTACGGCGGCCTCACGATCGCCGAGCTCGAGAGCCGCATCTACGAATGGGCGCGCGGGCTCGAGCTGACCGTCCAGTGCCGCCAGACGAACGACGAGGGCGAGTACGTCAAGTGGTGCCACGACGCCTACGACACGGTCGACGCCGTCGTCGTCAATCCTGGTGCCTGGACGCATTACGCCTGGGCGATCCACGACGCCCTCGAGTCCCTCACGATCCCGATCGTCGAGGTGCACCTGTCCAACGTGGACGAGCGAGAGGAGTGGCGGCGGAAGTCGGTCGTCTCCGACCTCGTCGGGGCGCGCTTCGTCGGCCACGGCCCCGACGGCTACAAGATGGCCCTCGAGCACCTGAAGGAGCAAGCCACGTGACCGACCGGATTCAGCGTCTGCAGGAGCTGCTCGAGGAGCCGCTCCTCATCACCAACCCCGTCAACGTCCTCTACCTGACCGGCTTCGACAGCTCGAACGCCGCGCTGCTCGTCGAGCCGAGCCGCGTGCGGCTCTTCACCGACTTCCGCTACATCGAGTCGGCGCAGGCGGTCGAGGGCGTCGAGGCGGTGCAGACCGCGCGCTCGCTGATCACCTGGCTCACGAAGGAACTGGACGGCCGCATCGGGTTCGAGGCCAACGTCCTGCCGTGGTCGTTTGCCGAGCAGCTGCGCGGCGGCGGAATCGACCTCGTGCCTCGCACAGGATTGGTCGAGCAGCTCCGCGCCGTCAAGGAGGAGAGCGAGCTCGAGCTGTTTCGGCAGGCCTGCGCGATCACCGACCGGATGTTCGAGCGCCTCGTGAGCGAGGTTCGGTTCGTCGGCCGCCCCGAGCGCGACGTGGCCTGGGACATCACGAGGCTCTACCACGAAGAGGGCGCGAGTGAAGAGTCGTTCGAAGCGATCGTCGGCTCCGGCCCGACGGGCGCACGGCCGCACGCGCGTGCCGGCGACAAGGTCATCGAGGCCGGCGAGCTCGTCGTGATCGACACGGGCTGTGTCGTCGGCGGCTATCCCTCCGACTACACGCGGACACTCGCCACCGGCGAGCTCGACGCGGAGATGCGCGAGGCCTACGACGTCGTGCTCGCCGCGCAGCAGGCGGGGCTCGCCGCCCTCCGGCCCGGCGTGAAAGGCGTCGACGCCGATGCGGCGGCGCGCGGAGTGATCGAGAGCAGCGCCTTCGCAGGCACGTTCGGCCACGGCCTCGGCCACGGTCTCGGGCTCGACGTCCACGAGGCGCCTCGGCTCTCGACCGAGAGTCCCGACACGCTCGCGGTGGGCAACGTGGTCACGGTCGAGCCGGGCGTCTATCTCCCCGGGCGCTTCGGGATCCGGATCGAGGACGACGTGATCGTGACGGAGGACGGCATCGAGAACCCCGTCCGGTTCACGAAGGAGCTCGTGACGGTCTCGTAGCTACCATCGTGCGCCGTGGCCGAGACGGTTGACACGAACAGCTTCAAGAACGGGATGCACATCGAGCTCGACAACAAGGTGTGGCGCATCGTCGAGTTCCAGCACGTGAAGCCAGGCAAGGGCGGCGCGTTCGTCCGCACGAAGCTGAAGAGCCTCGAGGCGGGCGCTGTCGTCGACCGCACGTTCCGGGCCGGCGAGAAGTTCGCGCGCGTGCACACCGAGACGAAGAACGTCCAGTACCTCTACGACGACGGCTCTGACGTTCACTTCATGGACGCGGAGACGTACGAGCAGTTCGCCCTTCCGCACGCCGAGCTCACCGACGCGCTGCCGTACATGCAGCCGAACGCGTCGGTGCAGGTTTTGAGCGTGAACGGGAAGCCGTCGAGCCTGCAGCTCCCGGCCTCGGTCGAGCTCGCGGTCGTCGAGACGGAGCCGGGCGTCAAGGGCGACACGGTCTCGAACGTGACGAAGCCGGCCACGCTCGAGACGGGAGCGGTCGTCAACGTGCCGCTCTTCGTCAACGTGGGCGACCGCTTGAAGGTCGACCCGCGCGAGGGTCGCTACATCTCGCGCGCCTGAGCTGCAGGCGTCAGGCCGGCAGCGACGCTGATCAGCACCGCCGCGGGTAGCGCAAGGAAGCCGAGCGAGAAGGTGAGCACCGCCGCCGCGGCGAGCAGCCCTGCGGCGATCGTGCCGGCCTTTCTGCCCCGGCGGCTTCCCCACGCGCAGCTCGCGTGAAGGCCGGCCCACGCAACGAGGCTGAGCAGCAGGAACAGCGCGAGAGGAGCGACCACCCACGTTCCGTCGACGCCGACGAGCGTGTCGGTCGTGTGCGTCGTGAAGCCGCTGGACGACCCCGACTCGCCGCCGTAGGCCGGGAAGAAGAACGCGCCGGGAATGAGCGCGGCCGTCCAGAGAACCCCGACGCTCGCGAGGCCGAAGGCCCACCATCCCTGCGCCGAACGCATGACGGCAGAAAGTCTACGGCCCCCATAACAGGACGAGGCCGACGAAGACTTGCGCGGTAGGCTCCGCGCGTGCCGTCGCTCGCTGACACGACGATCCGCCTGCTCGGACAGGAGCCGCTCGCGGGGCGGATTCCCGCGGCCGAACAGCTTCGGCTGGCGGAGATCCTGGACAAGGCGGGTTTCGCATACCTCGAGGTCTCGGGCGGCGGGTGCTTCGACGCGGCGGTCAAGCGCGGCGTCGAGAGCCCCTGGGAGCGGATCCGTGCTCTCAAAGCTCGGGTCAAGACGCCGCTCGGCCTCGCCCTCCGCGGCCGCTTCCTCGTCGGCTCGCGTCCGGTCGACGCCGACTTCTCCCGCCGTTTCGTCGCCTCGGCAGCCGCGAACGGCATCGACGTCTTCCGGCTCCACGATCCGCTCAACGACGTCTCCAACCTGCGCGAGGCCGCCGAGGCGATCGTCGCCGCCGAGCGAGACTTCGAAGCGGGACTCGTCTACAGCCCGGGGCGCACCGGCGAGATCGAGACGCTGATCGAGCGCGCGCGGATGCTGCCCGAGCTCGGCGCTGTGCGAGTGCTTCTGCACGATCCGACCGGCTCGCTGCAGCCGCACACCGCGGAGGAGCTCGTGCCGGCGCTCAGCGAGGCGAGCGGCCTCCCGGTCGGGATCTACGCGCAGGGAGCGGGCGGGAGCGCGCTCGCCGCCGCGCTCGCCGCCTCTCGCGCCGGCGCACAGCTCATCGCGTGCGCGATCTATCCGCTTGCGCTGACGCTGCACCGGGTCTCGGGCGAGGCGCTCACCGAGGCGCTGAGAGGGATCGGGCTCGACCCGGGGATCGACATCGACGCGCTGTGGGAGGCGACCGACGTCCTCGACGAGCACATCGGCGACGAGCTCGTCACTCCGCTCGTCCCACGCATCGCCGTGCTCGCCGCGCGTCACGACCTTCCGGCCGGCGTCGTCGCCGGGATCGACCATTCGCTGCAGGCCGAGGGCGCCGCCGACCGGCTCGACGAGGTGCTCGCCGAGCTCGACCAAATTCGTGCGGAGGCCGGGTGGCCGCCGCTCGCGTCGCCGATCGGCCAGGTTCTCGCGACGCAGGCGATCATCAACGTCCTCTCGGCGAGCCGTTACCTCGTGGTGGTGGACGAGTTGCGGAGCCTCGTCGCCGGAGCATTCGGAACGCCTCCGGCCCCGATCGATCCCGCGCTCGAGCGGGTCGTGCAGCTCACCGCCGACCCGGAGAGCGAGGAGGACGTCACGCCGCCGCTCGACGAGGTACGCGAGCGCGCCGGCGACGTCGCGACGAGCGAGGAGGAGCTCCTCCTGCTCGGCCTGTTCGGCGACGACGCCGAGCAGCTGCTGCGCGGGATCCGCAGCCGCGGCCGGCGCGAAGAGGATCTCTCCGGCGTGGGGGAGCAGCGCGCGCAGCGCGTCCAGGAGATCGTCCGGATCGTGCAGGAGTCCGGGATCGGCGAGGTGACGATCGAAGAGGACGGGATGCGGATCTCGGTCCGCTCGACGCCGGACCTCCCGGCCGGCGCGCCGGGCGACTCGCCGCTCGCGGTGCCCGAGCCGGAGCTGCCCGCCCCGAACGCGGTCAGCGGCGCCCTCGTCCGCGTCGAGTCGCCGATGGTCGGCACGTTCTACCGCGCCCCGGAGCCGGGAGCGCCGCCGTTCGTCGAGGTCGGCGACGTGGTTGCGTCGGGGCAGACCCTCTGCATCCTCGAGGCGATGAAGCTCATGAACGAGGTGAAGGCCGAGGTCGAGGGGGTCGTGCGCGGCGTGCATGCCGACAACGCGGCGCCCGTCGAGTTCGGGCAGCTCCTGTTCGAGCTCGAGCCGCTCGCCGGCCGGCCCGCGCTCTGACGTGCCTCTCGAGGAGATAGCGCCTGGGCTGCGCCGGTGGACGGCGCGGCACGAGGAATGGAAGGCGGACGTGCTGCAGGGCGGCGGCGCTGCGCTCGCCGACGCGCTCGCGGGCTAGGCTCCGCGCGTGTTCAAGCGAGTCCTCGTAGCCAACCGTGGCGAGATCGCCGTCCGCGTGATCCGGGCTCTCCACGAGCTCGGGATCGAGGCCGTCGCGGTGTATTCGACGGCGGACGAGCAGGCGCTCCACGTCCGGCTCGCCGACCGCGCGGTGCGGATCGGCCCGCCCGCAGCAGCCGACAGCTACCTCCGGATTCCGGCGCTCATCGCAGCCGCCGAGACGACCGCCTGCGAGGCCGTCCATCCCGGCTACGGCTTCGTCTCGGAGAATGCCGACTTCGTCCGCGCGTGCGAGGACAACGACCTCGTCTTCATCGGGCCGCCCGCGGATGTGATGGAGCGCATGGGCGACAAGGCGCGCGCGAAGGCCGAGATGCGCGCGGCCGGCGTGCCGCTCGTGCCCGGCACCGAGGGAATCGCCGGGCCGGACGAGGCGAGTGCGGCAGCCGAGGAGCTGGGCTTCCCGGTGCTGCTGAAGGCCGCGGCCGGCGGCGGCGGCAAGGGCATGCGCGTCGTGACCGAGTCGGCCCAGCTCCATGACGCCTATCAGCGCGCCTCGGCGGAGGCGCAGGCGGCGTTCGGGGACGGATCTCTTTACGTCGAGAAGGTGATTTCGCCTGCCCGCCACGTCGAGATCCAGGTGCTCTGCGACAACCACGGCCACTTCCTCACCTGCGGCGAGCGCGAGTGCTCGGTGCAGCGCCGGCACCAGAAGCTGATCGAGGAGTCGCCCTCGCCGGCCCTCGACGACGAGCGGCGCGAGGAGATGGAGGCCGCGGCCGAGCGCGCCTGCAAGCACATCGGCTACCGCAATGCCGGCACGTTCGAGTTCCTCGTCGGGCCGGACGGCTCGTTCTCCTTCATCGAGTTGAACGCCCGCCTCCAGGTCGAGCATCCGGTCACCGAGAGTGTGATCGGGATCGACCTCGTCCGCGAGCAGGTGCGCATCGCGGCCGGCGAAGCGCTCGCCCACGGAGGCCGCGCAGGCCCGCGTTCCGGCCACGCGATCGAGCTGCGGATCAACGCGGAGGATCCTTCTCGCGGCTTCGCGCCGGCTCCGGGACGCATCGAGCGCTTCCGGCCGCCGCTCGGCCCGGGCGTCCGCATCGACACGTTCGTCGAGGAGGGCACGACGATCACGCCGTACTACGACTCGCTGATCGCGAAGCTGATCGTCAAGGACGGCAATCGCCGCCTGGCGATCAGGCGGGCTCTGCGCGCGCTGAGCGAGTTCGAGATCGTCGGCGTCCCCACGACGCGCGAGGTGCTGTTGGAGATCCTCGACAGCGACGAGTTCCGCAGCGGCGAGTACTCGACGTCATTTCTCGAGGAGGCCGGTGCGCGGCTGCCGGCGCTGGCCGGCTCTTGAGCCGCGTGCTCGTGCAGGAGGGCGGCGGCTCGGTGCGCGTCAGCGAGGCCGCGCTGACGGAGATCGTGCGGCGGGCAGTTGCATCGGTCGAGGGCGCCCGCTTGCGCAAGGGCCGCCGGCGGCTCGGTGTCGAGATCCAGGATGGCCGCGCCCGCGCCGAGCTCCAGCTCGCCGTCGTGTACGGCCGCGTTCTGCCGGACGTCTCCGCCGCTGTGCAGGAGCGAGTCGCCGACGCACTCGTCCGTATGTGCGACGTCGAGGTGGAGGCGATCGACGTGACGGTGGAGCAGCTCGAGCGTGCCCGGTAACACCGTCAGCCGCCGCGAGGCACGGCGTGCCGCCGTCTTCATGCTGTTCCAGTGGGATGTGACGGGCCGTCCGCTCGGCTCGCTCTACGAGGGCGATGTCGACAGCTACACGCTCCAGCTCGCCGACGCGGTGACGGCCCGGGCGGCTGAGCTCGACGCGCGGATCACGGCCGCGTCCGACGACTGGACCGCGGACCGGCTGGGCGCGGTCGAGCGCAACGTGCTGCGCGTGGCGCTCGAGGAGCTCGACGAGGGCGAGGTTCCGGTCGAGGTCGTGCTCGACGAGGCGGTGACCCTTGCGAAGCGGTACGCATCCGAGGATGCTGCAAAGCTGGTGAACGGGATCCTGGGGAAGGTCGTGCGCGAGGAAGGGGCACCGTGAGCAGCGACGACTCCTTGTCGCGGGCCGAGGAGCTGTTGAAGCGGGTCGAGGCGGCGAGGGCCGAGCTCGAGCAGCTTTCGGAGGGTGAGGGCGGCTCGCCCGAGCGGGCGATCGAGCTGCTCGGCGAGCTGTCGGAGCTCGCGAAGGCGGTAGAAGACGAGCTGACCCGCGCCCAGCGGGAGGCGGAGTCGGGTGCACAGTCCTGACGAGCTGAAGGCGCTCGTGGACGAGTCGCTCGAGCGGCTCGACCTCTGGCCGGAGCTGCACGGCCAGTCGACGTCCGTGCGTTACGCGCTCGAGGTCGGCGGCAAGCGCGTGCGTCCGGTGATCGCGCTCGCGGTCGGCGAGGCGCTCGGGGCACCCGTGGAGAAGGTGATGCCCGCAGCGCTCGCGATCGAGCTCATCCACACGTTCTCCCTCGTCCATGACGACCTGCCCGCGATGGACGACGACGAGGAGCGGCGCGGGCATCCGTCGACGTGGAAGAAGTTCGGGGAAGGCGTCGGCGTCCTCGCGGGCGACGCGCTGCTGGGGGAGGCGTTCAGGCTCGCGGCGCGCTACGAGTCGTCGTCGGTCGCGCGGGAGCTCGCCGAGGCGACACTCGGGATGATCGGCGGCCAGTACCTCGACACGATGGTCGAGGGCTACGACCTCGCCGCCGTGCACCGGCTGAAGACCGGGCGGCTCTTCTACGCGGCGGTGACGCTCGCGCTGTGGGCCGTGGAGCTGCCGCTCGAGGAGCAGGAGCCGTGGCGCGCCTTCGCGGAGGAGCTCGGGCTGTTGTTCCAGATCGTCGACGACATCCTCGACGCGGACGGCTACGTCCGCGAGCACGGCGCCGACGAGGCCCGTCGTCTGGCCGACGAGGCAGCGGAGCGAGCGCGCGGGCGGCTCGCGGAGGTCGACGCGGACACGTCCGTCCTCCGCGACATCGTCGACGGGCTCGCCGTCCGGACGGCGTGACTCTCCCCTCGGGGGAGCAGTTCGAGCTCACGGCCGGGGCGCAGCGCGTCGTCGTGGTCGAGGTCGGCGGCGGGATTCGCGACTGGGGCGGCGTCCTGCTCGGGTACGGCGAGGATGAGATGTGCAGCTCTGGGCGCGGCCAGGTGCTTGCTCCTTGGCCGAACCGGCTGGCGGGAGGACGCCACGACTGGGACGGCCATGAGCTGCAGCTGCCCGTGAACGAGGTGGCCAGTGGCAGCGCGATCCACGGCCTCGTGCGCTGGGCGAGCTGGCGGCCGGTCGAGCGCGAGCCTGGCCGTGTCGTCGTCGAGCACGTGCTGCAGCCGCAGCCGGGGTATCCGTTTGCGTTGCGCCTACGGATCGACTACCGGCTGACCGAGGCGGGCCTGGCCGTGCGGACGGAGGCGGCGAACGTCGGCGCGCATCCCTGCCCGTTCGGCGTCGGACACCACCCGTACGTCCTCGCACCGACGGGACGCGTCGACGATCTCTCCCTCGACGGAGAGCTGATCGGTGAGCGACAGCTCGACGAGACGCGGTACCGGCCCGGCGGCTGGCGCGTCGAAGTGGGGGAGGTAACGGTCTGGGCCGACGACTCGTGGCCGTGGCTGCAGATGTTCACGGGCGATCTGCCGGATATCCGGCGACGCGGGCTGGCCGTCGAGCCGATGACGTGCCCGCCGCAGGCGTTCCGCACCGGCGAGGATGTGATCCGCCTCGAGCCCGGCCAGAGCTGGAGCGGCGCGTGGGGGATCGAGGCGGCGTGAGCAGGGCGTGGTACCCGAACGAGCGCGCTAACGCCGGTCCCGAGCACCTCGATGCGGAGTACGTCGCGGGGTACGACGTCAAGACCCAGCTCGAGCTCGAGGACGCGCTCTCGCTGCTGCGCCGACACGGGCTCGGCTCGGGGACGACGTTCGTCGATCTCGGCTGCGGAACCGGTCTGGTCGCCGCGGCCGCCGCCGGCGAGGCGCGGCGCGTCGTCGGCGTCGACCCGTCGCCCGCGATGCTCGAGCTCGCCCGCGGCCGGAGCGACGCGGTCGAGTGGATCGAGGCAGGGTTTCTCACGTACGACCACGCCGGCGACCCGCCGCGGCTCGTCCACTCCCGGCATGCCCTGCATCACCTCGCGGACTTCTGGAAGGGCGTCGCGCTCGCGCGGCTTCACGATCTCCTCGCTCCGGGCGGAGTGCTCGTCCTGCGCGATCTCGTCTACGACTTCGAACCGGGCGACGCCGATCGCAGGATCGAGGAGTGGCTTGCCGGCGCGGCGCGGACTCCCGCCGAGGGGTGGACGCGCGGCGAGCTCGAGACGCACGTCTGCAGCGAGCACTCCACCTTCACCTGGCTGTTCGAGCCTTTGCTCGCACACGCCGGCTTCGAGATCGTCGAGCGAGACGTGCGCGGCGGGATCTACGCGACGTACGTCTGCAGGCGGTCGTGAAGAAGCGCCTCGACGTCGTGCTCGTCGAGCGCGGCCTGGCGGAATCGCGGGCGCAGGCTCAAGCGCTCGTGCTCGCCGGGCTCGTGCCCGGGTACGACAAGCCCGGCCAGCCGGTGGAGGAGGGCACCGAGCTCGCGGTCGACAGCCCGCCGCCGTACGTCTCCCGTGGCGGCCAGAAGCTCGTGCACGGCCTCGACGCGCTCGGAGTCGATCCCGCGGGCCTCGACTGCGTCGACGTCGGCGCGTCCACAGGTGGCTTCAGCGACGTCCTCCTCCAACGAGGTGCGGCGCGCCTTGTCGCCGTCGACGTCGGGTACGGCCAGCTGCACCCGCGGCTCCGCGGAGACCCGCGCGTGACGGTGCTGGAGCGAACGAACGCGCGCACGCTGACCGAGCTCCCGTTTGCCCCCGAGCTCGTTGTCTGCGACGTCTCCTTCATCTCGGTGCGGCTCGCGCTGCCGCCGGTACTCCGCCTCTGCGCGCCCGGCTGGCAAGCGGTCGTGCTCGTCAAGCCGCAATTCGAGGCCGGTCGCGCGGACGTCGGGAAAGGCGGCGTCGTGCGCGATCTCGAGGTACGGCGGCGCGTCGTCCGCGAGGTCGCCGAGGCAGCGCAGTCGTGGGGGGCGAGCGTCCGCGGCGTCGTAGACTCGGGGCTCCCCGGGCCGAAAGGGAACCGGGAGACGTTCCTCCACCTCGTGCATTCCGAGCACCCGACGCTTCCCGATGACCTCGACCAACGAATCGAGCACGCACTCGCCGGTTGAGACGGCCGCGGTCGTCGCGCACAGCCGCGTCGACGTCCATGCCGCGGTCGAGCGGGTGCGTGCCGTGGCCGAGAGCGCAGGCGTCGAGCTCGTCGCCGAGCCGGAAGACGCGCGGCTTGCGGTCGCGGTGGGCGGCGACGGGACGATCCTCCGCACGCTCGCGCGGCTGCTCGGAACGGGGATCCCCGTGCTCGGCATCAACTTCGGGCGCGTCGGCTTCCTCGCCTCGATCGCGCCGGAGCGGCTCGAGACCGACCTCGCCCGTGTCTTCGGCGGCAAGTACCGCACGATCGAGCAGCCGACGCTCGAGGCGCAGCTCGGCGGCGAGACGTTCGTCGCGGTCAACGACGTCGTCGCGACGAGCTCGACCCTAGGGCGGATGATCGAGCTCGGCTGGGCGATCTCGGGCGAGGACCTCGGCGTCGTGTCGTGCGACGGGATGATCTGCTCGACGCCGTCCGGCTCGACCGCCTACAACCTCTCGAACGGCGGCCCGGTCCTCGTCCGCGAGCTCGACGCGATGGCGATCACGTTCATCGCGCCGCACTCGCTCGATGCACGACCGCTCGTCGTTCCACGTGGGGCGGAGCTGACCGTGTGGAACGCGACGCCCGACGTCGGCGCGGCTGTGCTGGCCGATGGGCATAGGAGCGGCGATCTGGCTCCCGGCCGAATGCTGTCGATCCGGCTCGGCGAGCAGCGTAGCCTGCTCGCGACGTTGCCCGAGACGACGTTCTTCGGCCGCTACCGGGAGACGTTCACGTCCTGAACGGCCATGGCAGGTGTCTGACACCTGCCATGGCTCGAAGTGCGAATGGGCGGCGTCGGCCCGCGGGTCTACGATCGGCAGCGTGCTCCGCCGGCTCCGCATCGACAACCTCGTCCTCATCCGGGAGGCAGAGCTCGAGCTCGCACCTGGGCTGAACGCGATCACCGGCGAGACGGGCGCAGGCAAGACGATCCTCGCCCAGGCATTCGGCCTCCTCCTCGGGGCGAAGGGCGACGACTCGTACGTCGGTGCCGCCGCGGAGGAGGCGTACGTCGAGGCCGAGCTCGATCTTCCGGCGGAGCTGGAGGAGCTCACGGAGCTGCGGCCGGAGGACGAGGACGCGCTGGTCGTCTCGCGGCGCGTGTTCGCCGACGGCCGGACGCGCGCCTATGCGTGGGGGCGTGCGGCCGCGCGGGAGGATGTCGCCGCAGCGGTCGAGCGCGTGGTGGCGATGTCCGGCCAGTTCGAACAACGCCGGCTCGCGCGGCCGTCGTACCAGCTCGAGGTGCTCGATCGCTTCTGCGGCGAGGAACAGCTTGCGCGAAGGGCCGCGGCTCGGACTGCGTGGCGTGAGCTACAGGCGGCAAGACGCCGCCACGACGAGCTGACGGCGAATGCAGCCCTGGCCGAAGCGCGGCTCGGGGAGCTGCGCGCGCTCGTCGAGGACACCGCTGGCATGGAGCCCGGTGCTGAAGAACGCCTGCGCAGCGAGCGCGAGCGGCACCGGCATGTCGCCGAGCTCGCCGAGGGCGCGGCCGCAGCCGCCGAGGCACTCGTCCCGGACGACGGCGAGGGCGCCACGGGGCTCGTTGCGCTCGCCGAGCGCTCGGTGGCGCCGCTCGAGCGCCTCGCGCCGGAGTTGCAGCGCGCCGGGGACGAGCTGCGCGACGTCGAGCTCCGGCTGCGCGAGACGGCATCGGATCTGCACGCGTTTCTAAGCTCCCTCGAGGCCGAGCCCGGGAGGCTCGAGCAGCTCGAGGCCGAGCTCGACCGGATCGCGGAGGCGAAGCGGCGGTTCCGCTGTACGACGTACGACGAGCTGCTCGCGCAGAGTGACGAGGCGCAGCGGGAGCTCGCAGCTCTCGAGGACGGCTCCGATCCAGCCGAGGTCGCGGCCCGCGATCTCGCAGAGGCCGAGTCGCGTGCCCAGGCGCTGACGCTCGAGTTACGAGCCGAGCGGAACGCCGGTGCGCCGGCATTTGCCGACGCCGTCGCCGCGGAGCTGCGCGGAGTCGGTATGGGCGAGGGTGAGTTCGTCTGCGAGCTGCGCGAACGTGCCGAGCCGGGATCGACCGGCGCGGACGACGCGGGCTTCCTCGTCCGGCCGAACGCCGGCCTTCCCTTCGCGCCGGTCGCGGAGACAGCGTCCGGCGGCGAGCTCTCGCGCATTGCGCTTGCGATCGCGGCCGTCGCCGGCGGCGACACGCTCGTCTTCGACGAGATCGACGCGGGGATCGGCGGCGAGACCGCGCACGCTGTGGGCGGGTTGCTCCGCCGCCTCGCCGAGCACGCCCAGGTCGTGACGATCACGCATCTGCCGCAGATCGCCGCGCTCGCCGACCGCCACTTCCGGGTGGAGAAGACACCCGGCGACCCGACGCACACGCGAATCGAGCAGCTCGACGACGAGGAACGGAAGGCCGAGCTCGAGCGGATGCTCGGCGGACAGGAGTTCCTTGCCGCGGTACGAGGCTAGGCGGACGCTCCCGGCGCCACCCGAGGTTGTCTGGGATGTGCTGGCCGATCCCGGGCGTTGGCCCGCCTGGTGGCCGGGCCTGGTGGAGGCCGATCCGACCGTGCGCCGGGCGCTCGCTCCGGGGGCGCTCTGGCAGCTGGAGGGCACGAACCGCTCCAGCCTCTTTCACCGCAGCGCGCAGCTGGGCGGGACGCTGCTCGTGCTCGAAGTAGTCCCGCTGAAGCGGCTCGCCTTCCAGCTGAGCAGCGAACGGACGGATGTCGAGCTCGACCTCCGTCCGGCGGAGGACGGCACTCAGACGGCGGCGACCCTCGCCGTCGAGGCTCCGCGGTTCGGCGGGATCGGCCGGATCGTCCCGTCGCAGGCTCTCTCGCGGCTCGCGGCTCTGGTGCGGCCGGAGTACGAATAGGCACCGGCCGCTGGGGGTGCTACCCTGAAATCCCGTGAGCGCACGGGCCCCGAAGTACGTCTTTGTCACGGGTGGAGTCGTCTCGGCGCTCGGGAAAGGCATCGTCGCTGCATCGCTCGGCCGGCTGCTCAAAGCGCGCGGCCTCCGCGTCCAGCTCCAGAAGTTCGATCCGTACCTCAACGTCGACCCCGGGACGATGAGCCCCTTCCAGCACGGCGAGGTCTTCGTGACCGAGGACGGGGCCGAGACCGACCTCGACATCGGCCACTACGAGCGGTTCGTGGACGAGAACTTCCTCCGCAGCGCGAGCCACAGCGCGGGCGCGATCTGGGACACCGTCCTGCGCAAGGAGCGCAAGGGCGACTTCCTCGGCGCGACGGTGCAGGTGATCCCGCACATCACGAACGAGATCAAGGCGCGTATCCGCCGCGGCGCCGAGGCGAGCCCGGCCGACGTGGTCATCTCCGAGATCGGCGGCACCGTCGGCGACATCGAGTCGCTGCCGTTCCTCGAGGCGATCCGCCAGTTCCGGCGGGAGGTAGGCCCGGAGAACGTCGTCTACGTCCACGTCACGCTCGTCCCGTTCATCGAGGCGGCCGGCGAGCTGAAGACGAAGCCGACGCAGCACTCGGTCAACGAGCTGCGCCGGATCGGCATCCATCCCGACGTCGTCGTCTGCCGCTCGCACGAGGAGCTTTCGCGCGAGATCCGGGACAAGATCGCGCTCTTCGCCGACGTCGACCCGGGTGCGGTGGTCGCGAGCCCGGACGTCCCCGACGTGTACGAGGTGCCGCGTGTGCTGCACAGCGAGGGGCTCGACCGGCTCGTCGGCGAGCGGCTCGGCCTGGAGCTCGGGGAACCGGACCTGTCGGACTGGGACGAGCTACTCGATCGCGTGCACAGCCGGCGCGAGGTCGTCGAGATCGCTCTGGTGGGCAAGTACGTCAAGCTCCAGGACGCCTACCTCTCCGTGCACGAGGCGCTCAAGCACGCCGGGCTCGAGCACGGGTGTGCCGTCCGTGTCCGCTGGGTCGACGCCGAGGACACGTCGTACGACGAGGCCGCAGAGCTGCTCGAGAGCGTCGACGGCGTGCTCGTGCCGGGCGGCTTCGGCTCGCGCGGCTGGGAGGGCAAGATCCTCGCCTGCCAGGTGGCGCGCGAGCGGCGCATCCCGTACCTCGGCATCTGCCTCGGCATGCACGTGGCCGTGTCCGAGTTCGCGCGGCACGTCGTGGGGCTCGACGGCGCGAATTCGACCGAGATGGATCCCGAGACGCCGTATCCCGTGATCGACCTGCTGCCGGAGCAAAAGGGGATCGAGGACCTCGGAGGCACGATGCGGCTCGGTGCGCAGGCGGTGGAGGTCGCGGAGGGCACGCGCGCCCGCGAGCTCTACGGCGACGACACGATTCACGAACGGCACCGGCACCGCTACGAGGTCAACAACACGTTCCGCGATCGGCTCGTGGAGGCGGGGCTCGTCGTGAGCGGCACGTTCCAGGAGGGACGGCTCGTGGAGATCGTCGAGCTGCCCGACCATCCGTGGTTCGTTGCGAGCCAGTTCCACCCGGAGTTCAAGTCCCGGCCGACGCGGGCGGCGCCGCTCTTCCGCGGCTTCGTGGGTGCTGCGCTCGATCGCGCGCGCATGCGGGCCGGCGAGCGCGTCGCCGCCTGAGGTCTCGCCCGTAGGATCGGCCGGGTGTCCGAGGCGGTCGACCTTCTCTTCGAGCTTGCCGCGATCCCGAGCCCATCGGGCGAGGAGCGCGGCGTCGCCGACGTCGTCCTGCGCTACCTGAGAGGGCTCGGGCTCGAGCCGGACGAAGACTCCTGCGGGCCGGGGATCGGATCGAACGCCGGCAACGTCTATGCGCGGCTCGAGCCGACCACGAGGGGGAGGCCACTCTTCCTCTGCGCGCACATGGACACGGTGCCGCCGGACGGCGACCTCGAGCCCGTCGTCGAGGACGGGATCGTCCGCAACGCCGGCGGCACGATCCTGGGCTGCGACAACAAGGCTGCGATCACGGCGATGCTCGAGGGCACGCGGCGCGTGCTCGCGGAGAACCTGCCGCACGCCGGCCTCGAGCTCGTGTTCACGCCCATGGAGGAAGTAGGGCTGATCGGCGCCGGCGCGTTCGATGCCGAGCGACTTCACGCGCAGGTGGGCTACGTCTACGACCAGGAGGGACCGATGGGCGAGGTCGTCCTCGGCGCGCCTTGGTCGCGGGCGCTCGAGGTTCGCTTTCACGGCCGCTCGGCCCACGCAGGCATGGCTCCGGAGGAGGGGCGTTCCGCGATCCAGGCGGCCGCGAAGGCGATTGCCGACCTGCGGCTCGGCCGCATCGACGAGCTGACGACGGCCAACGTGGGCACGATCACAGGCGGCACCGCCGGCAACGTCGTCCCAGAGTGGTGCACGTTCCAGGCCGAGGCGCGCTCCCACGACGAGGGGACGCTGGGAGAGGTCGTGCAGGAGATGCTGGATGCGTTCTCCTTTGCCGCGACCGAGACCGAGTGCGACGTCGAGACAACGATGCGGAAGAGCTACGACGGCTACCGTCTGAAGCGGGACGAGCCCGCTGTCGCCCTGGCCGCGGCGGCCTTCTCCCGTTGCGGCTTCGAGCCGCGCTACGGGCTGTCGGGTGGCGGCGCGGACGCGAACGTCTTCAACAGACGCGGGATGCGCTGCGTGAACCTCTCGCACGGTGTGTTCGGCTTCCACACGCCGGACGAGCACGTCTCGGTTGCGGATCTCGAGGCGATGGTGGACGTGACGGTCGCGCTAGTGGAAGCGGCGCGCGAGTGAGTCTCGAGCCGGACGCCGCGCGGAGCGCCTACGAGGGATCGCTGCTTGGCCTGACTGTGGAGCGGTGGGGCGAGAACGAGCGTGAGATCGTCGAGCATCCGGGCGCCGTCGCCATCGTGGCCGTCGACAGTGAGGGCTACGTGACGCTCGTCCGGCAGCTGCGCGAGGCCACACGTGGTCACCTGCTCGAGCTCCCGGCCGGGACGGCCGAGGAGGGCGAGGAGCCGCTCGAGACGGCGAGACGCGAGCTGCAGGAGGAATGCGGGCTGACCGGCGGCGAGTGGCGAGAGCTGGCGGTGTTCTGGACGACCCCGGGTTTCTGTCGCGAGCGGATGCATCTGTTCGCCGCCGAGGGCGTCGAGCACGGGGAGGCGTCGCCGGCCGCCGACGAGGAGCTGGAGCTCGTCCGCTGGCCGGTCGCCGCAATCGGTGAGCGGCTGCACGAGATCGAGGATGCGAAGACGCTCGCCGGCCTGCTGCTCTACCTCAGGCCGCGTCCTGGCGACTAACCCTGGCGACAACCGTCCCGACCGGCCAGGGCCTTCGCAGCCCCCGCCCAAGGGTGGGGAGCCGTCCCTCCGCCCTCGTCGAGGACGCTAGCGGCCGCACCGTGTCGAGACAGTAGCGGTGGGTCGTGAAGTGCCTCCAAGTCCCTCGCAGCATCGTCGCGCGGCGTCGGGGAGATAGTGTCTCCGGGCCTTGCGTATCGGCGTCGCCAAAGAGATCAAGACCGACGAGTACCGCGTCGCGCTAACCCCGGCGGGGGCTCGCGAGCTGATCCAGCGTGGCCACGAGGTTCTGGTCGAGACCACGGCCGGGGACGGGAGCGCGTTCTCCGACGAGCAGTACCAGCGAGCCGGCGCCAGGATCGTCTCCGTCGACGACGCGTGGGGGCAGGCCGACCTTCTGCTCAAGGTGAAGGAGCCGATCGAGCCCGAGTACTCGCGACTGCGCGAAGGGCTCGTGCTCTTCACGTACCTCCACATCGCCGCCGACGAACCGCTCACGCGCGCGCTCGCGGAGAGCGGCATTGCGGCCGTCGCCTACGAGACCGTCGAGACCGACGACCACCGGCTGCCGCTGCTCGCCCCCATGAGCGAGATCGCCGGGAGGCTGGCGCCCCAGGCCGCCGCCCACTTCCTCGAAAAGCCGCTCGGCGGACGGGGCGTGCTTCTCGCCGGGACGCCGGGTGTTCAGCCGGGCCACGTCGTCGTGCTCGGTGGTGGAATCGTCGGCTACAACGCCGCGATCATCGCTCTCGGCCTTGGCGCCCGCGTCACGCTCCTCGAGCGGTCGATCGATCGGATGCGGCACCTCGACGAGATCCTCTCCGGGCGCGTCAGCCTGCTCATGTCGTCGAGCCTCGAGATCGAGCAGACGATCACGCATGCCGACGTGGTCATCGGGGCGGTCCTCATCCCGGGCGCGCGTGCGCCGAAGCTGATCAGCCGGGGGATGCTCGCCGAGATGCAGCCCGGCGCAATCATCGTCGACGTTGCAATCGACCAGGGCGGCTGCATCGAGACGGCGCGGCCCACGACGCACTCGGACCCCGTCTACGAGGTCGACGGGATCGTCCACTACTGCGTCGCGAACATGCCCGGCGGTGTTCCCGTCACGTCCACGAAGGCGCTCACGAACGCGACGCTGCCCTACGTCGAAGCGATCGCCGACCACGGCCTCGGCGAGGCGGTCGCGAGTGACCCTGCCCTTGGGCGTGGCGTGAACGTGCTCGACGGCAAGATCACGTACGAGGCGGTCGCCGAGGCGCACGGTCTCGACTACACGCCGCTCGCCGACGTGCTGCCCCTCGCGGCGGTCTAGGGGCCGCTCGCCTAGCTCTGCGCCGGGCCGTCGGGCTTCTTCTGCGGCGGCGTCATCCTGACGACCAACCAGGTGATGGCGGCAGCGAAGCCCACGATCAGGACGACGTACGCAACGAACGCGAGGAGGCCGAGGACAGTCGCCATGGCTACCTAGAATAGCCCGGTGCCCAGGGCGTGTGTCATCGTGCTCGATGCGGTCGGCGCCGGCGAGCTGCCGGACGCCGGCCAGTACGGGGACGAGGGCTCGGACACACTCGGCAATGTCGCACGAGCGGTCGGTGGCCTCGATCTGCCGAGCCTCGAGGCGCTCGGGCTGGGCAACGTGGAGCCGCTCGAGGGTTGCCGGCCGCAGCCGGGAGCGCCGGCGGTCGCGGGGCGGCTCCTGGAGCGGTCGAAGGGCAAGGACACGACCACGGGGCACTGGGAGCACATGGGAATCGTCACCGCGCAGGCATTTCCCACCTATCCGCACGGCTTCCCGCACGACGTGATCGACCCGTTCATGCACCGCACTGCCCGAGGAGTGCTCGGGAACAAGGCCGCGTCCGGGACCGAAATCATCCAGGAGCTGGGGGAGGAGCACCAGCGGACGGGCAAATGGATCGTCTACACGTCGGCGGACTCCGTCTTCCAGATCGCCGCGCACGAGGACACCATTCCGCTGGAGGAGCTCTACGACGCCTGCCGCGCCGCTCGCGAGATCCTGACGGGCAAGCACGCGGTCGGCCGCGTCATCGCGCGTCCGTTTACCGGCGAGCCCGGCAACTACGTCCGGACTCCGAACCGGCACGATTTCTCACTCGAGCCGCGTCGGCCGAACTATTTGACGCTGCTGCGCGAGGCGGGACAGAAGGTGTACGGCGTCGGCAAGATCGGCGACATCTTCGCCGGGCAGGACATCGACGAGTCTCACCCGACGAAGTCGAATATCGAGGGGATCCAGCAGACCGAGCGACTGTTGCGGGAGATCGACGAGGGCTTCGTCTTCGTCAACCTCGTCGAGACCGACATGCTCTGGGGGCACCGCAACGACCCGGTCAACTTCCACCGGTGTCTGCAGGACTTCGACTACCGGCTTTCCGACCTGCTCGATGCGCTTCGCCCCGGCGACCTTCTCATCATCACCTCGGACCACGGGTGCGACCCCACGACGCCGTCCACGGACCACTCGCGCGAGTACGCGCTGTTGCTCGCCTACGTCGAGGGCCGGAACGCAGCCGGACAAATCCACGAAGGCGAGTTCGCGGACGTCGGCGCAACGGTCAACGCCTGGCTCGGAGGCAAGGCAGCCTCGCGCGGGATCCCCGGGCAGCCCATCGTGACGCCGTAGGCCGCTCGGCAGATCTTGGGGACAGGGCTAGGCTGGCCGCATGCCGGAGCTGCCGGAGGTAGAGACCGTCCGCAGGCAGCTCGAGCCCGCGCTCGTCGGACGGCGCTTCGACCAGGTGAGCATCGACGACCCACGTCTCGTGCGTCCGTACGAGCCGGCCGAGGTGGCGGCCGAGCTTGAAGGGGAGCGCGTCGCGGCCGTCGAGCGGCGCGGGAAGTATCTGGTTGTTCGGTTCGAGAGTGGTCGTGTTCTCCTGATTCACCTCCGGATGACGGGAAGCCTCTTGTGCGCTCCGAGCGGCTCGCTGCCGGACGACCCCCATCGCCGCGCTGTTGTCAGGCTAGAAGACGGATCGGACGTCGCGTACCGTGATGTGCGCCGGTTCGGCACGTGGCTCCTGCTCGAGCCCGA
>JAICJI010000037.1 GCA_025928515.1 Thermoleophilia bacterium
CCTCCTTCGCCTCGACCGCCTGGTGGAGGCCCTCGCTCCAGCGGCGGCCTTCCATGATCCGGCCGGTGAACTCGTCGACGATCTTCACCTCGCCGTCCTGGATCACGTAGTCGACGTCGAGCTGGTAGAGCGACTGCGCCTTGAGCGCCTGGTAGAGGTGGTTGACGAGCTGCGTGTTCTCGGGCGAGTAGAGGTTGTCGATCCGGAGCGCGCGCTCGACCTTCTCCACGCCCTGCGGCGTCGGGCCGACGGTCTTGTGCTTCTCGTCGTACTCGAAGTCGGCACCGGCCTGCTCGGCCGCGCCCTTCGGGTCGCCCGCCGAGGCGCGGAACGGGATGAGCTGCTTGGCGACGCGCGCGAAGTCGTAGTAGATCTGGGCTGCCATCTCGGGCTCGCCGGAGATGATCAGCGGCGTCCGGGCCTCGTCGATCAGGATCGAGTCGACCTCGTCGACGATCCCGAAGGCGTGGCCGCGCTGGACGAGGCCGTCGAGCGAGACCGCCATGTTGTCTCGGAGGTAGTCGAAGCCGAACTCGGAGTTCGTCCCGTACGTGATGTCCGCGGCGTAGGCCGCTTTGCGCTGGTCGAAGGGCATCATCGTCTCGATGTACGAGACGCTCATCCCGAGCGACTCGAAGACGGTCCGGTTCCACTCGGCGTCGCGCTGCGCGAGGTAGTCGTTCACCGTGACGAGATGTGCGCCGCGGCCCGCGAGACCGTTGAGATAGAGAGCGAGACTCGCGACGAACGTCTTTCCCTCGCCGGTCTTCATCTCTGCGATGTCGCCCTCGTGGAGGACGATCCCGCCCATCAGCTGCACATCGAACATCCGCTGGTCGGACGCGCGTTTGCGTGCCTCGCGGACGGCTGCGAACGCCTCGAAGACGAGCTCGTCGAGGCTCTCGCCGTTCTCGAGCCGCTGCCGGAAGTCCGCTGTCTTGCCCTCGAGCTCGGCGGCTGAGAGCTTCTCGAAGTCGGGCTCGAGCGAGGTGATGTACGCCGCCTGCTCCTGGAGCCGCTTGAGGCGGCGGCCTTCGCCGACGCGCAGGACCTTCTCGAGGTTGCCGATTTCCACGGTCGAAGGGTAGCGGCCTACAAGGCTGTGGCCCTGACCTCCCAGAGGTCGCCGTCGATACGTGACGCCTCGACGTAGAAGCTGTCGGCCACGGCCTCGCCGACGTGCGCGAGGGCCGGTGGGACGGCGTCGTCGCTCGGCTCGCCGTCGACGCGAAGCTCCTCGTCGCCGTCGTTTCGTGAGAGCTCCAGCGTGTCGCCGTCCGGGAAGGGGATTTGCGCCACCTGGATCCGCTTCGCGCCCACGGCCCAGAGGTCGATTCCCTGTCTCACGCCGACCGCGCGGTACGGCGGGTCGACGTGGCGCTCGACCGCGTCGGCGAGCGGCGAGAGGTTGGCGTCGCCTGTCTCGTCGTCGACGATCACGTCGCCGCCCGGGAGAGTCGTGAACTCGACCCGGTCGCCCGCCAGCACCGGCACGCTGACCGAGACCGCGGTGTCCCACTCCTTCGGGCTCGGAGACGAGCCGTCGGGGACGCCGACTATGGCCAAGAGCGACTTCGGCGGCTCCAGCACGACCGGCGGTGGCGGATCGCCGAGCACTTGCGCGGGATCGAGCCCCGCCTCGCGCAGAAGCTGCTCGTTCAGCGTCTCTTGGCGGCGACGGAAGAGCCCCACTAGCTGTCCGTGATCTCCGGCTCGATCGGAGTCTCGGGCTCAGGCTCGTCGGCGTGCCGGCGGCCGTCGACGCGCTTGTCGTGGAGGTCCTTGACCTGACGCACGAGCTTGTCGCTGAGCTCGTCGATGGCGGCCTTCATGTCGCGCGCGGCCTCGCGGGCGCGGAGAGTGTGCCCCTTGAGATGGACGGTCGCCTCCGCGACCTGCGAGTCGGCGATCGACGGGTTCTTCTCGACAGCGAGCTCGATCTCGACCTCCGTCAACTCGTGAACGCGACGGTCGAGCTTCTGGAGCTTCCGCTCGACGTAGCTTCGGATGGAGTCGTTCACCTCGAGGTTCTTGCCCTTGACGTGAAGCTGCATCGGCGCCTCCCCTGTCGCTGCGTATTCGCTGCTGTCTAACCCTACTCGGGCCGGAGCTAACTAGCCGCGGCGGAGGGCACGGGCGAAGGCAACCGCCTCGACGCGGCGCGCACCCGCCGCGCGGAGGGCGGTCGCAGCGGCGGCCGCGGTGGCGCCGGTCGTGTAAACGTCGTCGATCACGGCGACCTTGCGCGGCGCTCCATCCGTCGCGCGAAAGGCGCCCCGTACGCTGCGGCGCTCGGTCGCCGAGCTGCCGCGCTGGCGACCGCCGCGCGTCCGCTCGAGCAGCTGCAGGCAAGGCAGCTCCCAGATCGCGGCGAGCTCGAGTGCGAGGCGCTCGGCCGGGTTGTGACCGCGCTCGAGGCGCCGTCCGCGATCGGCCGGGACGAAGGTCAACGCGTCGACTCCAGGGGGAGGCAATCGCTCCGCGACGACCTGCGCCGCCTCGGCGGCGAGCCGCCGCAGCCCGCGCTCCTTCCAGGCGTGGACGAGCCTGCGTGCGGCAGCGTCGTAGCCGACGGCTCCGCGGGCGCTCGCGAAGCCCAGCCGACGTCCCGCGCACTCGCGGCACCGCTCGACCGGCCACGCGGTCGGAGCGCCGCAGCGCGCGCAGAGCGGCGGCTCGATCCGCTGCAGCTCCTCGCGGCACTCGGTGCAGAGCTGGCTTCCCCCGCTGCCGCAAACGACGCAGCGTTGCGGCAGGAGCAGGTCGAGCACGCGGTCACGCTACGGCGCGATGTGTCTCGAAAAAGTGTCGACTCAGTCGAGGCTGTACGTCTCGCGCTCCGGCAACCCGGCGACTCGCCGCAGCCGGTTGTCGGCCTCGAGCAGCTGTGCGTGGTTCCCGATGTCGTACCAGCTGCCGTCGAATTCGTAGCCGAAGACGCGCTCACGTCCCGCCAGCCAGCCGAGGAAGCTGCCCGCGTTGTCGGGGCCGTGACCAGCGGCGAGGTACGCCTCGACGAGCCGCACGTGCTCCGGTGGGAGAAGGTAAGCGACGGTCGCCGCGAGGGTCGACGGAGGGTCGCTGGGCTTCTCGATGAAGTGGACGATCCGGTCGTCCTCGTCGGTCGCCACGATCCCGTAGTGCGTCGCGAGCTCGAGGTCGCCGACATCGTGGAGAGGGACCGCGCTCGCCGGCTGGTCCTTTGCCCGCCACCAGGCGACGAACCGCGGCAGCGACAGCTCGAGCATGTCGTCGCCGACGACCAGGAGCTCGTCGTCCTCGAGGCCGGCCGACTCGATCACGAGCCGAAGGTCGCCGACAGCGCCCATTCGATCCTCGTTCGAGGTGGTCCCGTCGTCGTGGACGACGACGCCGTTCGACGCGGCCCAATGCCTGAAGTTCGGCGCGAACCGGCTGTTCGTGACGAGGTGCACGCCGTCGACGTCCTCCAGCTCACTGACCCAGTCGAGGATCCAATCGAGCATCGGCCGGCCGCCGACCGGGAGAAGGTGCTTCGGCCGGTCGTCCGTCAGCGGCCGGAGTCTCGTGCCGTAGCCGGCGGCGAGCAGGACAGCCTTCATTTCAGCGACTCCGCATACGGTGGGCGGTGAACCCCGTCCTCGGTCACAATCGCGGCGATCAGCCCGGCGGGCGTCACGTCGAAGGCAGGATTTTGCGCCGCGAAGCGCGTCGTGATCTCGGCCGGGTCGCGTTCCTCGATCGGGATCCCCGAGCCGTCGGGTGTCTCGCGGTCGAGCGTCGAGCTGGGCGCGACGACGTAGAGCGGGATTTCGTGGTGCGCGGCGAGCACGGCGAGCGAGTATGTCCCGATCTTGTTCGCCGTGTCCCCGTTTGCTGCGATCCGGTCGGCACCGGTGACGACGAGATCCACCTCGCCGCGGGCCATGAGCGATCCTGCCGCGGAGTCGGCGATGACGGCGTGCGGGATGCCTGCCTGCTCGAGCTCCCAGGCCGTGAGACGGGCTCCCTGCAGCAGCGGGCGAGTCTCGTCGACGAGGACGCGCTCGAGCAACCCGCGCTCGGCCGCGGCGCGGAGCGCGCCGACGGCGGAGCCGTAGCCGCCGGTCGCCAGGCCGCCCGCGTTGCAGTGGGTCAGCGCGCGCGTGCCCGGCTGGAAGAGCTCCGCGGCGTGCGCGGCCATCCGGCGGCAGCGCTCGACCTCCTCCTCGTGCAGTGCGCGAGCGCGCTCGGGGGTCGGCTCTTCGCGCATCCGGGCGATCGCCCACGGCAGATTGACCGCCGTCGGCCGCGAGGCCGCGAGCACGCGCTCGGCTGCGGCGAGATCGTCACCGCGCAGCGCGGTGAGCGCAACCCCGTATGCGGCTGCGATGCCGATCGCCGGCGCGCCGCGCACGACCATGCTCCGGATCGCATCGGCGACCTCGGCCGCCGTCGTGCAGCGAACCTCGACAACCTCGTCCGGCAGCCGCCGCTGGTCGAGGAGGACGACCGCCGCACCGTCCTCCTCGAGGCGCACGATCTGCTCCGGCTCGAGCTCCCGGCTCAGGTGCCTTCGTCCCAGGACTCGAGGTAGCGCGCCTGCTCCTCCGTGAGCTTGTCGATCTCGACACCCATCGTCTCGAGCTTGAGCTTCGCGATCTCGCGGTCGATCTCCGCCGGCACCGGGTAGACCTTGCGGTCGAGCTCGCTCGCGTGCTGCGTCGCGTACTCGAGCGCGAGCGCCTGGTTCGCGAAGGACATGTCCATCACGAGCGCCGGGTGGCCCTCGGCCGCAGAGAGGTTGACGAGCCGTCCGTCGGCGACGAGGTACAGCCGCCGTCCGTCGGCGAGCGTGAACTCCTCGACGAACTCGCGAGCCTTCCGCGTCTCGACCGCCATCTCGCGAAGAGCCGGGATCTCGATCTCGACGTTGAAGTGGCCCGTGTTGGCGAGGATCGCGCCGTCCTTCATCCGCTCCATGTGGTCGCGAGCGATGACGTGCTTGTCGCCGGTCGCGGTGCAGAACATGTCGCCGACCTCGGCCGCCCGCTCGAGCGGCAGCACCTCGAACCCGTCCATCGACGCCTCCAGGGCCTTCATCGGATCGACCTCGGTGATGATCACGTGCGCGCCCATCCCCCGGGCCCGCGACGCGACGCCGCGCCCGACCCAGCCGTAGCCGCAAACGACGAAGCGCTTGCCTGCGAGCAGCACGTTCGTCGCACGGATGATCCCGTCGATCGTCGACTGGCCCGTGCCGTACCGGTTGTCGAACATGTGCTTCGTCTGTGCCTCGTTGACGGCGATGATCGGAAAGCCGAGCTTGCCGTCCGCCTCGAGGGCCTTGAGCCGGATCACGCCGGTGGTCGTCTCCTCGGTGCCCGCGATGATCTCGCCGAGCAGCTCCCGGCGTGCCGAGTGGAGGACACCGATCACGTCGGCGCCGTCGTCCATCGTGAAGTGCGGCTTGTGGTCGACGGCCGCCTCGATGTGGGAGTAGTACGTGTCGTTGTCCTCGCCCTTGATGGCGAAGCAAGACACGTCGTACACGGACACGAGCGCCGCCGCGACGTCGTCCTGCGTGGAGAGCGGGTTCGAGGCGCAGAGGACGACGTCCGCACCTCCGGCCTGCAGCGTCCGCATCAGGTTCGCCGTCTCGGTCGTGACGTGGAGACAGGCCGAGATGCGATGGCCGGCGAGCGGCTGCTCGCGCTCGAACCGCTCCCGGATCGCAGCGAGCACCGGCATCTGCCGGTCGGCCCACTCGATCCGCCGTTTGCCCTCTTCCGCGAGAGCGAGGTCTTTCACGTCGTAGCGCTGCGTTGCTGCCATTGAATCCTTTCTCGGTTACGCGGCCAACAGCCGCTCGTGCTTGCGCTGCTCCCACTCGACCCAAGCAAGCCCATCCTCGACGTCGGCGAGCCAGGCGTCGATCGCCGTCCGAAGCTCGGGCTCCCGGCGCAGACGCGCCGCAAAGGCGATGTCCCCGATGCCGAGACCGAAACGGCGCCGCAACTCGGCGAGCGACCGGAGCTGGTTCAGCTCGCGCAGCCCGTAGAGCCGGTAGCCGGCGGGCGTCCGCGCCGGGACGACGAGCCCAGCCTGCTCGAGGTAGCGGAGCATGCGGGCCGACCAGCCTGTGCGGGCCGCGGCGGGGCCGACGTGGAGCGAATCCATCTACCTGACCTTAACAAAGCTGTGTCAAGCCTCGCCTCGCAGCCGCGTCACGAGCCGGTCGAGCGCTGTCTCGTCGGCGCCCGCTGCGACCAGGCGATTTCGGATGCCCTCCGTCCGTTCGATTTCCTCGAGCACGTCGGCGAGGGTGCGGCCCGGGGGCTCGAGGATCCGGCGCCGCCGCTCGCGCTCCTGCTCGTCCGGCGCCGCCGCGAGCCACGCGTCGTTGCGCGGAGCCCAGTTCTCGTCGCTCAGCGCGTGGTCGGCGGCGATCACGTCGGGCTCGACGCCCGCGAGCCAGAGCGCCATCCCGCAGGCGATGCCCGTGCGGTCGCGGCCACCTGCGCAGTGGACGGCCGCCGGCGGGTCGGCGTCACCGAGCAGCGTCAGCGCCTGCGCGAGCTCGGCGCGGTAGTGGTCGGCGAGGGCGAGATAGGCCTCCCGCATCGAGTGCCAGTCCCACGCGGCCGGCAATGGACAGGGATCCATGCCTTGCCGCACCACGGGCACCGGCAGCGGGTCAACCCCGTCGTCCTCGTGCTCTCGGTCGGGTCGCAGGTCGACGACGAGGGAGACTCCGTAGTCGACGAGCGCTCGACGACCCGCGTCCGTCAGGCCCGGGAGCCAGTCGGCGCGCACAACGACGCGGTACGCCGTCTCGCCGCCGTCGGCGAGCGGCAGCCCGCCGAGGTCGCGGACGTTGACGCAACCGTCCCAGCACAGAGCCCGCTCAGGCGTCGCTGGTGCCTTCGCGTCCGTAGCGGTCTTCGAGCCGCACGACGTCGTCGAGGTGCGGGGTCGACACCTCGAGGATCGTCGTGTCCTCGAGCGCAGTGATCCGATGCACCGTCCCGGGCCGGAAGTGGAAGCACGCCCCCGCGGTGACGACCTCCTCGTCGAGCGCCTCCTGGCCGGCCTCGCCGAGCTCGAGTCGTGCGCGCCCGCTCTGGACATGCCAGCTCTCGTCCTTCTCGCGGTGGAACTGGAGCGAGAGCGACTCGCCGGCGCGTACGAACAGGATCTTCCCGACGTACGCGTCCGCGTGGGCCCAGATCAGCTCCCAGCCCCACGGTTTCTCGACCCGCCGCGAGTCGAAGGCGAAGCGGTCGAGCGAGCCGTAGTTCGGCGAGTCCAACATCACGCGAGCTGCTTCTGCGGCCGCCAGTCGGGATGCTCCTCCATGAACTCGGCGGCCCGCCGGAGGTCCTTCGGCGTGTTCACGGTGAGCCACACGCCCTCGTGGCGATGCGCGTGCAGCCTGCGCTCGCGGGCGAGCCGCGGGAACGTCGACTGCTCGTGGTCGCCCTTCTCCGGCAGCAGCGCGAGTGCCGCGTCACCGAGCACGTAGACGCCGGAGTTGACCCAGTGCTCGAGCAGCGGCGCCTCGCGGAAGCCGCTGACGGTGCCGTCGTCCTCGACCTCGACCACGCCGAACGGCGAGCGCACCTGGGCCACGACGATCGTGCCCGCCGCGCCGCTCGCTTCGTGCTCCGCGAGCAGCGCGCGGAAATCGACGTCGAGGAGCTCGTCGCCGTTGAGCGCGAGCACAGGCCCGGGCTCCTGCCTTCGCGTCGCGGCCAATCGGAGCCCGCCGCCACGGCCGAGAGGCTCGTCCTCCCCCACCGCCTCGACGTCGGCGCCGAGCCCGGAGAGCGCGGCGACAAACGCGCCCTCGTCGCCGGCGCGGCAGGCGACGACGACGCGCGTCACTCCGCTGTCGACGAGCCGGGCGACCGCGTACGCGGCGAGGGGAGTGCCTGCGACCGGAACGAGCGGCTTCGGCAATCCCTGTGCCGCCTCGCCCAGCCGCTCCGCCTTGCCGCCCGCGAGAAGGAGTGCCTCCATCAGTCCTGCAGCTCCCGGTCCGGCGCGGGCCGCGGGGCGCCGTTCACGCCGCCCGGCGTCGCTCGCGTCGGCCGGCCGATTGCCTCGTATTCGAAGCCGGCAGCGGCCACCGCTGCCGGGTCGAGGAGGTTCCGCCCGTCGACGATGAGCGGCCGCGCCATCGCGTCCCGCATCTCGGCGGTCGCGACCTCGCGCAGCTCGGGCCATTCGGTCACGATCACCGCAGCGTCCGCGCCGGTCACGGCCTCGAGCACGGAGCCGCAGATCGCCACGCCCTGGAGGTCGTCGGGCCGCGCGACCGGGTCCCACGCGCGCACCTCCGCGCCTTCCGCGAGCAGGCGGTAGGCGATGATCCGGCTCGGCGCCTCGCGCATGTCGTCGGTGTTCGGCTTGAACGCCAGCCCGAGCAGCGCGACCGAGCGCCCGCGCAGGCTGCCGAGCCGCTGCTGGAGCTTCTGCACGACGCGCCGCTTCTGGAGCTCGTTCACCTCCCACACCGCCTGCAGCAGCAGGAACGGGTAGCCCGAGTTGCCGGCGAGCTGCTTCAGCGCTGTCACGTCCTTGGGGAAGCAGCTGCCGCCGAAGCCGATGCCGGCGCGGAAGAAGTGCGGCCCGAGCCGGTGATCCATGCCCACCCCGCGCGCGACCTCCACCACGTCGGCGCCGACGAGCTCGCAGACGTTCGCGATCTCGTTGATGAAGCTGATGCGCGTGGAGAGGAACGCGTTCGACGCGAGCTTGACGAGCTCGGCCGAGGCGACGTCCATGCGCAGGACCTCCGTCTCGATCCCTTGGTGGAGCTCGACGACTCGCTCGGCGTCGGCCGGCTCGAACGCACCGACCACGACGCGGTCGGGGTGCATGAAGTCCTGGAGGGCCGTGCCCTCGGCGGTGAACTCGGGGTTCGAGACGTAGCCGACGTTCTCGAGGCCCCGCCCGTCGAGCCGTGCGCGCACCTTCTCTCCGGTCCCGACCGGGACGGTGCTCTTCATCACGAGCAGCGGACGGCCCTCGACGCCGTCCGGGATCTCGTCCACGACCGTCCAGACAGCGCTGAGGTCGGCGTCTCCCGAGTACGTCGGCGGCGTGCCGACCGCGACGTAGAGGAAGTCGGCGCCGGTGACCGCCTCGCGCACGTCGAGCGCGAAGGAGATGCGGTCGCGGTTGCGCTCGAGCACCTCGTCGAGGCCCGGCTCGTAGATCGGGATCTCGCCGGCCCGCAGCCGCTCGATGCGCTCCGGCAGGACGTCGCGCACGACCACCTCGTGGCCGAGATCCGCAAAGCACGCGCCGGTGACGAGGCCGACGTAGCCGGCCCCGAAGATCGCGATCCGCGACACGGCCCTAGGGTAATCCGGTTCTCAGCGAACCAGCGGCCGGAAGCTCTCGGCGATCGCGATCATCGTCTTGTTCGAGAGCTCGTTGAGGATCGTGTTCACGACCCAGTACGTCGCCCGCGGCGTGCGGAGAGCGACCATCTGGACGGAGCCTCCGGTCGTGTAGACCTGGAACTTCTGCCCGCGGTGGACGAAGCTGTAGGACGGGTTCTGCAGGATGGGCGCCGAGTTCCACGTGCTCTCCTCGATCTGCCAGTACTGGATTCCGTCGGGCTGGACGAACGTGAGCACGGCCTCGTGCTGGTGCCCGATCGGCTTGAAGCCGCGGACGCCTTCGCTCGTCGAGAGCGTCGCGCCCTGCGCAATCTTGTGCGGCACCATCAGCGGGAAGTGCACCTCGCTATAGACGTGGCGCAGGGCCGGTGCCGTGATGCCCGCGCCTTCGCTCAGCTGTGCCGGCTGCTGAGGCTGGGTCGGGAGCTTCACGCGGTGATGAACGACGAGCTTGCCCCCGAAGCTCGTCCCGACCGCGACGACGGTGAGCGGGTTCCCGGCCTGCTGCGCGAGCGCGGCGATCGCCGTGGTCATCTGCACGACGCGCGTGTGCGAGCCGAACAGCGGCTGGAGCTGTTGCGCCGCCCGTTGTGCGTTCGGCTGGACCGGGTCGAAGTACAGCGTCGTGTCGCGCGTCACCTTCGGCGCGTTCGCCTGGTCGCTCGCCGGCAGGCTCTTCATCGTGTAGCCACGTTGCGCGAGGAGATAGGACGTGTTCGCGGCCTCGCCGGCAACGTTGCCGGCGTTGAGCACGAGCGCCGAGATCTGCGCTCTCGGCAGCTTGGGCACCTTCTTCTTCGGGGCGGTCTTCTTCTTGTGCCCACCCGTCGGAGCCGTGGGAGGCACGACCGGGTGGAGGAAGCGCTGCACCGCATCGTGGACGGCCCCCGGCGACGCCTGCAATACGTCGGCCCCGCCGATGACGGTGTTCTGGAGATCGCCGATCGGGATCTGGTTCCGGATGAGGTGTCCGGGCGGCAGGTCGTAGAGGAGGCCGAGATAGGACTTCAGCGCTCCCAGACCCACCCCGTGACCGTCTGCCGACGCGACCGCGATGTTGTGCTTGAGCACCTTGATGATCGCCGGTCCCCTGAACAGGAAGTTGGTCAGCGTCAGACTCGTCCGGAGGCGGCTCTTGAGTGCCTCGATGAACAGCTGCTGCCGCCCGGTGCGGTAGACGTCGCTGTCGGTGTGCCGGAAACGGACGTACGAGAGCGCCGCTCCGCCCGTCAGCTTCTGGTACCCCGGGTGGAGGTTGATCGCCGAGTAACCGGTGTGAAGCGGGTTGTAGTAGCGGCGATCGACGTTGATGTACACCCCATGCAGCTGGTTGACGAGCTGCTTGAAGGCGTGGAAGTCGAGCGTGATGAAGTAGTTGATATTGAGGCCCGTCAGTTTCTCCACGGTGTCGAGCGTCCCGGCGGGCCCGTCGCTGCAGTTGCCCCACGCCGAATTGATGCGGCTCGTCGTGTCGACGATGTCCCCGTGGCAGTAGATGCTCACCCAGAGGTCGCGCGGGAACGAGAGCAGCGAGAGCGTGTGATTCGCCGGGTCCGCCCGGAGGAGCATCAGCGTGTCGGAGTTCGAGCCTGCGTAAGGATTTGCGCCGGAGGTCTTGCCGCGGACGTCATAGCCCGCGACGAGTGCGATCGCCGGGTGCCCCGGCTGGGCGTACGCGAGGCGATGTCTCGCCTTGCCGAGATCCGTGGGATTCACGACCGAGGCGAGGGTCTCGTGCCCGTAGAGGTAAAGGCCGCCCGCGGCGCCCGATCCGATGACCGCGGCGGCGAGCACGAGCCAGCCGAACGCCCGCATGATCAGCCCCGTCACCGACCGCTTCCGCGGCCCGGGCTGGTGGTAGCGCACGATCGGCCCGAACAGCGGCTGTGCCGCCGAGTGGCCGTTGCCGTTGTGGCCGCCGACCTGTCCGATTCCGCGCTTCAGCGTCGTCCGCATAACAAGATCGGCGCCGACCGACGGCGCCGGAACCGAGAATAGCTCAGCTCCCGGAAGAAGCCGACACTCTTACTTCTGCCTCACCTTCCACCGGCTCGTAGCCGAGATTCGGTCGCAGCCAGGCTTCGACTTCTGCGGCCGAGACCCTCTTGCGAGCCGCGTAGTCCTTGACCTGGTCGCGCCCCACCCGCCCTACCGAGAAGTACCGCGCCTCGGGGTGCGCGAGGTAGATGCCGCTCACGCTCGCCGCCGGCGTCATGGCGTACGTCTCGGTGAGCGCAAGGCCTGCCGCGTCGGCGCCGAGCAGCGCGAAGAGCTTCGACTTCTCGCTGTGGTCCGGGCAGGCGGGATACCCGAACGCGGGCCGGATACCGCGGAAGCGCTCGGCGACCAGCTGCTCGTGCGGGAGCTTGTCGCCCGTCTCGTACCAGCCGCGGCGCGCGACCTCGTGCAGGTGCTCGGCGAAGGCCTCCGCAAGACGGTCTGCGAGCGCCTTGACCATGATCGCGTGGTAGTCGTCGTGGTCGGCGGCGAACTGGGCCGCGAGCTCCTCGGCACCGATGCCGGCGGTGACCGCGAATGCCCCGAGGTGGTCGCCTGCGGGCGCAACGTAGTCCGCGAGCGAGCGGTTCGGGCGCGAATCGCCGTAGTCCGACTGCTGGCGAAGGAAGCAGAATCGCGTTCCCTCGTCCAGGATCACGTCGTCCCCCTCGGCCGCCGCGGGCCAGAAGCCGAGGACGCCGCGGGCCGTGAGCAGCCGCTCGTCCACGATCCGGTCGAGCAGGCGCTCGGCGTCGTCGAAGAGCTCGCGCGCGGCCGGCTGCTCGAGGATCGCGGGGAACTTGCCCTTCAGCTCCCACGCGTGGAAGAAGAACTGCCAGTCGACGTACTCGCGGAGCGTCGCCAGCTCCGGCTCGACCAGGCGGCGGCCCGTGAACTCGGGCACGGGCAGGTCGTCGAACGCGACGCGCTGCCGGTTCTCGCGAGCCCGGGCGAGCGGCAGCAGCGGCTTGCGCTCCTTCTCGGCGTGGAGGTCGCGCAAGCGCTCCTGGTCGGCGCGGTTCTCGACGTCGAGCCGAAGGCGACGCTCGGTGTCGAGCAGGTCGGAGACGACGCGGACGACGCGCGAGGCGTCGAGGACGTGCACGACCGGCTGCGAATAGGCGGGCGCGATCCGCACCGCGGTGTGCTGGCGCGACGTCGTGGCGCCGCCGATCAGCAGCGGCAGATTCATCCCGCGCCGCTCCATCTCCCGCGCGACATCGACCATCTGGTCGAGCGACGGCGTGATCAGTCCCGAGAGGCCGACGACGTCCGCCTCCTCCTCGACCGCGACCTCGAGGATGCGCTCGGCCGGCACCATGACGCCAAGATCGACGACGTCGTAGTCGTTGCAACCGAGCACGACGCCGACGATGTTCTTGCCGATGTCGTGGACGTCGCCCTTGACGGTGGCGAGCACGGCCTTGCCGCGCGCGCGCGGCGCTCCGCCGGCGGCGGCCTGCTCCGCTTCCATGTACGGCTCGAGATACGCGACCGCGCGCTTCATCGCGCGCGCGCTCTTCACGACCTGCGGCAGGAACATCTTCCCGGCTCCGAACAGGTCGCCCACGACCTGCATGCCGCCCATCAGCGGCCCTTCGATCACGTCGAGCGGCCGGTCGGCGCGCTGCCTCGCTTCCTCGGTGTCCTCCTCGATGAAGTCGACGACGCCGTGGACGAGCGCGTACTCGAGCCGCTTCTCGACCGGCGCCTCGCGCCAGGAGAGGTCGACCTCGCGCCGGGTTGCCTCCCCGCGCACGCGCCCCGCGTATTCCACGAGCCGCTCGGTCGCGTCCTCGCGCCGGTCGAAGATCACGTCCTCGACACGCTCGAGCAACTCGGGCTCGATGTCCTCATAGACCACGAGCTGGCCCGCGTTGACGATGCCCATGTCGAGGCCCGCGCGGATCGCGTGGTAGAGGAAGGCCGAGTGCATCGCCTCGCGCACGGCGTCGTTGCCGCGGAAGGCGAAGCTGAGATTCGAGATCCCGCCGCTCGTTCGCGTGCCCGGGCAGCGCTCCTTGATCAGCGGCAGCGCCTCGAGGAACGCCTTCGCGAAGCCGCGATGCTCCTCGATCCCGGTGGCGACGGCGAGGACGTTCGAGTCGAAGATCAGATCCTCGGGAGCGAAGCCCACCTGATCGACGAGGAGCCGGTAGGCGCGCTCGCAGATCGCGACCTTGCGCTCGGCGGTCTCGGCCTGGCCTTCCTCGTCGAACGCCATCACGACGACGCCGGCGCCGTAGCGACGCACGAGCCGCGCCTGCTCGAGGAACGCCTCCTCGCCTTCCTTGAGCGAGAGCGAGTTGACGACGCCCTTCCCCTGCACGCACTTCAGGCCGGCCTCGAGCACCGACCAACGCGAGCTGTCGACCACGATCGGGATGCGCGCGACCTCGGGCTCGGTGGCGACGAGGTTGAGGAACGTCGTCATCGCGCGCTCGCCGTCGAGCAGGTCGGCGTCCATGTTGACGTCGAGGAGGTTCGCCCCGCCGCGCACCTGCTCGAGCGCGACGTCCGCCGCCGCCTGGAAGTCACCGCGCTCCACGAGCCGGCGGAACCGGGCCGAGCCGGTGATGTTCGTCCGCTCGCCGATCATCGTGAAGTTGGAGTCCTCGCGGAGCTCCAGAGGCTCGAGCCCGCTGAAGCGCGTCGCGGGACGCCGCTCGGGAACCGCGCGCGGCGCGACCCCGTCTACCGCCGCGGCGATCTGCCGAACATGCTCCGGCGTCGTCCCGCAACAACCGCCGACGATGTTCACGAGCCCGTCGCGCGCGAACTCGCCGAGGAAGCGGCTCGTGTCCTCGGGCTGCTCGTCGTGCTCGCCGAGGGCGTTCGGCAGGCCGGCGTTCGGGTGGCACGCGACCCACATCGGCGCGAGCTGGGCGAGATCCTCGACGAAAGGCCGCATCTCGGCGGCCCCGAGCGAGCAGTTGACCCCGACCACAAGCGGATCGGCGTGCTCGACCGAGATCCAGAACGCCTCGACGGTCTGCCCCGAGAGGTTCCGGCCGCTCTTGTCGACCGCGGTGAAGGAGAGCCACAGCGGCAGCTCGGGCGCCGCGTCCTGCGCCGCGACGATCGCCGCCTTCGCGTTCAGCGTGTCGAAGACGGTCTCGATCAGGAGCAGATCGACGCCACCGTCGCGCAATGCCCGGATCTGCTCCGCGTACGCCTCAGCCACCTGGTCGAACGTCGCCGAGCGGTAGGCGGGATCGTCGACGCGCGGGGAGAGCGAGAGCGCGACGTTGAGCGGCCCGACGGAGCCGGCCACAAACCCGTCGAAGTCGTCGGCGACCTCGCGGGCGAGCTTCGCCCCCTCGAGCGACATCTCGGCCGCGACGTCCTGGAGCGCATAGTCCGCCTGGCCGATTCGCGTCGCGGTGAAGGTGTTCGTCGTGGCGATGTCCGCACCGGCCGCGAAGTACGAGCGGTGGATCTCCCGCACGATGTCGGGCTGCGTCAGGTTGAGCAGGTCGGGATCGCCGGCGACGTCGAGCGGGTGGTCGCGGAAACGCTCGCCGCGGTATTCCTCCTCGCTGCGCACACGCTTCTGGATCAGCACGCCCCACGACCCGTCGAGCACGGCGATGCGCTGTCTGAGGATGGATTCGAGCCGTTCCCGCGTGTCCTGCACTCGGTCTCCTTACCAGAGGCCCGGGAGCGGTGCTCTCGGGCGCTTTAGGCGTTTGTTGACCCGGTCGCCAAGCTGCCTGTCAAAGCTCTCCGGGTACCGGAAACGCTAGCAGCCGTGCGGCGCGGCACTCCGCCGCGTGAGGCCCGAAGCGGTCGTTAGGGTGCCACCTCGTGGCCGGAGTACACGACGGCGCGAGCCTGCGCTCGGCACTCGTCGAGATCGCAAGCGACTTCTCCTTCACCTGGATCGCCGAGACGCGGCTCCTCTTCAATGCGCTCGCCCCGCGACGGTTCGCCGAGCTGCACCACAACCCGACGGCACTGTTGTCCGAGCTGACGGACGACGACCTCGGCCGCAGGCTCACGCCCGAGTACCTCGAGCAGCTTGCACGCGTGCAGGGACGGCTTGCGCGCGACCGCGGCGACGAGACGTGGTGGAGGGAGCGACACGGGCCGGACGACCTGCTCGTCGCGTATTTCTCCGCGGAGTTCGGGCTCGACGAGAGCCTCCCGATCTACTCCGGCGGGCTCGGCGTCCTCGCCGGCGACTACCTCAAGGCGGCGTCGGAGCTCGGCCTCCCGCTCGTCGGCATCGGCCTCTTCTACCGTCGCGGCTACTTCCGGCAACGACTGGACGAGAAGGACCGCCAGATCGAGCACTACCCCCTGACCGACACGAGCCGCCTCCCGCTCGAGCTCGTGCCGATGGCCCCTGTGGTCGAGCTCGCTGACGACAACGGCGAGCTCGTGCCGGTACGGCTCGCCGTCTGGCGCGTCCGGGTCGGACGCGTCTCCCTCTACCTCATCGACACCTATCTGGAGGGCAACCCTGACTGGGCCGTCACCGACACGCTCTACGGCGGCGACCGCGCGAACCGGCTGCGGCAGGAGCTCCTGCTGGGCGTCGGCGGCGTCCGCGTGCTGCGCCAACTCGGGCTCGAGCCGACGGTCTTCCACCTGAACGAGGGGCACTCGGCCTTGCTCCAGCTGGAGCGGATGCGCGAGCTCGTCGAGGAGCAGGGCCTGTCGGCGGAGGAGGCACTCGAGCGGCTGCGCGCGTCGACGGTCTTCACGACCCATACGCCGGTGCCCGCCGGCAACGAGGTGTTCGACCCGGAGCTCCTCCGGCAGAACGTCGAGGGGCTCGTCGAGCGTTGCGGCCTCGCGTGGGACGACTTCGTCGTGCTCGGCAAGGTCGAGTCGAGCGAGTCGGGTTTCGGCCTCACGCCGTTCGCGCTGCGCACGTCCGAGCACGCGAACGCCGTCTCGGAGCTTCACGGCGCCGTGTCGCGCGAGATGTGGCACGGCCTCTGGCCCGAGCGGCGCGTCGACCAGGTTCCGATCACCTCGGTCACGAACGGCGTCCACCAGCGGACCTGGATCTCGGGCGAGCTCGAGCAACTGCTCGGCGACACGGAGCCGCGGTTCGAGCGCGCGCGCGACCTGTCGCCGGAGCAGCTCTGGATCGCGCATCGTGCCGGCAAGCAGCGGCTGCTCGACTTCGTCGCCACGACGCGCGGCGTGCGCGAGCTCGACCCCGACGTCCTGACGATCGGCTTCGCGCGGCGGTTCGCGACGTACAAGCGCGCGAGCCTCCTGTTCAGCGATCCAGCACGGCTTGCGGCGCTCCTCGCCGACTCCGACCGGCCGATCCAGGTGCTCGTCGCCGGGAAGGCGCACCCGGCCGACGACGACGGCAAGGACGTGATCCAGCTCGTCGTCGACTTCGCGCGTGACCTTGCCGCGGCCAGCCGGGTCGTCTTCCTCGAGGACTACGAGATGACCCTCGCGCGGCGGCTCGTCCAGGGTGTCGACCTGTGGCTCAACACGCCGCGGCGGCCGTTCGAGGCGTCGGGCACCTCGGGGATGAAGGCTGCACTGAACGGCGTGCTCAACTGCTCGATCCTCGACGGGTGGTGGGCCGAGGCGTATTCCCCGGCGTGCGGCTTCGCGATCGAGGGCGCAGCCGACGACGGCGCATCCGAGACCGAGCAGGACGAGGCCGACGCGGCCGCGCTCTACGCGGTGCTCGAGGAACAGGTGCTCCCGGCGTATTACGAGCGGGACGAGGCGGGGCTCCCCCAGCGCTGGATCGCGCTCATGCGGGAGTCGATCGCCGAGCTCGGGCCGCGTTTCGGCACGGCGCGGATGGCGGCGGAGTACGTCGAGCGGCTCTACCTGCCTGCGCACGAAAACGCGTCCCGACCCGCGAGCCGCGTGGCCTAGCCGCATCGCTCAGGGGTTCGGAGGCGCGCCGACCCCGTAGCGCGCCTCCCCCTCCCTCGCGCCTCAGGCAGCCGCAGCTGCGGCCGTCCGCATCCGGGCGCGAGAACCGAGCAGCACGAAGAGGCTCGTGCCGAGAGTCCAGACCGGCAGGCCGAAAATCAAGCCGATCCAGCCGATCGGGCCGGCGACGAGCACGACCGCGACGAGGCCGGCGAAGGCCGCCCACCAGCGCGGCAGGACACGGGTCCGCCAGGCGACGATCGCGACCACCCCGAGCGGCAGGACCGCGGCGAGCTCCGCACCGACGAAGAAGACATCCACCGAGTGATGGAAGGTCGCCGCCGTCGCGGGGTCGATGTCGTTCTTGTCGATCCCGCCTGCGAGGTCGGCTGCCGCGGTGAGCATCCCGCAGACGGCCGCCATCGCCGCACCGACGAGCGCGAGGCCAGGCAGCTGGCTCGCCTGACCCACGGCTTCCGCGAGCCGCACACGCAGGCCGGCGACGAAGGTCACGAAGCCGAGGCAGCCGAGCATGAACAGCCAGCCGCCCATGACGACCGAATCCGTGCGCGACTTGTACCAAGCGAGGATCTCGCTGCCGGTCGCGTGGTCGGCCGGGCCGTTGTGGTTGATGAGGATGATCCCGACCACCCAGAGGGCGACGGTGAGCGGACCGATGAGAGTCCAGCGGCGGTTTTCGGAGTTGTTCATCGAGCAGTGCTCCTTTCGAGGGTGAAGGACGGTGCGAGGGACGTGACGGAGCGGATGAGGGAGATCGCTGCACCGAGGCCGGCGAGGAGCAGCGCGGCGAGGACGATCCCGCCGATCAGGAGCCGGCGCCGCATCAGGCCGCGCTCGCGGCGGGCAGCCCGACCGGAGCCGGCGAAGGGACGTAGACGGGCTCGTACCCGAGCGCGCGACCGAGCGGGCTGCCGAGCGCGAGCCCGATCCGCTGGACGATCGCGGGCGGGAACGGCAGGCGCACCGTGTCGAAGTGCGCGTTCGCGATCACCGCGAGGTGCAGTGGGTTCGGCATGCCCTTCCGGTTCGTCCGGCCGTCCGCGGCGAGCGCGAACATCGTCTCGAGGAGCGACTCGAACTGCAGTGCGGGCCTGATCTCGCAGACGAAGTGCGCGATTTCGTCGCCGGCGTTCCAGAACTTGTGCGGCGTGCCGGCGGGCACCGTGAGCCGCTTGCCCGGGCCGGCGACGAGCTTCTCGCGCCCGACCCTGAAGCCGACGGTGCCGCGGAGGACCTCGAAGCGCTCCTCCTGGCTCGGATGGACGTGCGCCGCGGCGACGAAACCGTTCGGCTGGACGTACGTCTCGATCACGACGGCCGCGCCGTTCGTCTCGCGGCTCGTCTGCCGGAAGACGATGCGCTCGCCGGTGACCGGATTCTCGATTGCGTCTCCTGCACGGATCATGCGTGCCTCCTTCTCGACGGGCCGCGTGGCGCGGCTTGCCTAGGCAGCGTCGGCGGCGCCGCTTAAGATCCGATTGAGGAGGACTTAAGGGGTCGGTTGGTTGTGCAATTCCGTGTCTTGGGGCCGGTCGAGGCGTTGCTCGACGGCGAGCCCGCCGCGCTCGGCGCGCCGAAGCAACGGGCGCTGCTCGCGCTGCTGCTCGTCAACCGTGGACGTGTCGTCTCGGCCGGCCAGCTGGTGGACGGTCTCTGGGGCGAAGCGCCGCCCGCGTCGGCGCTGCAGTCGCTGCAGGTCTACGTGCACGGGCTCCGCCGAGCTCTCGGCACCGAGCGCATCGAGACGGCCGGTCGCGGCTACCGCGCGGTCGTCGGCGAGGGCGAGCTCGATCTCGACCGTTTCGAGAGCGCGCTCACTCAGGGTCGAACCGCCTTCGAGGCTGGACGAGCGAGCGACGCGGCGGATGACCTGCGTGACGCGCTCGCGCTCTGGCGCGGCCCGGCGCTCGCCGATCTCCCGGAGGCTGCGCGGCGGGCCGGCGAGGCGGAGCGGCTCGAGGAGCTGCGCTTGACGGCGCTCGAGCTCCGGTACGACGCGGAGCTCGCTTGCGGCCGCCACGACGCCGTCGTCGCCGAGCTCGAGGCTCTGACGGTGGAGCATCCGTATCGCGAGCGGTTCCTCGCGCAGCGGCTGCTCGCGCTCTACCGTTCCGGCCGCCAGGCAGATGCCCTCGAGGTCTACCGCAGCGCGCGACGGGTGCTGGCGGAGGAGCTCGGTCTGGAGCCGAGCCCCGCGCTGCAGGAGCTCGAGCAGGCGATCCTCCGCCAGGAGCCGGGCCTGGCGGCTCCCCAGGCGCCGGCGAGCTCGACCCGCCCGCTGCCGGTGCCTCCGACCCCGCTCGTCGGCCGCCGGCTCGAGCTCGCTGCGGTGAGTGCGCTCTTCCGCGACGAGGGCGCGCGGCTCGTCACCCTGACCGGCCCCGGCGGCACGGGCAAGACGCGGCTGGGGCTCGCGGTCGCGCACGCGCTCGCGCCCGAGCTCCGCGACGGTGCGCTCTTCGTGAGCCTGGCGCCCGTTTCGAGCGCGGACCTGCTCGTTCCCACGATCGCCGAGGCGCTGGACGTCCGGGAAGGCGCGCGCTCGCTCTCGGAGGGCGTGATCGAGCACCTACGAGACCGCAGGCTGCTCCTCGTGCTCGACAACTTCGAGCAGCTCCTCGCGGCGGCGCCGTTCGTCGGCGAGCTGCTCGCCGCCGCACCGCACGTGCTCGTGCTGGCGACGAGCCGTGCGCCGCTCCGGCTCGCAGCCGAGCAGGAGTATCCGGTGCCGCCGTTCGACACGCCCGCCGCCGACCTGCCGTTCGAGGCGCTCGTCCAGACCGATGTGCTGCGGCTCTTCGCAGCGCGTGCGCGGGCAGTCGATCCGAGCTTCGAGCTCGACACGGGCAGCGCACCGGAGGTCGCCAAGGTCTGCGCGCGGCTCGACGGCTTGCCGCTCGCGATCGAGCTCGCGGCGGCCCGCTCGAAGCTCCTTGCGCCCCGCGAGATTCTCGAGCGACTGGAGCGCGAGCCGCACATCCTCCCGGTCGGACCGAGAGACGCGCCGGCCCGTCAGCAGACCCTCGCCGCGACGATCCACTGGAGCTTCGACTTGCTCGGGCCGGAGGAGCGTGTGGCTTTTGCCAGGCTCGGCGTCTTCTCCGGTGGCTGCACGCTCGAGGCCGCCGAGCGCGTGTGCGACGTGACGCTCGATAATCTGGCCGCGCTCGTCGAGAACAACCTCCTGCGACGGCGCGACTCGCGCTTCACGATGCTCGAGACGGTCCGCCACTTCGCCGTCGAGCGGCTCGAGGAGGCCGGGGCGGCCGACGTGCGCCGGCGTCACGCGGAGTGGTTGACCGAGCTCGCCGAGACCATGTCGGAGCGAACCTTCGCCGGCGAGGACATGACGGTTTGGCTCGACCGGATCCAGCCGGAGCACGACAACATGCGCGCCGCGCTTGCCTGGTCGCTCGAAGAGGCGCCGGAGCTCACTCTGCGCATCGCGAGCTCTGTGCGGCTCTTCTGGGAAGTGCGCGGCCACTTCCGTGAGGGGGGCAGCTGGATCGAGCAAGGGCTCTCCCGTGCCGTGGACGCGGCGCCTGAGGTACGGCTCCGCGGTCTCGCTGCCAGCGGCGCGATCGCGACTCGCCTCGGCGACCTCGACCTGGCCCAGGAGCGCAAGGAAGCCAGCCTCGCCCTCGCTCGTGAGCTCGGTGACGAGCTGTGGATCGCCCGCGAGCTCAGCGACCTCGGCACGGTCGCGGCGATGCGCGAGGACTTCGACGTCGCAAGCCCGCTCTTCGAGGAGAGCGCGGAGCTCTTCCGCAAGCTCGACGTGCCGTCCCGGCTCGGAACCGTCCTCGCGAACCTCGGCCACATCGCCGCCGAGCGCGGCGACTACGACCGCGCGATCGCCGTGACGGAGGAGGCGCTCTCTCTCGAATCGCGCCACAAGCAGAACGCGGCGATCTCGACCTACAACCTCGGGAGCCATAACCTGGAGGCCGGCTATCTCGAGCCGGCGCGCGAGTGGCTCGAACAGGCAGTCGCGCTCACGCTCGAGCTCGGCTTCAAGGAGGTGATGGCGTACGCGCTGGCCTCCGTTGTGCGCCTTGCCCTGCTCGAAGGTGATGCCGTTCGCGCCGCGCACCTTGCCGGGATCGCCGACCGGTTGCTCGCGGACGCGGGCCTCACGCTCCAGCCGGGCGAGCAGGCGAAGTTCGAAACGGCGAAGGCCAGAGCGGAGCAGGAGCTCGGTGACGGGTACGCCGTCGCGCACAATGCAGCCATGACCGCGCCGCTCGAGGACGCGCTGCGGCTGGGTCAGGTACTCGCGGAGAGACCGTGAGCGAGACCGAAGAAGCCGCGTTCGACCAGCTCGTCAGCTACGCGCTCGACGAGCTGCCCGAGGACATTCGCGGCCTGATGACGAACGTCGCCGTGACGGTGGAGGACGAGCCGCCGCCCGGGCGCAACCTGCTCGGCCTCTACCAGGGCGTCCCGTGGGGCAGGCGGGGGCCGGGCTACGCCGGAGCGTTGCCGGACAAGATCACGATCTACCGCTTGCCGCTCGAGCGAGTGTCGGGCGGGGATCCGGAACAACTGCGCTTCCTCGTCAGGCGCACCGTCTTCCACGAGATCGCGCACCACTTCGGCATCAGCGACCAGCGCTTGGTCGACATCGACCGCTACTAGCCCCGGCAGGAGTCGTTCCGTCTTCGAGTGAGAGGACGCTGGCGCAGGCGAGAGATAATCCGACGATGCGCTACATGAGGCCTGTGCTACTCGGCGTTGTGCTCGTAGGAACCGGGTGTGGCGGGATGACCGCCTACGGAAGCGGCAACTGTTCGCCGAAGCACGTCTCCGTGGCCACGGCTCGAAGCGAGCAGCCAAAGCAGCTCGTGCGGGTCGAAGGTCACTACCTTCCCAAGAACGGGATCACACGACTCTGCGATGTGGTGATGACTTCGGGTTCGCCTAAGTGCGAAGGCTCCAGCCTCGTCGTTCGCAGCTACAAGCCGAACCCTAATGTCGCGATCCAGCATGCCAACGGCGTCGCGTGGAGCACCGGCACGGTGAAGATATTCGGGCTCGTCTCAGGTGTGACTCTGCGCGTGGCTGGCTGCGCCTGATCAGGGGTCGGTAAGACTCGGCGAGGGTGTCTGTCTGGGACGCTCGCCAGCCTGGTTGTCGCCGTGTGGGGTGTGACTCGTCAGGGGTTTGGCCGCTTGGTCGTGCCTTGGGAATGAACTGTCCGCTCGTGCGCGGCGGCGCC
>JAICJI010000040.1 GCA_025928515.1 Thermoleophilia bacterium
CCGAAGGCAAGAGTCGCCGCGACGCCACCCGACTCCTCAAGCGCTACCTCGCCCGCCACCTCTACCGACTCCTCGAACAACAACCAGCAATGACTTGACAAGTCATAGGAGCTTCAATCCGGAACACTGGCCAGGCGAGTGTCACTTCGGTCAGGGGAGACGGCTGACGATCGCCTGGTCGGCCGGCAGGCCTCCGTCGGCCGGGACCGGGGCGATGTCCCATTCGACCTCGATGCCGTCGCGGAGGCCGCGCATGAAGGCCGCGAAGCCGCCGTCCGGTGCGTGGATGGTGAGCCAGCTCGCGGGGCCATTCTGGGCGACGCGAAATGCGTGAGCGAGGCCCGGGGGAGCGGCGACGAATCCGCCGGCTGAGACAACGATCGTCTCGGCTTCGGGGCCGATCTCGAAGATCAGTTCTCCCTCGAGGACGTAGAAGGCGTCGGTGTGCTCGCGGTGGATGTGGCGGCCGGCGACGTGCTCGCCCGCCACGTAGCGCGCGTGGGTGATCGTCAGATCTTCGCTGGCGATCACGAAGCTACCCTGCCGCGCCGGGCTGTCGATGATCTGCTCCCGGCTGCCGACCGAGACGATGTGGTCAGTCGCCATACAGGTCGTTCCAGAGCTAGGCGCCGCCGCTGACCGTCAGCTGGTTCTCGGCGTGGCGGATCCGCTGCTCGAGCTGCCAGCGGTCGGCGGTCGAGTCGCCCGCCTCGACCTTCGCGAGCTCTTCCTGGGCCTCTTCGAGCTGCTTGCGAGCGCGCGCCTCGTCGATGTCGCCGGCCGCGACCGCGTCGTCGACGAGCGCGATCGCGCGACTCTCGAGCACCTGGAAGAAGCCGGGGCCGGTCGCGAACTCCCGCACTTCGCCGTCGCCGAGATGAACCCGCGTCGAGCCCGCTTGCAGCATCGCCACGAGCGGCGCGTGCCGCGCGAGCACGCCGATCTCGCCCGCCGCTCCCGGCACGATCAGCATCTCGGCTTCGCCTTCGTACGCCGGCCCTTCCGGCGTGACGACCGAGACCGGGAAGAGCGGATGGTCGGGCATCCCTACGCCGCGGCGCCGGCCGGCTCGGCCTCGGCCCCGCTCAGCTGCTTGCCGCGCTCGACTGCCTGCTCGATCGCGCCGACCATGTAGAAGGCCTGCTCGGGCAGCTCGTCGTGCTTGCCGTCGAGGATCTCGGTGAAGCCGCGGATCGTGTCCTCGAGCTTCACGAACTCGCCCGGCGTGCCCGTGAACTGCGCCGCCGTGAAGAATGGCTGCGACAGGAAGCGCTCGATCTTGCGGGCGCGCTGGACGACGAGCTTGTCCTCGTCGGAGAGCTCGTCGATGCCGAGGATGGCGATGATGTCCTGCAGGTCGGCGTAGCGCTGCAGCACCTCCTGCACGCGCGTCGCAGTGCGGTAGTGGTCGTCCGAGACGATGCCCGGCTGCAGCGCGCGCGACGTCGAACGCAGCGGATGCACCGCCGGATAGATCCCCTTCTCGACGATCCCGCGGTCGAGCACCGTCGTCGAGTCGAGGTGCGCGAAGGTGTTCGCGGGAGCCGGGTCGGTGAGGTCGTCGGCGGGCACGTAGATCGCCTGCACCGAGGTGACCGAGCCGGTCCGCGTCGACGTGATCCGCTCCTGCAACTGCCCCATCTCGGTGGCGAGCGTCGGCTGGTAGCCGACCGCGCTCGGCATGCGGCCGAGCAGCGCCGACACCTCGGAGCCCGCCTGGACGAAGCGGAAGATGTTGTCGATGAAGAGGAGGACGTCCTGACCCTCGTCGCGGAAGTACTCCGCCATCGTCAGGCCGGAGAGCCCGACGCGCAGGCGCGCACCCGGCGGCTCGTTCATCTGGCCGTAGACCATCGCGACCTTGTCCATCACACCCGACTCCTGCATTTCGAGCATCAGGTCGTTGCCCTCGCGCGTACGCTCGCCGACGCCCGAGAAGACCGAGACGCCGCCGTGCTGCAGCGCGACGTTGTGGATCAGCTCCGTGATCGTCACGGTCTTGCCGACTCCGGCGCCCCCGAAGAGGCCGACCTTGCCGCCGCGGACGAACGGCGCGATCAGGTCGACGACCTTGATCCCCGTCTCGAAGATCTCGATCGTCGGGGAGAGATCGCCGAATGCGGGCGGATCGCGGTGGATCGGCCAGCGGTCTCCCTTCCCGGGCTCCTTGCCGTCGACCGGGTCTCCGATCACGTTCCAGATGCGGCCGAGCGTCTGGTCGCCGACGGGCACGGAAATCGGCCCCTGGGTGTCGATCACCTCGACCCCGCGCGCGAGCCCGTCGGTGGAGTCCATCGCGACCGCGCGGACGCGATCGTCGCCGAGGTGCTGCTGCACCTCCGCGATCAGCTCACGCGAGCCGCCTTCCTCGGGGACCTGGATGCTCAGCGCGTGGTAGATCTCGGGAAGCTTTTCCGGGAACACGGCGTCGAGCACGACGCCCTTGATCTCGACGATCTTTCCCGTGTTCTTGCCGTTGCTCTTGTCGGCCACTGAGTCTCCCCTGATGCTCGAGTTCGGCGCCGCTCGTGGGCGGGGCCGGCAAGGCGCATTGCCAGGCGCAACTCTAGCCGAGTCGGTTTCGCGCCCCTCGGCCGAACCGACCGCGCGTGCGAAGCTTGTCCGATGGCCGAGCTGGACGTCTCCGATGGCTCATTCAGCGGGCGGACGGCGTGGACCCGCAACCTGCAGACGCCGCTCCGCACGTTCCTGCGGACCGAGACGGGCAGCGCTGCCGTCCTCCTCGCGGCGGTCGTAGCAGCGCTCATCTGGGCGAACGCAGACTCGGCGTCCTACGAGCGCGTCTGGACGACAACGCTCTCGATCAGCCTCGGCAGCGCCGGCGTCTCGCAGGACATCCGCGGCTGGATCGACACCGGGCTGATGGCGCTCTTCTTCTTCGTGATCGGACTCGAGGCCCGGCGGGAGTTCGACCTCGGCGAGCTCCGCGAGAGGCGACGGGTAGCTCTGCCCTTGCTCGCCGGAGTCGGCGGGATGGTCGCTCCGGTCGCGATCTTTCTCGCCATCAACGCCGGCCACGACTCGATCCACGGTTGGGGAACGGCAATGTCGACCGACACGGCGTTCGCGCTCGGGCTGCTCGCGCTCGTCGGAACGGGGCTGCCGGACCGTCTGCGTGCGTACCTGCTCACTGTCGCGGTCGTCGACGACATCGTTGCGCTGCTCGTGATCGCGATCGCCTACAGTCGCCACGTCTCGATGACCGCGCTCCTGATCGGGCTTGGCCTGTTCGGCTGCATCCTGCTCACCCGAGCCGCCGACATCCACTTCGGCCCGATTTACTTCTTGTTCGGTGCCGCGGTCTGGGTCGCGTTCTTCAAAGCCGGCGTCGACCCGGTGGTCGCGGGACTGATGGGAGGGGTGATCGCGCTCGCGTATCCGGCGCAGCGGACCGACCTCGAGCGGGCGAGCGACCTCTTCCGGCTTTTCCGCGAGCAACCGACGGGCGACCTTGCCAGGACTGCGCGCGGCGCGCTGAGATCGGCGGTCTCCCCCAACGAGCGCCTGCAGACGCTCTGGCATCCGTGGACGAGCTACGCGATCGTGCCGGTCTTCGCGCTTGCCAACGCAGGCGTCCACCTCAGCGGCGGATTCCTGGCAACGGCCTACTCGTCGCCGGTGACGCTCGGGATCCTCTTCGGCTATGTCGTCGGCAAGCCGGTCGGGATCGTCGGCTCGACCTGGCTCGCGGAGCGGCTCAGTGGCGACCGGCTCCGCGCGCCCGTCGGCTGGGCCTCGGTCGCCGGCGCGGGCACGATCGCCGGAATCGGGCTGACAGTCTCGCTTCTGATCGCGTCGCTCGCCTTTCGCGGAGCCGACCTCGCGGAGGCGAAGGTCGGCGTCCTGAGCGCAGCCGTCGTTGCTGCCATCCTCACCTGGCTCCTCGTCGTCGCAACTCGACGACTGCCAAGACGGCTCCGGATCCGGATGCTGCTCGGCACGCCCGACCTGATCGTCGACCTCGCGGATCCAGTCGACCCGGACCGAGACCACCTTCGCGGCCCGGTCGACGCGCCGGTCACGGTGCTCGAGTACGGAGACTTCGAGTGCCCGTACTGTGGCCAGGCTGAGCCGGTCCTGCGCGAACTCCTGCGCGACTTCGGCGACGTTGCGTACGTCTGGCGGCATCTGCCGCTCAACGACGTCCATCCGAACGCGCAACGCGCCGCGGAGGCCGCCGAGGCAGCGGCGGCGCAGGGTGCGTTCTGGGAAATGCATGACCTGCTGCTCGAGCGCCAGAACGAGCTCGGCTATCGCGATCTCATCGGATACGCCGACCAGCTCGGGCTCGACGTCGAGCGCTTCGAGGAGGACTTGCGGACGCGGGACGGAGCGGCCCGGATCGCCCAGGACGTCGACTCCGCCGACCTATCGGCCGTCTCGGGCACGCCGACGTTCTTCGTCAACGCGCTGCGGCACTACGGCGCGTACGACATCGCCACGCTCTCGGCCGCGGTCAAGGCAGCGCGCGCACGTGAGCTCGTGCGCCCGAGCGCTTAGCTGGCCAGGCCGACCTCGAGCTGGTCGACCTCCGAAGCGCGCAGCACCACGGCTGCGAAGGCGAGGCCGCCGAGCGCGAGCAGCGCCGGCAAGCCGACGAAGAACGGGCCGAGTGCGACGTGTTGCAGGACGTAGCCGGCGGCGATGAAGCCGAACGGGCCTGCCATCGTCGCGACCGTCATCACCGCCGTCATCACCTTGGGCCGGAGCTCCGCCGGGGTGCGGACGGTGAGGAGGCCGATGACCGGTGCGTTGACGAGCGGCGTGAAGAAGGCGAAGCCGCCGAGGATGATCATCGCGACGGGCCAGGGCGTCCTCGGGACGAGCAGGAAGAGCGGCAGCGGCATGAGGACGATCGCGACCGCGGCGAGCTTGAGCAGCGAAACCTTCTGGGTCAGCTGCTGCGCGACGAGCGCGCCGAGCAGCGCACCGATCCCGAAGCCGGCGAAGAGAAGGCCGACCACGTGTCCACTCGCGTGGTAGCGGAAGTAATCGATCGCCTGGACTCCGAGCACGATTCCCTGCGCGGCGAAGTTGATCCCGCACGCTGCGATCGCCATCGGCCCGAGCAGGGAGTCGCCGAGCAGGAACCTCAGGCCGGCAAGCACGCCCTTCTGCTGCGCGGCCGATTCGACGCGCCTGCCGGCGCGGACGACCGTCGCGATCACGAGGAAGGAGAACACGTACGTGCAACCGTCGACGACGAGCACCGTCGCCGGGCTCGTTAAGCCGATGAGCACGCCGGCGAGCACAGGCCCGGCGAGCTGTGTGACCTGCTGCACGCCCGACAGCACCGCGTTGACGCTCGCGACCGCCTGCTCGTCTTCTCCGGCGACCTCGGGGACGATCAGCTTGGACGACGCGAAGTACGGCGCGGCGAAGATCCCGATCGCGAACGTCGTGCCGAGCAGCGCCGCGAACGACAGGTCGCCGTAGTGGTGCAGGATCGGGATGACGAGCAGCAGCGGCCCGCGCGCGGCGTCCGAGATGAGCATCGTCTTCTTCGCGCCCAGCTTCGCGATCACCGTGCCGGCCGGAATGCCGAAGATCGCGATCGGCAGCATCTCCGCCGCGAGGACCCAGCCCATCTTCGCCGTCGATCCCGTGGTGACAAGGACGAAGAACGGGAGCGCGACGAACGTCATCGACGAGCCGGTGAGCGAGACGAGCTCCGCGGTGATCAGGCCGAGCAGCGAGCGGTTCCTCAACACGGCGGATAAAATAATACGTACGTACGGTTTTGTCAACAAGTTAGGCTTGAAGCATGCCGAAGGTCACGCAGGAGCACCTCGACGCCCGCCGCGCCCAGATCCTCGACGGCGCCCGGCACGCATTCGCGAGGTACGGCTACGACGGGGCCACGGTCGCGCGACTCGAGGAGGCGACGGGCCTCTCACGCGGCGCGATCTTCCATTACTTCGACGGCAAGAAGAACCTCTTCTCGGCGGTCGCGGCGGACATCAACCGCCACTACATCGAGCTGATCGCGACCGAAGGGCTGGCCGAGGCGTTGCGCGAGATCGCGAACGAAGATCCGGAGTTCCTCGCCGTGCTGATCGAGACGGAGTCCCGGCTCAGGCACGACGAGGACTTCGTGCGCCGCATGGAGGCGCAGTGGGAGGAGGCGCGGCCGGCCCTCGCGGAGTGGTTCCAGCACCAGGTCGAGACCGGCGTGTTTCGCAGCGACATCGACTGGCCGAACCTCGCGCGTTTTGCCACGATGGTCACGAACGGGCTTGCGCTTCGCATCGCCGGCGGAGACGAGACCGACGTCGAGACCGTCGTGCAGCTACTCGAGGACGCACTCCGGCCGCGGTAGCGGCCTAGCTCCCCCACTCCTCCAGGCGCTTGCGAATCAGCTGCACCGCGGCGTCCCAGAGGCGGGTCTCGTCTTCCGTCGACCGCTGATAGAGGCCGCCGAAGTTGCCGTCGCCGAGCGCCTTCCTCACCGCCCACGGGCCCTTCTCGTCCTTGGGCCAGACGACCGGCGGCTTGCGCTCGTCCGGCATCGCAACCTCGGGTAGCCGCGTCCAGGGGAAGTTCTCCGACCAGGACGCGTGGTCGAAGTCGGGATCGATCTCGGCCGCGATCGCGTCGGGCCGCCCGTCCCAGAGCTCGTGCCAGACCACGGCCTCGTCCGCGCGACTTTCCGTCCACGCCTTGCCCGGGTGGGTGTTTCCACCGTGACCGTTGACGACGAGGATCCGCGCGAACCCCTGGCCGAGCAACGAATCCACGACCTCGGAGACGACGGCGATCAGCGTGGTCTCCGAGAGCGAGGGGCTGCCCGGGTACGCGGTGAAGCCCGTCACGCCGTAGGGCATCACGGGGAGCACGGGAACCCCGAGCGGCTCGGCGGCCTCGACCGACGCGAGCTCGGCGAGGATGTTGTCGGTCTCGAGCGAGAGGTAGGCGTGCTGCTCGGTCGAGCCGACCGGCAGCACGATCCGGTCGTCTCCGGCCAGATAGGCCTCGAGCTGCATCCAGTTGAGATCGCGGATCCTCACGCCGCCCCGAGCTCAGTGAGACGCTTTGATCGCCTGAAGGGCGCTCAGCACGGCCGACCGGTCAGCCGAAGGAGCATGCGGGCCGAGCCAGACCTGGATCCCGCATTCCTGATCCCCGTTCCGGAAGACGCCACGCCAGAGGGTGAGGCCTCCGCTACCACGGTCGAGGTCGTCGAGCGATAGAGGCAACCGGAGCTCGGCCGGGGCCGAGGGAGGGCCGTGATAGACGATGCCCCAGTCCACGCCGAGGTCGACCTGGCTCGGATCCTCGGACCAATCGGCTGTGTTCGCCCGGCCGATGACGCCGTCGCCGATCGTGACCCCTCCGGCGCCGGACGCGCTCCAAAAGCGGCGATGGAAATCCGCCGGCCTCGGAACAGAGAGCCCGCACGCGTTGGAGTACGCCGAAAACGTCGTGTGATGCCCGCTTCCGCACGCAGAGGCGGCGAGCGCCACCAGCCCGATCGCGACGGCTGCCCTGAGGGCTCTCATCGTCTCTGAAGATACGACACGAACGCCGCTGCCGTCACGCGGCGGATCCGCTCGCCAAAGACGAGCCGCTCGGCACGCGGCGACACCGCGAGCCCGCGGACTGGCTTGGGCTCAGCCGGTGAGGGCGTCCGCGCCGGCGACGACCTCGAGGATCTCCTGCGTGATCTCGGCCTGCCGGGCACGGTTGAGCGAGAGCGTGAGGTTGTCGATCAGCTCGCCCGCGTTCTTCGACGCGTTGCGCATCGCCGTCATCTGGGACGCGAGGAACGCGGCCGCCGACTCGAGTAGCGCGCGGTAGATCTCCGTCTCGAGGTAGACGGGCAGCAGTCGCTGGAGGATCTCCTCCGGCTCCGGCTCGTAGATGAAGTCCCCGCTGACACCGCCCGCACGCTCCTCATCCTCTTCGCCGGCGAGCACCTCCTCGCGGATCGGCAGCAGGTCGGTGGTCGTCACCCTCTGGAAGAGCGCCGACTCGAAACGGTTGTAGATGAGGACGACGCGATCGACCTCCTCCGCCTCGTACAACTCGGCGAGCTTATGGCCGACCGCCTGCGCGTCATGGTAGCCCGGCTTGTCGGCGAAACCCGCCCACTGGGCCGTGACCTCGTGGCGGCGGAAGCGGAGCGTCGAGGCACCCTTGCGCCCCACCGCGAGCCAGATCACCTCCTGACCCTCGGCTCGCGCCTGCCGCTCCAGCTCGAACGCCCGCCGCAGCACTTGCCCGTTGAACGGGCCGGCGAGGCCACGGTCGCCCGTCACGACGACGAAGGCAACACGCCGGACCTCATCGCGTTGCTGTAGCAATGCGAGGTTCCGGATCGAGGAGGCCGCCTTCGCGGTGCCGACCATGAGCTCCTGCATGCGGTCGGCATACGGCCGCATCTCCTCGATGCGGCTCTGCGCGCGGCGCAGCCTCGCGCCGGCGACGAGCTCGAGCGCCTTCGTGATCTTGCGCGTGTTGCGGACGGACGAGATCCGCCGCCGGAGATCCTGCAGCGACGCCACTAGGTGACTGCGCCCTCGCCCTCTACGTTGAAGCCGTTCTTGAACTTCTCGATCTCGCCGTTCAGCTTCTTGGCGAGCTCGTCCGGCAGATCACCCGACTCGGCGATCTCGCCGTAGATCGACTTCTCGGCGCGCATGTGCTCGCGCAGCTCCTCCTGGAACCGCGAGACCTGCGCCGTCGGGACGTCGTCGAGGTAACCCTCGTTGCCGGCATAGATCGCGACGACCTGCTCCTCCGTCGGCCACGGGTCGTACTGCGGCTGGTTCAGCGTTGCGACCATCTTCTCGCCGCGCGTCAGTGCCTGCTGCGTCGCGCGGTCGAGCTCCGAGCCGAACTGCGCGAACGCCTCGAGCTCACGGTACTGCGCGAGGTCGAGCCGCAGGCGGCCGGCGACCTTCTTCATCGCCTTCGTCTGCGCCGACGAGCCGACGCGCGAGACCGAGGTGCCGACGTTGACGGCCGGGCGGATGCCCGAGAAGAAGAGCTCCGACTGGAGGAAGATCTGCCCGTCGGTGATCGAGATCACGTTCGTCGGGATGTACGCCGACACGTCGCCCGCCTGTGTCTCGATCACGGGCAGTGCCGTGAGCGAGCCGCCGCCGTTCTCCTCGTTGAGCTTGCACGCGCGCTCGAGCAGCCGCGAGTGGAGATAGAAGACGTCACCGGGGAACGCCTCGCGGCCGGGCGGCCGGCGCAGGAGCAGCGACAGTTGCCGGTACGCGTCCGCGTGCTTCGAGAGGTCGTCGTACATCACGAGCGCGTGCTTGCCGTTGAAGAGGAAATGCTCGCCCATCGCGCAGCCGGCGAACGGCGCCATCCACTTGATCGGCGCGGCCTCGTGCGCGGCTGCGGAGACGATCGTCGTGTACTCCATCGCGCCCTCTTCGCGCAGCCGCTCGTAGATGCCGGCGACGGTCGAGGCCTTCTGGCCGATCGCGACGTAGATGCAGTGCACGTCGGTGTCGCGCTGGTTGAGGATCGTGTCGATCAGGATCGCCGTCTTGCCGGTCGAGCGGTCGCCGATGATCAGCTCGCGCTGGCCGCGGCCGACGTTCGTCATCGAGTCGATCGACTTGATGCCGGTCGAGAGCGGCTCCTTCACCGGCTGACGCTCGACCACGCCGGGAGCCTTGAACTCGAGCGGACGTGTCTCGGATGCGTCGATCGGCCCGCGCCCGTCGAGCGGGTTGCCGAGCGGGTCGACGACGCGGCCGAGCAGCGCCTCGCCGACGGGAACGCTGGCGACTTTGCCGGTGCGCCGCGCGGGCTCGCCTTCGCTCACCCGCTGCCACTCGCCGAACAGCGCGACGCCGACGTCGTCCTCCTCGAGGTTGAAGGCGAGGCCGGTGACGCCGTGCTCGAACTCGAGCATCTCGAGCGAGCCGGCGTTCTCGAGCCCGTACACCCGGGCGATGCCGTCGCCGATCTGGAGCACGGTCCCGACCTCGGCAAGGTCGGTCTCGACGTCGTACTGCTCGATCCGCTCGCGCAGGATCGACGTGATCTCTTCCGGTCTCAGCTTCACAGGTGCGTCAGCTCCTCACGAGTTCGTTTCTCAGTCGTTCCAATCTCCCGCGCACGCTCGCGTCGACGCGCAGCGAGCCCGCCTGCAGCACGATCCCGCCCACCAGGCTCGGGTCCACCTTCTGCGTCGCCTCGACCTTGCGTCCGGCCGCGTCCTCGATCTGCTTCAGGATCGACTCCGCCTCGGAGTCGCTCAGCTCGCGCGCCGTCGTCAGCTCGACGGTAAGCCGGCGCTCCTCGCGCGCGATCAACCGCTCGAACTCCTTGGCGATCTCCTCGATCTCCCCCGCGCGGCCTTTCTCCGCCGCGACCTGGAGGAAGTGCGTGAAGAGCGGCTCCTCACCGCCCGCGAGATCGGCGAGGATCGACGCCTTCGCGCTCGACTCGAGCTGCGGGTTGCGCAGCACGGCGCGCAGCTCCGGAGACTCGGCAACCGCGGCCGCGAAGTCACTCAGGGCCTCGTGCACCTGCGCGAGCCGGCCCGCGTCCTTGGCGGCTCCGAAGAGCGCGTCGGCGTAGATGCGCTGCGCGACGGCCACTGTTAGGCGCTCTCCTCCAGGCGCGAGAAGTCGAGCCCGGCGATCGCCTCGGAGATGAGCTCGCTGTCACGCTCGGCGTCGAGCGTGCGCCCGACGACCCGGGACGCGGCCTCGAGCGTGAGGTCGGCGACCTCGGCGCGGATCTGCGAGAGGGCTCGCGCCGTCTCGGCCGCGATCTCCTTCTTCGTCTCCTCGAGCCGGCGCTGCCGCTCGGACTCCGTCTCCTCGCGCATGCGCTGCTCCATCGATTCGCGCGTCTTGCGTGCCTCGGCGAGGATCGCCTCGCCCTGGCCGCGCGCGTCGGCGATCAGCTTGCGGTGCTCCTCGAGCAGCCGCTGCGCCTCGTCCCGCGCCTCGTCGGCGGCCTCGATCGACCGCTGGATGTGCTCGCGCCGGTCGTCGATCTGCTTCTGGATCGCGCCGAAGGCGTACTTCCGCAGGATGAAGAAGACGACGAGGAAGAAGATGATCGTCCAGATCATCAGCCCCGGGATGAGCTTGGTCAGCGGGCTGGAGACGGCGACGAGCATCTACTTGACGAGCACGAAGCCGAGGAAGCCGCCGACGAGGCCGTAGAAGACGACAGCCTCGGTGAGCGCGAAGCCGAGCCACATGATCCCCTGCAGCTCGCCGCGCAGCTCGGGCTGGCGGGCGACCGACTGGATCATCGAGGCAAAGACCGTGCCGATGCCGATGCCGGCGCCGAGCGAGCCCAGGCCCATGCCGAGGCCGAAGCCGAGAGCCTGCGCGGCTTTGATCGTGCTTGAGGTTGCAGCGAGCAGGTGAACCACGATTCCTCCTTAGTGGGCCGGCTCGATCGCCGTGCCGATGTAGATGGCCGTGAGCGCAGAGAAGATGAACGCCTGGATCGTGACGACGATCACGACTTCGAAGAAGTAGAAGGCAATCCCGATCGGGAGCGAGACGACGGCCACGATCCAGAACGTGATGCCGCTGAGGATGAAGAGCAGGCCGATCGAGACGAGAATCAGCATGTGGCCGGCGAGCATGTTCGCGTAGAGCCGGACGCTGAGGCTGATCACGCGGAAGACGTGCGAAATCGTCTCGAGCAGTGCCATGGGGCCGATCATCCCCTTCGGCACGCCGGCCGGCACGAAGCTCTTGAAGTAGCCGGGGCCGTTGTACCGGACGCCTTCGATGTGGGTGAAAAGGACGCTGAGGACCGCGAGCACGAGCGTCACGGAGAGCTGCGAGGTGACGGCGTAGATCCCCCACGTCGGCACGCCGTGCCACTTGTCGCCCGTCAGCGGCAACGGGATGAAGCCGACCATGTTCATCGTGAAGATGAAGAGGAAGAGCGAGGCCACGTAGGGGAACCAGCGCCCGATCGCCTTCGAGGGCAGGCCCTGCTCGGCGATCTGTGTCTGCGCGAGCTCGTAGATCGCTTCCCCAACCGTCTGGCGCCTGCCGGGCAGGAGGGCGAGCTTGCTGCGCATCGTGAAGAGCCCGAGCAGGACGGTCAGCGTGGCGGAGATCGCGAGATAGACGACGGCCTTGTTGATCGACATGTCGATCGGGCCGAGGTGGATCCCGATCCATTGCTTCAGCTCGAACTCCTTCGCTGGATCGAAGGAGCCGGCGGCGAGGAGGCCTGTCATCCGAGCTTCTCCCCGCCGAAGTACTCGAGGAGCGAGACGCCGAGCGAGAGTGAGTACGCGAGCGCGTAGAGCGCGAGCGCCGCGATGCCTACATCCCTGTTGGCGATCGTCACGGCGGCGAGCACGACGATGACGCCGATCCCGCGAAATGAGTGCGCGAGCGCGACGAGCCCCGACGAGCCGAGATGGTCGGCGCCGGTCGGCAGCTTCGCAAGCCAGAGGCCGAGCGCCTCACCGGCGGCCCAGAGCACGGCGGCGAGCGCCCAGCCGCCGAGCGGGAAGCCGGCGACGAGGAAGACGGGCAGCGCGAGCGCAACGACTCCCGCGCCTGCGAGCGTGGGCGCTCGGCGTCCGGGAACCGGGCGCGGTGTGGACAGCAGTCCGCTCATCACGAGAAGTAGCCCTTGAACCTGCGGTAGACCGCAAAAACCCCTGCAGGGAGCCCGATCACGACCCCGGCTAGCGCGCCGTAGCCGGTGTTACCGGCGGCCCAGCCGACGAGCGCGCCCGCGCCGCCGCACACCCCGACGGTGCCCGCGAGTACGGCTCCCGCCTCCGCGGGCTGGAAGGACGGGCGTGGGTTCCCCTGCATCCGGGGCGAGAATAGCAGCGTGGAGGGGTCCGCGAGGGGGTACTTTGTGACACCCAAAACCCGCATGGAAACTAGAACTCGCCTCTTGTTCGTTCACGGCTCCGTCGTCAACGCGGACCTGACCTGGAGCGCCCAGAAACCCCTCGCCGGCCGGTTCGAGATCGTGGCGCCGAACCGGCGCGGCTTTCCGCCCGGACCGGACGTCGAGCGGGTCGACTTCGAGGACGAGGCGGTGTGGCTCGAGCAGTTCCTCGAGCCGGGAACCCATCTCATCGGTCATTCGTACGGCGGGGTGATCGCGTTGCTGGCCGCCGCTCGGCGCGCCGAGCAGGTGCGCTCGCTGACCGTCATCGAGCCGCCCGCCTTCGGCGTCGCGCGCGGTCACCCGGCGGTCGAGGAGTTCGTGGCGGGGATCGACGAGCACTGGGCGCATGGCCCCCGCGACCCGAGTGAGTTCCTGGGCGGCTTCCTCGGTCTGGTCGGCACGTCCACCCCACTCGGCAGCTTCACTCCCGAGCTCCTGCAGGGCGCCCGGACTCTGATGGTCGAGCGCTCGCCGGCCGAGGCGGACATCCCGCTCGACGACCTGGCGCGCGCACCGTTCCCGAAACTCGTCGTCTCCGGAGCCCACAGCCCGGCGTTCGAGGCGGTGTGCGACGTGCTCGAGGAGCGGCTCGGCGCCGAGCGGGCCGTCCTGCCGGGCATGGGCCATTCGATCCAGCGGCTCGGCGAGCCGTTCAACGAGCTCCTCGCCGACTTCGTCGAGCGGGCCTAGGCGGTCTTGCGGAGAGGATCGTCCGGCTTGCGCCGCCGCTGGATGCGGTTGCCGAGCTTCACGATCTCCAGCACGTAGACGACGTAGATCGAGAAGAGAACGGCGACGAGGCCGATCGAGGCAGCGAGGAGCGTCCACCATGGATGCCAGACGCCGTGAGCGCGGAACGGGACGAAACGGGTCGCGAACGCTGCCGCTGCGAGTGTGATGCACCAGCCCCAGATCGTCACGGCCGCCCGCGGATGCGAGAAGCCCCGCCGTAAGAACCGGTGGTGCAGGTGGGCTTGGTCGGCCTCGAAGACCCGCTCCCCGTGCTTGAGCCGGCGCACGACGACGAACGTCGTGTCGACGATCGGGACGGCGAGGACGAGCAGCGGGAAGAAGAGGGCTGCGACGGCAGCCGTCTTCAACAGGCCCTGCACCGAGACCGCAGCGAGCACGTAACCGAGGAGCAACGCACCGGAGTCGCCCATGAAGATCCGCGCCGGATAGAAGTTGTGCCGGAGGAAGCCCACGCAGGCGCCGAAGACGATCGCCGACAAGACGGCGGCGTCGACCTTGCCGAGCGAGAGCGCGATCACGCTGAACGTCAGGCCGGCAATCGCCGCCACTCCCGCGGCGAGCCCGTCTAGCCCGTCGAGGAAATTGACCATGTTCATGATCGCGACGATCCAGACGATCGTGAGCGGGATCCCGACGCCCGAGGGCAGGGTGTGGACGCCGAGGAAGGGAAACGTGAAGCGGTCGATCCAGACGCCGAACGCAGCCGGAAGGGCCGCCGCCGAGCCCTGCCCCGCGAGCTTCGCGTACCAGGGCAGGCCGCGGAAGTCGTCGACGATCCCGACGGTCACCGCGACGGCGGCACCGAGCAGCAGCCCGCGGTTCTGATGACTGGCGTGCAGGAAGGCGAGCGCCGGCACGAGCAAGCCGAGGAACAAGGCAAGGCCGCCCAGGCGTGGCACCGGCAGCTGGTTGACGCGCCTGCCGCCCGGGTCGTCGACGACACCGAGCCGGCGCGCCATCCCGCCCACCGCGGGCGTCAGCAGCACGACGACGGCGAAGGCGATGAGCATCCCCCACAGGACGCCGAGGTGATCGCCGAGCTCGTCGAGGACGCTGAGGTGCGGGCTGTTCGCCGCGAGCACGCCGTCAGCGTACTTCGTGGCCTAGTCGGCGAGGCCTTTCGCGCGCAGCTCGTCGAGCGCTTGCTCCGACTTCGAGAGCTCGAGCCCCATCCCCTCGAGGATCCGGTCGGTCTTCGTGAACTGGACCTGGTCGTACTGGACGATCTGGAGGAGGTTCCCGCTCGGGTCGCGGAAGTCGAAGAACCTCCCCGGAAGGATCTCGACGCCTGCCTCCTCGAGCGCGGCCCGCGTCGCCTCCTTGTCGTCTACAACGAGGCCGAAATGCTGTTCCTCCGTGCGCGGGCCTCGTTCGAAGAGGGCGATGAACTGGTCGCCGAGGCGAATGAACGCGGCGCCGGGGATGCTGCGGTCGACGCTCGTCGGCTCGAACAGCTCCGTGTAGAAGGCGACCGACTCGTCGATGTCGTCCACCTGCAGCGCCACGTGGTTGATGCCCACCAGACGTGTCTTCATGGCAGGAACAACGAACGAGCCCGGGTCAGCTGTTCCAGCCGACGGAGATCTCGCTCTCGACGCCCGGTAGCGGCAGTGAGCGCGCTTCCGCCTCGACGGCGTCGCGTTCCGCCCGGCTGAGCCGCTGCCAGGCCTGAATCGAGACCTCTGCCTGCGCACGCCGCCACCTCCCGGCGACCTCCCCCGCGACGAGCACCGCGCCGGGCCAGACGCGCGTCGTCCAGAGCTCGGCACGCCGCGCGGCGTCGGGGATGAGCAGCTCGCGCCCGGCTCCCCAGAAGAGGAAGTACGTGTCACCGCTCGGCAGGAGGCGTGCCGGAGCGGCCGGCCCCGGCGGTTCGCGGAACAGCGGCTCGTCACGCGCGAGGATCCACGCGTCCCCGATCGGCGTCCGCACCGGAGCCAGTGACTTGCTCAGGCCCTCGAACGCCGCGCGGGACTCCCGCTCTCCGATGCCCGCCCAGGTCGCGAACGCCGCCGGCGTGGCCGGCCCGAGGATGTGGACGTACCGGCGCACGAGCTCGCGATGAGCTTCGAACGGGTCGATCTCCGGCGCCGGCACCGTCCAGACGGTCGGCGATCGCGCTCCGTCCCAGCGGATGAGCACGGTCCCGGTCGGCGCGGCGTACTTGATCGCGTTCCCGATGCCGAGCTCTCTCTGCACGAGACCGTCCAGCAGCCGCCGTCCGTTCAGGTACGCGTGCACAAGCGCGGCCATGTCCTCGGCCCTCGCCCGGCGCCGCGCTTCGTCGGGCAGCCGCGCGAGGGTGAAGATCCCGCGGTCGCGTGCCGGCACGAGGTACGTGCTGTGGCGCGGCCCCCAGACGTGGACGAGCGACCGGTCCTCCCAGGTCGACGGCTGCGTCCCCTCGACACGTGCGTGGATCGAGAGGAGCGCCGCCCGCGGCACGCTGTCGGTCAACCCCGCCCACGCCGCCTGCCGCAGCGAGCGCGTGCCGCTCGGGAGCCGCTCGTCGAGTGCGCCTACACGCCGGCGGAAGGCGAGGATCTGTTCGCGGGTGAGCTCGATCGGTGGCGTCATTGGGTCGCAAGACGATACGGGAGTAGGATCGCCGCATGACCGGCTTCGAGGGGCCGACCGACCTGATGAACAACCGCGGCCTGGTCGCGGATCCGGAGGCGTTCGCGCTCGAGAAGGGCGCAGCTTCGTGGCTCTACCTCAACGGCGAGGAGTTCGCTTCGATGGAGGGCGGCATGTCGTATGCGGACGTCCAGCGCGCCGTCCCCGTGTCGGCCAACGTCGTCTCGGACCCACCGATTCCGCTCGACCTCGATCTCGCCCGCCGACAGATCGCCGCGCTGGACGGACTGCCGAGGCCGACGCTGGTCACCTGCCGGACGGGGCCGCGCTCGTCCGCTCTGATCTACCTCTACGCCGGGCTGCAAGCAGGCGCGTCCGCGGAGGACGTCCTCGCCCGCGCCGAGGCAGACGACGCGACGTTCATGAAGTCCGACGAGCTTCGGGCCTGGGTCGCCAGCGGGCTCGCGCAGCTCTCCTGACGGAAGTGAAGGTCACCGCCGAGGCGGCACGCCGCTTCCTCGTCGCACGGCACTTCCTCGCGCCCGCGCGGTCGCTCGAAGGCGGACCGGCCGCGGTACTCGAGGTGATCCGGAGGCTCGGCTCGATCCAGTTCGACCCGATCGCGGTCGCGGGCCGCAACCACGACTTGATGCTGCACGCGCGCGTCGCCGGCTACGAGCCCGCGTGGTGCGACGAGCTGTACGAGCGGCGCGAGATCTTCGAGACGACCAACAAGGCGCTGTCGTTCATCCCGGCGGGCGAGTTCCCCTGGTACCGCGCAAACGGAGGGCGCAAAGGCCCGCGGTTCCACGCCGCCGCGCTCGCGGACAACGCCGCCGTCGCCGAGCAGGTGCTCGAGCGGATCCGGGCGGACGGGCCGCTCTCGTCGGCCGACTTCGAACGCCAGAGCGGCGCCACGAAGAACTGGTTCGGCCTGCCGGAGAACGCCGTCCGCTCCGTCCTCGAGGCGCACACCGTCGCCGGCTCGATCGGGCTCGCCAGACGAGAGGGAAACGTCCGCTACTACGACGTCATCGAGCGGCTCCTCCCCGCGCGGCTGCTCGCGCAGGAGATACCGGAACAGGAGCAGCTCCGGCACAAGCTCCTCTCGCGCTACCGCGCCCACGGACTGCTCGGTGCCGGCGGCGCCGGCGGCACGTTCGCCCGCATCGCCAACCCGGACGTCCGCAGGGCCCTGCACAAGGAGGCCGTCGAGCGCGGCGAGCTCGTGCCGGTCGAGATCGAGGGCCTGCGCGGCAAGCGATTCGTCGTCGCCGACGAGGTCTCGGCGCTCGAGGCGCCACCGGAGCCGCCTCCCTCGGTCGCATTCGTCGCCCCCTTCGACTCGCTGCTCTGGGACACCAAGCTCCTCGCGGGCTTGTTCGGCTTCGAGTTCGTCTGGGAGGGCTTCTTCAAGCCTGAGAAGCGACGCTGGGGCTACTACGTCCTCCCGATCGTCTTCGGCGACCGGCTCGTGGGCTGCATCGAACCGCGGATCGATCGCGATCGCGCCTGCGTCGAGGTGCTCGGCCTCTGGTGGGAGGACGGGTTCGCGCCCGGCCGCACCGACGGCTTCGTCGACGCGATGCGCGACGCGCTCGGTGCCTACCTGCACTTCGCGAGTGTCGACCGGCTCGAGTGGGCTTCACATCTGAGGGCCGAGAAGCGACTATTCACGGCATGAGGTCGCAGGCAGAAAAGGTCGAGGCCTTCCACGCACTCCACGCGGAGGGCTGCTTCGTGATGCCGAACCCGTGGGACGCCGGCACCGCGGTCGCGCTCGCGAAGCTCGGATTCAAGGCGCTGGCGACCACGAGCGCGGGCCACGCCTGGTCGGTGGCCCGTCCCGACAACGGGGTGTTCCGGAACGAGGCGCTCGACCACCTGCGCCTGATCGCGGGCGCCGTCGACTTGCCCGTCAACGCCGACTTCGAGGGCGGCTTCACCGACGAGCCTCACGGTGTCGGCGTGAACGTGAAGCTCGCGGCGGAGACCGGGATCGCCGGCCTGTCGATCGAGGACTCCACGGGCGACGACTTCGAGCCGCTCTATCCACTCGACCTTGCGGTCGAACGGATCCGCGCGGCACGACAGGCGATCGACGAGAGCGGCACGGGCGTCCTCCTCACCGCCCGGTCCGAGGGATTCGTCGTCGGCCGGCCCGATCTCGAGGAGACCATCAAGCGGCTGCAGGCCTACGCCGACGCCGGAGCCGACTGCCTCTATGCGCCGTTCATCTCGACGCACGAACAGATAGCGGCGATCGTTGCCGCAGTGGCACCCAAGCCCGTGAACCTGCTCGCCATGGCGCCTTTCATCACGGCGGCGGAAGTCGCAGCCCTCGGCGTTCGCCGGATCAGCGTCGGCGGCTCGCTCGCCCGAACCGCGTGGGCAAGCTTCCTTGCCGCGGCGGAGGAGATCGCAAGCGAAGGCACCTTCTCGCGGTTCGCGAACCTGCCCCGGAATCCCGACCTGAACGCGCTCTTCAGCCCGCGGTAGTCCCCAACGGAGCTCTCAAGGCGGCGCGGCAGCATGCCGATGACCGCTGTGAACATGAGGCACCTGGGTCGGGGTCACGGAAATGGCGACGACGCGATCGCGAGAGCGGTAGCCGAACTCGCCTCCGGTAGCTCGCATGGCTGGGAGCCGCAGCTCAGCGCGCCCACCTACACGCCGGCCGCCAAACCGCCGTTGCTCGTTGCGCCGACCACCACCGTCGCCCGCCGCGCGAGCCAAGGCTCACTCAGGTCGGCGCTCCTCGCCGGGGCCGCCGTCGCTCTGGTGGGAGGGCTGCTCTGGGCGGGCGTCGTGATCGCGACGCGCTGGGACATCGGCATCGTGGCGCCGTTAACGGGCTCTTCGGCGCGTCAGGGCCGCCGGCGCCCTCGGTCCACTACCTGGACACGCGGCAGATGGGCATCTTCATCCACCACTTCGGCAGCATCGTCAAGCCGGTCTACGGCCTGTGGCTGCTGTGCGCGTTCGTGGCGGCGATGCGCGTCGGGCACGGGAAGAAGCCCCGGACGGTTCGCCGCCGAGGGTGAGGCCGCGCTGAGTTAGGGTGGCGGCCGCTTGCAAGACACGACGTGCCACATGTCGATTTCGCTCGACGGCTTCGTCGCCGGGCCGGAGCAGAGTCGCGAGAACCCGCTCGGCATAGGCGGGCTGGAGCTGCACAGGTGGCATCTCGGCGACGAGCGCTCCAACGAGGCCGACGAGACCGCGGCCGGCTGGCTCATGCGCCCGCGCGGCGCGTACGTGATGGGGCGCAACATGTTCGGCCCGATCCGCGGTGATTGGGACGAGGACTGGCGCGGCTGGTGGGGCCCCGAGCCGCCGTACCACGCGCCGGTGTTCGTGCTCACCCACCACCCCCACGAGCCGATCGAGCTGGAGGGCGGGACAACCTTCCATTTCGTCACCGGAGGGTTCGACGCCGCCTACGCGCAGGCGCGCGACGCCGCCGGCGACGACGGCGTGGACATTGCGGGCGGCGCCTCCACCGTGCGGCAGGCGCTGCTCGCCGGGGTCGTCGACGAGCTGAGGCTGGACATCGCCCCGGTCCTCCTCGGATCCGGCGAGCGGATCTTCGACGGCGTGGAGTCGCTGGGGATGGAGCCGGTCGAGGTGCTGCACTCGCCGCTCGCCACGCACATCCGCTATCGCCGCGTCAGCGGTACACGTCCACACTGACGTAGCCGCCGTGCCCACCCTTGACCACAGCCGAGACCGACACACGGCATGCGTCTTGCCGAGCTGCGATGTGCCAGAGCAGGTTCCGACTCCCGTCCGTAGCGAACGAGCGGCTGAGCTTCGACACCGTCGTCCCCTTGCTGCACCTCGTCGTGGCCGTGACCTTGGCCGACCCGATGTAGAGAAGGATCTTCTTGGGCTGGCGGATCCGGAGACTGAATGCCGTCTTCGGATTTTGCGCGTTGAGATGAACCGACTTGAGAGTCGTCCAAGTACCAGCGAAAGCGAATCCGGTAATCGCTGCTGCGAGGACCAAAGTCGTTGCGAGGGTGAGTGGCCTCTTCATGCCTCGCAGGGTACAGCGAGAATTCCGGAAAGCGCCATTTCTCTCTAACGGCTCACTAACGAACGGGCCGACCTCGCATCGCCCGGTGATCGATCGCCAGTGTTCCGGAATGCCCCCTGAGGGCGGCGTATAACTAGACGCGGTGAAGGCGATCCGTGCACCCGCGTTGCTTGCCCTCCTCGGCGTCGTCGGTACCGGCTGCGGGAACGCGACGAAGAAAGGCGTGGGCGCAAGCATCACCAACGGCGGCCCGCTCAACACGACAGGCACGGTGCGGCCGGGACTCATCGTTCTGGACCGTCGAATCGGCCCGGTGAGTTTCGGCGAACCGAAACCTGAGATCACGAAGGTTGTCGGAGGAAGCGTTGTCGCCCGCATCGACGGTCACCCGCTCCGCTTCTATCCGGGAGTCGGCATCTACGTGGACTACTCGCCCAATCCTCCCAAAGGGAAGCCGACGATCGCGGACTTCGTCATCACACGTTCCGCCCGATACAAGACCCGCTCAGGCGTCGGCGTCGGCTCGACAGTCCGGCAACTTCGACACCTCGTCAGGGTGAGGTGTTACGGGGGCACCGCCGTTTCGGCGCCCGACACCTGCCAACACGAAAGGACGAACATCAACCTGCCCTTCACGGTGTTCAACATCGACCCCACGACGAAGCGCGTCACGCAAGTTGCAGTCGTCCCTGGCGGCGACTAATCCTCGCTTGCTTTCCGGGCGGGTGGCGGCAGACTTTCGGCGATGCGGCAGCGGGCTGCCTTAGGACTATCCGGGGCGCTGCTTGCGGCGGCGTGGGGGTTCACCGTCGAGTTTTCGGGGCTGAGCACGCTCGCATGGCCAGTGCTCCG
>JAICJI010000035.1 GCA_025928515.1 Thermoleophilia bacterium
GAGCGCTGCCTGACGGAGAAGTGCGCGATCGAGCGCCGCTCGTATCCGCCGGGCGAGCACGGCCGCGGCCGCATCAAGCAGAGCGAGTACCTGCTGCAGCTCCGCGAGAAGCAGAAGGCGCGCCGTTATTACGGCCTGCTCGAGAAGCAGTTCCGCACGTATTACGAGAAGGCATCCAAGCGCTCCGGCGTCACGGGCGAGGAGTTGCTGCGGATGCTCGAGACGCGCTTGGACAACGTCGTCTACCGGCTCGGCTTCGCCGCGTCGCGTGCCCAGGCGCGCCAGCTCGTGCGCCACGGCCACTTCCACGTCAACGGGCGGCGCGTGAACATCCCGAGCTACCAGGTGCGCCCCGACGACGTGGTCACCGTCCCGCCGAGCTCCTCGGCTCAGCAGGTGATCCGGGACGCGACCGATCTCGTCTCGACCGTCGCTCCCTGGCTTCAGGCCGATCACGACGGGCTCACGGGCAAGGTGCTGAAGCAGCCCGAGCGCGACGAGATCGACACGCCGGTGCAGGAGCAGTTGATCGTCGAGCTCTACTCGAAGTAACGGAAAGAGGGAATCGTCTTGGCGACTAGAGAAATGGACTTCCAGATCCCGAAGATCGTCCACGAGGACGTGGACGACCATCGCGGGGTCTTCGTGATCGAGCCTCTCGACCGAGGTTTCGGTCACACCTTCGGCAACTCGCTGCGGCGCGTGCTGCTCTCCTCACTCGAGGGCGCAGCCGTGACGTCGGTCAAGGTCGAGGGAACGGCACACGAATTCACGACCCTGCCGGGCGTCCGCGAGGACGTGACCGACATCATCCTGAACCTCAAGAACCTGGTCTCGCGGCTGCACGGCGAGTCGCCTGAGATCGAGGTGCACATCGCGAAGAAGGGCCCCGGGGCGGTCACCGCTGCCGACATCGAGGCTCCCGCGGATCTCGAGATCCTCAATCCGGAGCTCGAGATCGCGAACCTGTCGGACAAGGGCAGGCTCGAGGTGACGCTGACGATCGGCCGTGGCCGCGGCTACTCGCCGGCGGAGCTCAACCGCGGGCCGCAGCACACGATCGGCGTCATCCCGATGGACTCGATCTTCTCCCCCGTGCGCCGCGTCGCGTACCAGGTCGAGGCGGCGCGCGTCGGGCAGCGCACGGACTACGACAAGCTCACGCTCGACATCACGACCGACGGCTCGGTGGAGCCGAAGGACGCGCTCGCCGAGGCGTCCGAGGTCCTGATCCGCCAGCTCGCGATCTTCACCGACCTCGACCGCATCGAGGGGTTCGGCGAGGCCGCGCCGGTCGACGGCGGCGTCACGCCCGAGGCGGCGCTCGCGCACGGGATGGAGAACTTCCCGATCGAGGAACTCGAGCTCGGCGTCCGCTCGTACAACTGCCTCAAGCGGGTCGGGATCGAGACGATCGGCGACCTCGTGATGAAGAGCGAGCAGGAGCTGGCCGCGATCCCGAACTTCGGCAAGAAGTCGATCGAGGAGGTCCGCGAGACCCTGCAGCAGCACGGCCTCCACCTCCGCGGTGAGAACGGCTCGGGCGGCTTCCCGGAGTAGGGACGGCAATGCGCCACGCACGCACAGGCAAGAAGCTCGGCCGCGACGCCTCGCACCGCAAGGCGCTGTATTCGAACCTCACGTGCTCGCTCATCGAGCACGGCCGGATTCGCACGACCGAGGCGAAGGCGAAGGCAGTCAAGCCGTTCGCCGAGCAGATGATCACGCTGGGCCGGCGCGGCGATCTCCACGCCCGCCGGCAGGCGCTCTCGGTGCTCCGCTCGCAGGAAGTCGTGCACAAGCTCTTTGCCGACGTGGGGCCGCGAATGGCCGAACGGCCGGGCGGCTACTCCCGCATCGTCAAGCTCGGCCACAGGGCCGGCGACGCGGCGGAGATGGTCTACCTCGAGCTCGTCGACTTCGAGCCGTAGAGGCTCAGGCAGAGCCCACGGCGGCGCTGACCACGGCGATGGCGACGCCGCCGATGGTCACGGTCGCGAACGACCGGATGAAGCTCGTCTCGAAGAAGCGGTAACGGAGCCAGGCGAGCGTCACGAGCTCGAAGGCGACAACGACGATCGCTGCGACGAGCGCCGTGTGGTACTCCGGGATGAGGAAGGGCAGGGTGTGGAGGATCCCGCCGACGAACGTCCCGACCCCGGTGATCGAGCCGCGCACGACAGGGCTGCCGCGGCCCGTCTCGGTGCCGGTGTCCGAGAGCCCTTCCGAGAACGCCATGCTGATGCCGGCGCCGATGGCGGTGGCGATGCCCGCGATGAAGGCGTCGAACGGCTTGTGGGTATGCAGCACGATCGCGAAGATCGGCGCAAGCGTCGAGAGGGAGCCGTCGATGAGACCGACCATCGCCGGCTGGACCCGCTGGAGAAGGAATGCGTGCTCGTCGCTCACGCGTTAGAGTATACCGAGCGGTGTGCAATAACGTAGAGCATAAGGCACTCCTCACAAACGAAGTCAGGATGACCTGACGTGCGCCTCATCCTGACGCTCGAGTACGACGGCACGCCGTTCCGCGGCTGGGCTGCACAGCCCGGCCTCCCGACGGTCGAGGCCTCAGTACGGCAAGCGCTCGGCGAGACCTTCGCCTCGGTCGAGAGCCTCGCGGTCGCCGGGCGCACGGACACCGGCGTCCATGCGCTCGGCCAGGTCGTCTCGGTCGACGTCGAGGGCGGGCCGGCGCCCCAGCGAGCGGCGGCGGCGCTCAACCCGCGTCTGCCCGACGCGATCACCGTCTTCTCGGCCGCAGAGGCGCCTCCAGGCTTCCATGCCCGCCATTCGGCACGCTCCCGCAGCTATCGGTACCGGCTCTTCACGCGCACGAAGCCGTCACCGTTCGAGCAGCGCCGGAGTTGGTGGTTGCCGAGGCCGCTCGACGAGGACGCCCTCGCGGCCGCGGCAGCCGCGCTCGTCGGCGAGCACGACTTCCGAGCCTTTACGCCCACCCAGACGACGCACAGGGCCTTCGTCCGTGTCGTCGAGCGGGCGGAGTGGGTTCGACGAGACGACCACCTGGATTTCGAGATCACGGCGAACAGTTACCTGCGCCACATGGTGCGGAGCCTCGTCGGGACGATGGTCGAGACGCCCGACTCAGTCCCGGAGCTGCTCGACGGTCGCGCTCGCTCGGAGGCCGGGCTCACCGCGCCGCCGTGGGGCCTATACCTCGTCTCAGTGACGTATTAGGGCGCGGATACGATCGGCGGGTGCGCTTCGAGACCGTTCTCTTCGACCTCGACGGCACCGTCGTCGACTCCGGCGCGATCATCCTCGCGTCGATGCGGCACGCGACACGCGAGGTGCTCGGCCGCGACTACTCCGACGAGGAGCTGCTGCAAACTGTCGGCGGGCCGGGCCTCGAGGCGCAGATGCACGCGCTCGCGCCCGAGCACGTCGACCGGCTAGTCGACGTCTACCGCGCCCATAACGAGCCGCTCCACGACGAGCTCGAAGCATGTGCGGGGATGGAGGACGTGCTCGTGCAACTGCACGAGGAGGGGCGCCGGCTCGGCATCGTGACCGCCAAGCGCCGCGCGACCGTCGAGCTCGCGTTCGCGCAGGTTCCGCTCGGCCACCTCTTCGAGACGATCGTCGGCGGCGACGAGACGGCGCGGCACAAGCCCGATCCGGAGCCGCTGCTCCTCGGCGCCGAGCGGCTGGGAGCCGACCCGGCCTCGGCGGCCTACGTCGGCGATTCCCCCTTCGACGTCCGCGCGGCGAAGGCAGCGCGGATGTTCGCCGTCGCCGTGACCTGGGGCCGCATCCACGATCGCGCGCGGCTCGAAGCCGAGCGCCCCGATGCGATGGTCGACCGTGCGGAGGAGCTCCTTGGCCTCCTCTAAGAGCACCACGGCCGCCTCGCGCGCCTCCGAGTTGCGCGACGTCCTCAACCGCGCGCTGATCGCGTATCACGTCGAGGACGAGCCGATCATGGAGGACGCGGCCTACGACGCTCTCTTCGACGAGCTCGTCGCGCTGGAGGAGGAGCATCCCGAGCTCGTCACGCCGGACTCGCCGACGCGGCGCGTCGGTGGCCTCTCCGACAAGTTCGAAAAGGTCCAGCACCTCGAGCCGATGGGCTCGCTCGAGAAGGTGACGACCGACGAAGGGCTGAGGAAGTGGGACGACGACGTCCGAAGGCGTCTCGGCACCGACGAGCCGGTTGCCTATGTGCTCGAGCCGAAGATCGACGGGCTCGCCGTCAACCTGACGTACGAGAACGGCGTGCTCGTGCGCGGCGCGACGCGCGGCGACGGAGTCCAGGGAGAAGACGTCTCCCGCAATCTCCGCACCATCAAAGCCATCCCGCTGCGGTTGAAGGGCGATGCGCCGGCCGTGATCGAGGTCAGGGGAGAGGTGTATCTGCCGCTCAGCGGCTTCAGAGAGCTCAATGAGCGCCTGGCGGGGACGAGTCAGAAGCTCGCGCCCAATCCGCGCAACGCTGCGGCCGGCAGCCTCCGTCAGAAGAACTCGGCGATCACCGCTGACCGACCGCTCTCGATCTGGGTCTACGGATCCGGCCACCGTGAAGGCGTCGAGTTCGAGACACAGTCCGCGATGCTCGAATGGCTGCGCGAGCACGGCTTGCGGACCAATCCTTTCGCCCAACGGTTGGAGTCGATCGACGAGGTGGCCGCCGCCTGCGTCGAGTGGGAAAGGCGCCGGCTGGAGCTCGACTACGAGATCGACGGCGTCGTGGTCAAGGTCGACTCACTCGACCAACAACGACGGCTCGGCGTTCTGCACCAGCGTCCGCGCTGGGCGCGTGCCTACAAGTGGGCGCCGCTGACCGCGGTGACGCGGCTGCTCGAGATCCGTATCCGGGTAGGTCGCACCGGCGCTCTCAATCCTTGGGCGATCATGGAACCGGTGCAGGTCGGCGGCGTCACCGTCACGCGGGCGACGCTGCACAACGAGGAGGACATCAACCGCAAGGCGATCCGTGAAGGCGACGACGTGATCGTCCAGCGCGCCGGCGACGTCATTCCTCAGATCGTCGGCCCTGCGGGGGCCCATCGGCGCGGGACGAAAGAGTTCCGGATGCCGACGCACTGCCCGCTCTGCGGCACTGCAATCGTGAAGCCGGAGGGCGAGGCGATGCACCGCTGCCCGAACCGCGCCTGCCCGTCGCGCGGTCTCGAGACGCTGATCAACTGGACGGCTGTCGCAGACATCGACGGTGTCGGCGAGCAGACCATCCGCATCCTGTGGCAGCAAGGCCTCGTCCGCTCCCTGCCCGGTCTCTACCGTCTGACGAAAGAGCAGCTGGTGGAGATCGAGGGTTTTGCCGAGATCTCTGCGAATGCCGCGATCGAGTCGATCCAGCGTTCCAAGCAGGTGCCGTTCTCACGCGTCCTCCTGGGTCTGAACATTCCCGGGATCGGCTGGGTGCTCGCGCGAAATCTCGCCGGCCACTTCGGTACGGTCGACCGCCTGATCGCGGCGACACCGGAGGAGGTCGCCGAGGTGGAGGGCTTCGGTCCCGACCGCGCGGAGGACGTCGTCGACTGGTTCGCGGACGAGCAGAATCGCGGCCTTGTCCAGGAGCTTCGCGACCTCGATCTCCGCTTCGAAGTGGGCGCCGAGGAAAAGCCGCGCGGGGGCCCGCTCACGGGCCAGACGTACGTGATCACCGGCACGCTCGAGCGCTTCTCCCGCGACGACGCGCAGGCGCGACTCGAAGCGCTCGGCGCGAAGGTCACCAACTCGGTCTCGGCGAAGACGACGGGGCTCGTCGTCGGCGAGGAGCCGGGCGCCTCGAAGCTGACGAAGGCGCAGAAGGCGGGGGTACCGATCCTCTCCGAGACCGAGCTCCTCGCGCTGCTCGGCGAGGGCTAGCCGCTGTCGGATCGCGCGGCTCCGGCCAAAAGCTGGGCGAAGCGGTTCTGCGACGCCTCGGCGTTGAGCGTCCGCACGGGGCTGCCGTTCTCGAGAATCGAGAACACGAAGCGGTCGCCGACGAAGCCCGAGAGCGAAGAGGCGTTGTCCGTCGTGCCGGTCTTCGCGCGCACGAGCCCGCGCGCTGGGCCCTTGCGCATGCGGTGGTCGAGCGTGCCCGTCTCTCCGGCGATCGGCAACGCGGAGACGACGTAGGGCCGCAGGTCGGGGTCCTGCCACATCGTTCGCAGGAGCGACGCAAGACCGAGCGGAGTCCAGCGGTCGATGAGCGACAGCCCCGAGCCGTCGACCGTGCGCACACCGGCGAGCGGCACGCCCGCTGCTCTGAGGAGCTGGCGCGACACGGCGATCCCGGCTGCCGCAGAGCCGCTTTTACCCTGCACAGCACCTATTTCCTTCAGCAGCATCTCGGCGTAGAAGTTGTCGCTGTAGACGTCCATGTGGTGCACGAGGGCGGCGAGAGGCGCGGACTCGACATTCGCGAGCGGGACGGCCTCGACCGCGGCGACGCCGAGCGCCGTACCGCCGTGGACCGCGACGCCCGCCCGGCGCAGGTCGCTCCGAAAGAGCTGCGTCGCCATCAGGGCCGGCCGTGCCGTCTCGTAGCGCCCGGTCCAGCCGCGGTTGACGATCAGCGCCGAGAGGGCCGGCGACTCGTGGAGGTAGAACTGCGCCTTCCAGCCGAGACCGGTGCGGCGTGCGTCGAACCAGCTTTCGTCGCCTAGCACACGGCCTGTGACCTGCTTGATCCCGGCCGCGGCAACCTGCTGGGCGAGGGATTCGAGCTGAGCGAGTGAGAGAGCAGGATCGCCGTACCCCTTGAGCACGAGGTCGCCGTCCCAGGTCGTGCCGGTCAGCTGCCCGTCGCCGAGCACGTCGGTCTCGATCCGGAACGACGGGCCGAGCGCGGTCAGCGCCGTGTACGTCGTCGCGAGCTTCTCGTTCGACGCGGGCCGGAGCGGCAGGTGCGCGTTGCGGGCGAAGACGAACCGGCCGGTCCGAAGGTCGACGGCGACCGCTCCCGTCCGCGACGGGCTCACATGCCGTGCGCGGAGCGCCCGGGCAAGCCGCGTCTGGAACGCGTTGCGAGATCCCGCCTGCGCGGCGGGAACGAGGAAGAAAGCGACGGTTGCCACTGCCGCTGCGGCGAGACGGAGAGGCACGGTCTTTCCATTTTTCAAGAGAGAAGGCAAACGTCAAGCCGGATGGGCCGATCCGGCGTCGAAGATGGGCCGAGCGGCCCATTCCCGTTGTCTGCCCGCGCCCCGATAATCGTTGGCCGATGCCGCTGCGGGACGAGATCGCGGAGCTGCTCAGGATGCCCGAGAACGGCGCGGGCGCTCCCACCCTGGACACGATCGAGACGACGCTGACCGACGGCTATGCCGAAGCGCTCGCGCTGGAGGCGGAGCGGTGGCGCATCGAGCGGCGCCTCGGCGAGGTAGCGCGCGATGCGGCCGAGGTGTCGGCGCACAGCGTCGCGGCCGAGTTGGCCGAGCTCTCCGACCGCCTCGAGACCGCCGACGGAGAGCTCACGCGCCTCCGCTCTCTCCTGCACAACCTCCAGGCTCGGCGCCGCCACCTGCGGCGCTCCCGCAGCTAGGCGATCCAGCTAGACGATCCCGGACCGAACCGCGTAGACAGCCGCCTGGATGCGGTTGTCGATCTGGAGCTTCATGAGGATGTTCGAGATGTGGTTCTTGACGGTCTTCGGGCTGATGTGAAGCTCGGCGGCGATGACGGCGTTGTCCTTGCCGTTCGCGATCAGCTTCAGCACCTCGATCTCGCGCTCGGAGAGCTCCGCGCGGATCATCTCCTCGATCTCCGGCTGTGCGCTCGTCGCCCGGATGCGCTGCAGCACCTTCGCGGCGATGTGAGGGGAGATGAGCGCCTCGCCGCGTGCTGCCGCGCGGATTCCCGCGACGAGCTCCTGGATCGAGGCGTCCTTGAGGAGATAGCCACACGCGCCGGCGAGGATCGCGTCGGTGACGTCGCTGTCCTCGTCGGAGATCGTCAGCATCACGACGCGCGTCAGCGGCGACACCTCCGCGATGTGCCGCGTCGCCTCGACGCCGCCCATCGACGGCATGTTCAGGTCCATGACGACGACGTCGGGGGTCAGCTCGCGGACGTTCGTGACAGCCTCGGCGCCGGTCGCCGCCTCGCCCACGATCACGAGATCCTGCTCCTCGAGGAGGTTGCGCAGACCCGTGCGGAAGAGATCGTGGTCGTCGACGAGCAGCACACGAAGCGGCTCTGTCTGCCGTTCCTCGGCCGTCTCCACGAGCTCAGTCACGACTCTCCCCCCTGTTCGCCGCCAGAGTCTAGCTCGCATAACTCGCGAGACCTGCGGTCTCGCTCGCTGTTGAAGGAACTGCGCCCACGGGAGACGCGGTCTCCCGTGGGCTCCGTGCCTTAGGGCTTGCCTGGGTTTGCGCTGTGCCCGTGTGCGTTTTTGTCGCGGACTTGCAGGCTGCGCGTGGTCGCCCGCTGGTTCGCGGCGGCGTAACGCCTCGTTACGCCGCCGCCGTGGCCAACACGTTGGTCGAGACGTTTCGACCAGGCTTTGGCGAGGGGCCGGAGGCTAAGCCTCGGCGCAGCCGGGCTTAGCCGCAGGCCGGACTGCGCTCGCGCCGGCCTCTGCCGCGCGCGAGCGCACGACACAAGCGTCCGGCCCAACAGAGCAAGAGCAAAAGGCACGGAGCGGACGGGAGACCGCGTCTCCCGTCCGCGCAGTTCCTTATCCCAGCGAGCGAAGCGCCAGCTTCGCTCGCTAGAAGACGGTGATAGTCACCGTCTTCCGGCCCCAGGCGCCGCATTGCGTGGGCGTCATCCAGAGGTCGATGGTCGCGCCTTTGATGCCTCCGCCTACGTCGGCGGCAACGCCGTTGCCGTAGCCGGGGATGTACAGCCGGGTGCCGAGCGGGATCACCGAGGGGTCGACCGCGACGACGCCCTGGCCCACGGGCATGCCGGTTGCGGTCCTGCCCGGTAGGTCGTAGCAGGTCGCGCTCACGGTGAGCTGCCGCTTCCCCGTCGGCGCGGCAGCTGCGGGCGCCGGCGGAGCCAGTTGCCTGGACTTCTGCTGCGCGGCCTGCGCATGGGCCTCGACGCTGCGGACCTGCGACGCGCGCTCCCGTGCCTGCAGGGAGGAGACGTAGGCGCGCCGGGCCGTAGCCGCGGATGCAAGCCGTTGCTCCGCTTCGCGGGCGGCCGCGAGTGACGCTTCCAGCCGGTGCTCCTCCGCCGCGAGGCGGCTTTGCAAACGGAGCAGGCGACTGCGGGCCGCGGACGTAGCCGCGACGACCTGCTTCCCCTGTTCCGCGACGCGCGACAGGGCGTCGACCTGCCGGAGCCCTTTGGTCAGCGACTGCGCCCCGAGCATCACGGCGAGCGTGTTTACGTCGCCCTGCTCGTAGAGGGAGCGGAGCTCCAGAGCGAGCCGGTGCTGGCTGATCTTGAGCGAGGCCCGCGCCGCGGAGAGTGCGGCTCGCAGGGCGATGCGGCGCTGCCGCAATGCCGCCGCCTCCTGCTCGAGCGAGCCGACTCGGGAGTTCCACGCCTGGAGCCGCGAGTCGAGCGCGTAGAGGCTGAGCAACGCCTGATGGGCTTGCGTCGCGAGCGGCTGAGGAGGAGCTCCTGCGCTGCCCGCCGTCCCGCGATGTGCCGCTCCGGGAGCGGCAAGCGCTGCCGAAGCAGCCGTAAGCGTGAGCACCGCGGCGAGACCTCCGAACCGCACGGTGCGGGATCTCATCCGCCCGAGCACGAGGGCGGACCGTACTCGACACTGCAACTTTGTGCGTCGCCTACTGAGGCGCCCGGCGGCGTGCGTTGGGCCAAATTGCAGCATTTTCGTGACGGTTCTTCGTTGCGGGCGTCCGCCAGGCTTGTTACCGTGAGCCGCTTGTGACGGGCGGGAGGACGTCATTGCGCGTGCCGCGGCGCTTTGCAGCGCTCACGGCACTTCTCATCGGCTTGCTCGCTGCAGGCCTGATCGGGGCCTCGGCCCCGCGTGCGCATGCGGGCAGGATCGGCGCAAAGCGCGCACAGGCTCAAGCCGTTCTCCTCCGCCTGCAACAGCTCGACGCGCAGGCCCAGCGTGCGAACAGCCGCTATCAGGCCGCGAGCCGGAAGCTCCGGCTCGTCAAACATGAGCTCCGCGTCAACCACCAGGCGCTCGGCGTCGCCCGCGGGAATCTCGGTCGCGCGCAGCGCGCGCTCGCGAAGCGGCTGATGGCGATCTACACCTCGGGAGATCAGCAGTCGTCGCTCGCCGTTATCCTCGGCGCCCGCAGCCTCGACGACCTCATCTCCAGGATCGAGACCGTCAACTCGGTTTCGAGGCAGGACTCGGCTCTCATCCACCGGGTCGTCTCGTACCAGCACCAGATCGTGCACAGCCGGACGCTCCTGCGCGGCGAGCGGAACCAGGCGCGCCATCTCGTCACGGTGCGTGCGGCTGAGCGCAACAGCATCGAGGGAAGGCGCGCCTCCGAAGGCCGCCTCTACAACTCCGTCAAGTCGCAGCTCCAGACGATGATCGCGCAGCAGCAGGCGAGCCAGGCGGCGGCTGCCCGCGCCGCGAGGGCCGCAGCGGCGGCGCAGGCGTCGACTCCGAAAGGCAGCTTCGGCGTCGGCACTCCGGTCTCTGGTTCCGCGCCACCCGGCCGCTTCAGCGGCGTCGTCGGGATCGCGATGCGATACCTCGGCACCCCCTACGTCTGGGGCGGTGCGAGCCCGAGTGGCTTCGACTGCTCCGGCTTCGTGATGTACGTCTTCTCACAGGTCGGCATCTCGCTCCCGCACTACACGGTCGCGCAGTGGGACTACCCGGATGCAGTCTCGGTCTCGCGGAGCGAGCTCGAGCCGGGCGACCTCGTCTTCTTCGCCGGCCTCGGCCACGTCGGGATCTACGTGGGCGGCGGTCAGTTCATCCACGCGCCGCACACCGGTGACGTCGTCCGCATCGACAGTCTCAGCGAGGGCTGGTACTCCTCCGAGTACGACGGCGCGAAGCGGATCCTCGGCTAGCTCGGGTTCGCGTACAGCCGCTCGATCTCGTCTGCGAAGTGCTCGTGGACGACCTTGCGCCGTAGCTTCAGCGTCGGCGTCACCTCGCCCTCTTCCTGGGAGAAGTCGCGCGGCAGGATCGCGAAACGCTTGATCTGCTCGACGCGCATCCGGTCGCGATTGACGTCGTCCAAGAGCGACTGCACGAGCTCCTCTCGGTCGCGGCCGCTGGAAGCGACCTCCGCGTCGTCGAGCGTCACGAGAGCCGCGACGTAGGGACGCCGGTCGCCGACGACGAGCGCCTGCGAGACGAAGCGCGAGGCCTTGAGCGCGTTTTCGAGGTTCTGCGGCGCGATGTTCTTGCCGCCGGCCGTGATGATCAGGTCCTTCTTGCGGTCGGTGATCCGCAGGAACCCTTCGGCGTCGATCTCGCCGACGTCGCCGGTGCGGAACCACCCGTCGTCGCTCAACACCGCCGCGGTGGCCTCGGGCTCCTTGTAGTAGCCGGCGAAGACCGCGTCACTGCGGATCAGGATCTCGCCGTCGTCCTCGAGGCGGATCTCGGCGCCCTCGACGGGACGGCCGACCGTCCCGATCCGGAAGTTCCCAGGCTCGTTCACCGTCGCCGAGCTGGCCGTCTCGGTCAGGCCGTAGCCCTCGATCACGGGCACGCCGAGCGCGTGGAAGAACTCCATCACGTCGGTCGAGAGGGGGGCCGCGCCGGATACGCCGATGCGGAGCCTGCCGCCCAGCCGCTCGCGCACCTTGGCGAATACGAGCCGCTCGGCCAGGCGCTGCTGCAGCGCGAGCAGGACGCCGATCGACGCTCCGTCCCGGCGCGCGCGGCTCGTGCGGGCGCCGACGCCGAGCGCCCACAACCCGATCCGCGTCCGCATCCCGCCGGCGCGCTCGATCTCACCGAGGGTGTTCGCGTGGACTTTCTCGTAGACGCGTGGGACGGCCGGCAGCAGTGTCGGCCGCACGTTCGCCAGCGCCTCGGGCACGCGGGCGACGTCGGCGACGAGCGCGATGGTCCCGCCCCGGTGGGTCGCGGCGTGGTGCGCGAGGCGGCCGTAGCTGTGGGCGAGAGGCAGGAAGAGCAGGACGACGTCTCCCGGCTCGTGCATCCCTTCCACGACGCGGAGTGCGGCGGCAGCGAGGTTCCGGTGCGTCAGCATGCAGCCCTTCGGCGGCCCCGTCGTGCCGGAGGTGTAGATCAGCGTCGCGAGGTCGTCCTCCTCGACCGGCTCCGGTTGCAGGTGCCTGGCGAGACGCCCGTCCGACTCGAGCTTCTCGAGCCAGTCGAACGGGATGATCTCGCGCAGGTTCGGGAGTGCTCCCCGGATCGAGACGAGCTTCCGCGCCTGCTCGTCGTCCTCCGCGAACGCGAGCACCGCCTCGCAGTGGCCGAGGATGTACTCGCACTCCCTCGCCGAACTCGTGGGGTAGAGGCCGACGACGACGGCCCCGATCGACATCACGGCCCAGTCGAGCAGGATCCACTCGAGGCGGGTGCGCGACAGGATCGCCACGCGATCGCCGTGGCGGACGCCACGGGCCAGCAGCCCGTGCGCAAGCGCCTCGACGCGCTCCGCAGCCTCGTCCCATGAGACCGGCCGCCAGTCGTCCGCGGTCTCCTCGAGATACGCGGGCTCGTCCGGCGTGTCGCGGACGGCGTCGCGCCAGAGCTCGGGCGCGGTGCGCCGCTCCATTTCCCAATCGTATGCAGGGAAGCCGATGAGAAACGAGAATTCGGCCGGTCCTTAGACTTAGGAAGAGCCAATGCGCACCATTTGGAACGGATCAATCAGCTTCGGCCTCGTCAACATCCCCGTTGGGCTCGCGCTCGCGACCCAGCGGCAGGACGTGTCGTTCCGCACCCTGCACCGCGAGTGCGGCACACCGATCAAGCAGAAGCGCTGGTGCCCGGTGCACGAGCGGGACGTCGAGCCCGACGAGCTCGTGAAGGGGTGGGAGTTTGCGAAGGGCCAGTACGTCCTCGTCGAGGAGGCCGACCTCGAAGCCGTCGCGCTCACGCGCTCGCAATCGATCGCGATCCTCCGCTTCGTCCGGCTGGAGGACGTCGATCCCGTCTACTTCGATCGCACGTACTACCTCGCGCCCGCGGGAGGCGACGCGCAGCGCAAGCCGTACGTCCTCCTGTTGCGCGCGATGGAGGAGTCGGGCATGGCCGCGGTCGGCAAGTTCGTCCTCTGGGGCAAGGAGAACCTCTGCCTGATCCGCGCCAGGTCGGGCGCGCTCCTGCTCGAGACGCTGTTCTTCGCCGAGGACGTCCGGGCCAAGGACGAGATCGAGGAAGCCGTCGCCGAGACCGACGTGCAGGAGGCAGAGCTCAAGCTCGCCGAGCAGGTCATCTCGAGCCTCGCCGGCGACTGGACGCCGGAGGACTTCGAGAACGACTATCGCCGCGACCTCGCACAGATGCTCGAGGCGAAGCTCGCCGGCCAGGAGATCGTCGCGCCCGAGCCGGTCACCGAGGCGCCCGTGATCGACCTGATGGAGGCGCTGCGGCAGAGCGTCGCCGACGCACAGAGCCGGCGCGAGGGCTCCAAGGACGGGAAAGCCGCCTCGAAGGGCGGCTCCCGGTCTCGCAAGACGCCGGCGAAGAAGTCCGCCTGACGCGGTAACGCGCTAGTGCTGGGGTTGGGTCGCCCCGAGTGCCTGCAGCTGCGCCTGGAAGAGGTACTTGTCGATCTTCCCTTGGTAGATCGGCACGCCCTCTTCTACGCACACCCGGATCACCTCCTGCCTGTCGAGATTGAGCTCCTTCGACAGTTCTTCGGGCGTGAGGTGATTCGCCATTGGCTGAGCTCCTTCCGGAACGAAAAAACCCGCCGCGCGCAACGCGCTGGCGGGTTAGGTCGCACCCTCGCTTGTGGTCTTTGCGGGCATCACTCCGCCCGCCCTGCAGAAGCATCCATTGGAACGAAGAATATGCCTCAGTGGTGACGGACGGCAACCACCGGCTGGCCGGTTTCGAGGAGCGGGAGCTCGAATGGCGCGGAACGCGGCTTCGCTATGCGGTCGGAGGGACGGCCGGAGCGGATGGTCCGCCGCTCGTTCTCGTGCACGGGCTCGGCGGGACGATCGAGAACTGGCGCGGTCTTGCGCCGTCGCTCGCGGCGCGCCACCGCGTCCTCGTCCCGGACCTGCCCGGGCACGGACACTCCGCGCCGCTCCCCGAGGCCCGCGACCTCGACGCGCTGGCCGAGGCGGTTCTCGCGATCGCGGACGCGGAGGACGTTCGCGGCGCGGTGTGGATCGGCCACTCGCTCGGCGGCGGAGTCTCGCTCCGCGCTGCGGTGATTCGTCCGGGAGCGGCGCGGGGAATCGTCCTCGCTGCGGCTGCGGGCATCGGCACGGCGACGCGCGCGGCCGAAGTGACGCTGGCGGTGCTCGGCGCGACCAAACCCGGCCGCTGGATCGCTCCGCACCGCCGGGCGTGGGCGCGCTCGCGGCTCGGCCGGCGGACGGCTTTCGGGTGGTGGGGCGTTGCCGATCCCTACGCGCTCGACCCCGAGCAGGCAGAGGCATTCCTCGTCGGGCCGGCGCACCACACCGACACGCGCCAGGCGGGCCGCGCGCTCCTCGCCTCGGATCCCCGCCTCGAGCTCGACCGCGTCGCCTGTCCCTGCCTCTGCCTCTGGGGAGCGAGCGACAACTGGGTCCGCCCCGCGGACGGCATGGAGTACGCCCGGCGTCTGCGCGCGCCGCTACGCATGATTGCCGGCTGCGGCCACCTCCTGATCGGCGAGCGGCCGGACGCCTGCCTCGCAGCGATCCGGGACTTCGTCGAGTCGCTGGACTAACCGGTATGAGGCTATGCTCGGGCGGTCTATGGGCCTCTTCTCTGGATTGACCGGCTTCGGTGGCCGCGACATGGCGGTGGACCTGGGCACCGCAAACACGCTCGTCTACGTTCGTGGGCGCGGCATCGTCCTCTCCGAGCCGTCGGTCGTCGCCATCGATCAGCGCTCGGGCGAGGTGCACGCGGTTGGTGTCGAGGCGAAGCGGATGCTCGGGCGAACGCCCGGCACGATCCAGGCGATCCGGCCTCTGAAGGACGGCGTGATCGCCGACTTCGACGTCACCGAGCAGATGCTCCGGCACTTCATCCAGAAGGTGCACCAGCACCGCTTCGCGCATCCGCGGGTCGTCGTCTGCGTGCCGTCGGGCGTGACGGGCGTGGAGAAGCGCGCGGTGGAGGAGGCCACTCTGAGCGCCGGGGCGCGCCAGGCGTACCTGATCGAGGAGCCCATGGCGGCCGCGATCGGCGCCGGGCTCCCCGTCGCCGAGCCGACCGGGAACATGATCGTCGACATCGGCGGGGGCACGACCGAGGTCGCGGTCATCTCGCTCGGCGGGATCGTCGTCTCGCAGTCGCTGCGGGTGGGCGGCGACGAGATGGACGAGGCGATCATCAACCACATCAAGCGCGACTACAAGCTCCTGATCGGCCAGCAGACGGCCGAGGAGATCAAGCTCGAGATCGGCTCCGCGTGGGACCTGCGCGAGGAGCTGCAGGCGGAGGTGCGCGGCCGCGACATGCTCACGGGCCTGCCGAAGACGGTCGTCCTCACCTCCGAGGAGATCCGGCGCGCACTCGACGAGCCCGTCACGCAGATCATCGAGGCGATCAAGTCGACGCTCGACAAGACGCCCCCGGAGCTCGCGGCGGACATCATGGATCGCGGCATCGTCCTCGCCGGCGGCGGCTCCCTGCTCACAGGCCTCGACGAGCGGCTGCGGCACGAGACGCAGATGCCCGTCCATCTCGCCGAGAGCCCTCTCACCTGCGTCGCCGTCGGCTCGGGCCGAAGCCTCGAGGAGTTCGAGGCCATCCATCGCAGCAACAAGGCGCGGTCCCGCAACGGGAGGCGTTACTAGCGGATCGGCCGCTCGCGGGTGCACCCGCGAGCCGGATAGCGCGGTAACCTGTCTCGGTGGCTCCACCCAGTCGCAGTGCGCGCGCGGCGGTGCTCGCCTCGTCGGTCCAGCGCTCGAAGCCGCCCCCGTACCCCTCCAAGGCTCGCAGCGCGCTGATCCGTAGGACGGTCGTCGTCGTCCTGGTCCTCGTGGCCCTCACGATGGTCACGATCGCGTTCCGCTCGCCCACCTCGGGAGCGCTGCACGGCCTCCAGGGAGCCGGCTCGACCGCGTTGCGTCCCTTCCAGATCGCCGCGACCAGGGTCGCGCAGCCGTTTCGCGACGCGTACGACTATCTCTCGAGCCTCTCCGGCCTGAAGTCCGAGAACGCGCGACTGAAACGGCAGTACGAGAAGGTGCGGGAGCAGGCGATCGCCAACCGGGCGCTCGCCGTGCAGGCAGAGCAGTACAAGCGGCTCCTCCACTTCGAACAGCAGCGGACATACCCGAGCGCCTATCGCACCGTCAACACGGGCGTCATCTCGTATCCGAGCGGCCCCTTCGCCCATTCGCTGACGATCGCGGCAGGCTCGTCCTCCGGGGTGCGAAGGAACGCGCCCGTCGTCAGCGGTTACGGCCTCGTGGGAATCGTCTCCGACGTCGCTCCCGATACGGCCGTCGTGAGGCTTCTGACCGACCCGTCGACGTACGTGGCTGCCTTCGACCTCCAGACGAGGGTCCACGGAATGCTCCACACGGGGACGGGTGGGACGCTCGTCCTCGACCAGGTGCAGAAACAGCTCAACGTGAAGAAGCGTGACGTGCTCGTCACCGCGGGAACGAGCAACGCGCAATTCCCGGATCTCTACCCCTACGGGATCCCGATCGGCCGAGTTTCGAACGTGGGCGCCGAGGACACCGCGGAGTACCTCCAGGTGCAGGTTCAGCCCTTCGCGAACATCAGCTCGTTGGACGCGGTTGGGGTGCTCGTCCCGAAGAAGTCCGGCCGATGACTCTCGGCGACGGCGTCAAGGCCGCCGCCCTGATCTTCGTGGCGGCGATCGTGCAGGTCTCGATCTTCTCCCAGCTGCACGTCTTCGGCGCCGTGCCCGACGTCCTGCTCGTCTCGCTCGTCGCGTTCGCCCTGCTCCGCGGGAGCGTCGCCGGCGCCATCGGCGGCTTCGTCGCCGGCCTGCTCGTCGACACCGCTTCGCTCGGCACGCTCGGTCTGACGTCGCTCGTCCTCACCCTCGCGGGCTATTGGATCGGGCGGTACGGCGAGACGACCGGGCGTGACCGCGCCCACGCGCCGTACCTCTCCGTCGCGGTCGTGACTGTGCTCTACCAGTTCGGGCTCCTCGTGGTGCATTTCGTGCTGGCCGAGAACGCCCCGGCCGGAGCGGTCGTTCGCAGCCTCGTCCCGGCGATCGTCCTCAACCTGATCCTCACCGGGCCGCTCTACGCGCTCGTGCGGCGACTGCTGCGCCCGGTCGACCGGGCGGAGCTGTCGGCGGAGGTGCAGCTCCTTGGCTAGCACCACGACGCGTCCGCCCGCGTGGCTTCGGTCGAGACGGGTGCGCGAGGAGGAGCCGAACGGCCGGCAGACGACCGTCGAGCCCTACCGGGTGACGCCGAAGCTCGCGCGGCGGGTAGCGCTGCTCGGAGCGCTCGTCGTGATCGGCTTCGCGGCCCTTCTGCTGCGGCTGTGGGCGCTGCAGGTGCTCTCCGGATCGCACTACGCCGCCCAGGCGGTGGCGAACCAGGTGCGGACCGTGCGCGTCGCGGCGCCGCGCGGCCCGATCCTCGACAGCACGGGGAGGATCCTCGTCACGAACCAGCCGGTCACGTCGATCGAGCTCTCGCCCTCAGGCTTACCGAAGGACTACGCAACCCGCGTGGCCGAGATCCGGGCGATCGCGCACCTCGCGCGCGTCTCGGTCCGTCACGTGAGCAAGTTGCTCGTCGACCGTCGCATCCACAACGACCTGCTCGACCCGATCGTCGTCCGCACCGAAGCGACCCGGCCGATGCAGACGTACCTCGAAGAACGGGCGACCGACTTTCCCGGCCTGACGCTGGCTCGAAGCTACATCCGCCGCTATCCGAACGGCTCGGTCGCGGCGCAGTTGCTCGGCTACGACGGCCAGAACACCCACTCGGCCGGCGAGGTGATCGGCCTGACCGGGATCGAGGCGGCGTTCAACACGTTCCTGAGCGGCGTGCCCGGCGAGGCTCGGGTGAGCGTCGACTCGCTCGGCCGTCCGCGCAGCCAGCGACTGCTGACGACTTCGCCGGAGATTGGCCAGACGGTCCGGCTCACGATCAACGCGCGCTTGCAGGTCGCCGCCCAGAACGCGCTCGGCTACGGGATCCAGCTCGCTCGCAACCAGGGTCAATGGGCCGCCGACGGCGGCGCGATCGTCGCACTCAACCCGAAGAATGGCGCCATCCTCGCCCTCGCCTCGTCCCCGACGTACGACCCGTCGGTCTACAGCGGTCGTGTCACCAACAGGAAGCTCGCCGCGCAGGGGCTGATCGGGAATTCCGCATTCACGATGAATCATCCGGCGGTCGACCGCGCGGTCGACGGTACGTATCCGCCGGGCTCGACGTTCAAGCCCCTGACAGCGATCGCGGCGCTCGAAGAGCACCTGATCAAGCCGTACGCGTTCTATCCCTGCACGGGCACGTACGTCTCCCCGCAGGACAACTCCCATCGCGTCTGGCACAACTGGGACCGGTTCGTCAACCAGGGGATGGATCTACCGACAGCGATCGCCCAGTCGTGCGATACATACTTCTATCGCGCCGGTAACAAGTTCTACAACCTGCCGGCGGGCCGCGGGCAGCCGATGCAGAAGTGGGCGCGTGCCTTCGGGTTCGGCAAAGAGAGCGGCAGCGACCTCGGCCCGCAGTCGCCCGGGACCGTCCCGACCATCGGTTGGAAGCAGCGCATGTGGACCAAGGCCAACGACCCGAACTGGCGGGTCGACCGCATCTGGAACCCGGGCGACTCGCTCAACCTCGCGATCGGCCAGGGCTTCCTGCTCGTGACGCCGCTCCAGATGGCGCGCTTCTACGCGGCGATCGCGAACGGCGGGAAGCTCGTCACGCCGCACGTCCTCATGGACGTCGAGAACCAGAACGGCACACCCGTGCCCACTGCGGCGGCGCCCGCGCCCCGCCCGGTTGCGGGTCTGAATCCGGCCTACCTCAGCGTCGTGCAGCAGGGGCTGATCGAGGGCACGAGGGACTCGTTCGGCACGTCGTACGGCGTCTTCGGCAACTTCCCGATCGAGATCGCCGGCAAGACCGGGACCGCGCAGAAGACCGTCCACGTTCCCGGCTACACCGGTGAGAAGGACCAGTCCTGGTGGTGCGGGTACGGTCCCGCGACCGACGCGAAAATCGTCGTCTGCGCCGTGATCGAGAACGGCGGAGAGGGAGGCTCGGCCGCCGCGCCGGCAGCCGAGCGGGTCTTCGCGAAGTTCTTCCACGTTCGAGTTCCTCCGACAGGGCTCATTCACTCAGACTGATGCTCGAGTACGCAGGATCACAACGGTCAGGCGTTCGCGCCGAGCGCGACGCCCCGCGCCTGCTCGCGGTCGTCCGCTCCCTCGACTGGATCCTGGTCGCGGCCGTCGCAGCGCTCGTCGTCGTGGGGCTGTGGGCGGTCGCCGGCATCACGAAGTTCCAGCTCCCGAACGATCCGAACTACTACCTCAACCGCCAGATCCTGTACGCCTGCGTGGGCGGAGCCGTGCTGATCGGCGCTGCGCTCGTCGATCCGGATCTCTACCGGCGCTACTGGCGCGGGATCTTCGTCGGCACCGCAGTCGTCATCGCATTCGTGCTGCTCATTGGGCATGCGGCCCGAGGCTCGACCCGCTGGATCAGCCTCGGCTTCTTCACCTTCCAGCCGTCGGAGTTCGGGAAGCTGCTGTTCGTCCTGGCACTGGCAGGGTTGCTGGTCGAGCGGCAGGGCGGCGCCGTCAGCTCCTGGCGGACGACGCTGCGGGTCGTCGGGTTCGGCCTCGTCCCTGTGGTGCTCGTCTTCGCCCAGCCCGACCTCGGGACGGCGCTGGTCTACCTCGCGGCCCTCGGCGCGATGCTGTTCGTCGCGGGGATTCCGTGGCGGCATCTCTCGGTACTCGGAGCCGTCGTCGTGCTCGTCGTGGTCGGCGTCCTGTGGGTCGGCCCTGCGGCGGGAGTCAACGTGCTCAAGAGCTATCAACAGCAGCGCCTGACCTGCTTCACCCATCCGGCGACGTGTCGGGCGGCGGAGGGTTACAACCTCCACCAGTCGATCACCGCGGTCGGCTCGGGCCAGATCAGAGGACGCGGCCCTAACAACTCGAGCCAGGTCAAGTTCGGCTTCCTCCCGGAAAGCCAGACCGACTTTGCCTTCGCCGGATTTGCCGAGCAGCGGGGGTTCATCGGGGCTGCGCTCCTGCTCGGGCTCTACCTCCTCGTGCTCTGGCGCGGCCTGCGGGTGGTGACTGTCGCGCGCGACCTCTTCTCGGCTGTCGTCGCCGGCGGCATCGTCGTCGCACTTCTCTTTCAGATCTTCGTCAACGTCGGCATGACCATGGGAATCGCGCCCATCACGGGCATCCCCCTGCCGTTCGTCAGCGTCGGCGGCTCGTCGCTGATCGCGAACCTCACGGCGATGGGCGTGTTGCTGGCGATTCACGCGCGCGGCCGGGTCTCGCGCTACTCGCGCCGGCGCTGATGCGGCTACCGGTCTCGGCCGGGGCGATCCGGAAGCTGCTGCGGGAGATCGAGTCCTCCGGCGCAGGCACGCACGTGCTCGCGGTCGGCGGGGCGCGAGAGCTCGCGCCGGTGCTACGCCAGCAGTTGCTCCGCGGCCGGGCGGAACCGCGAGCGGTGCGGCTAGGCGGTCCCGAGGGCGCGGATGTCTACGTGCACGTTCTCGCCGGCGATCCGAGCGACGACGACGTCGACGTGCTGCGCCGGGCTCGGCGGGCTCGTGTTCCCGTGGTGGCCGTCGCACGAGGACGCGCGCACGGCGCCGCGCCGATCCCGTACGTGCTCGCGACCGACGTCGTCTGGACGGCGTGCGAGACCTTTCCGCTTGCGGCGCTCGCCGCAACAATCGCTGCGCGGCTGGGCGAGGACGGTGCGCCGCTGGCGGCGTGCGTCCCGTTGCTCCGTGAGGCGGTGAGCCGGCAGCTCGTCTCGTCCTTCTCGCGGAAGAACGGCGCGCTCGCCGCCGCGATCTGGGTCCCCGGTGCCGACCTCCCGGTCCTCACCCTCAACGAGCTCCGACTCGTGTCCCGCCTCGCGCAGGCCTACGGCCTCGAGTCGGGCCGCGATCGGGTGCCGGAGTTCGCTGCGACGCTCGGCGCCGCGTTCGGGCTGCGTGCTCTCGCGCGTGAGCTGCTCGATCTGTTGCCGCTCGCCGGCTGGGCTGTGAAAGGGGCGCTCGCCTACGCGGGCACGAGAGCCCTCGGCGAGGCCGCGTGCAAGCGGTTCGCGCTCGCCGCTACGCAGCCGCGGGCCGTAGCCGCGCGCGGCGCGCCTTGATCGCGCGCAGGCGCTGCGACAAGCGGGCCCACGCCCAGGGCTCGATCTCGTGGTAGCGGCTCTCCGACTGGCTCCGGGTCGCCTCGAGGTACTCGAACCAGGCATCCGCCTCTTCGATCAACAGGAGCTCTTCGGCCTCGCGCATCGCCACTACCGCTTTCACCTCCCGGTCGTGATTGGCCGGATCGTAGGTCCGGGCTCGGACGGACCCAGCGGGAGCGGTTGCTACCCTGGCGACATAGGCCATGCCCAGCCTTTTCATTGACATCGAGCGCGCGCGCACCTCACCCGGGGTCGCTGTCGCGCGCTTCCACGAAGGAGCTTTTAGTTGCCCTGGTTCCGTATCCGGAAGAAGAAATCTTCCGACGACCACGATTCATCCCCCGAGCTCGAGGCAAAGCCCGAGCCGCAGCTGACCGACTCGGCCGCCAAGGCGGCCGAAACCGAACCGACCGATCCCACCAAGCCGAAGCGCCGTCGCGGCAGCCGCGGTGGCAAGGGACGGAAGAAGCCCGGCACCTCCGCCGGCGGTGGCGCGACTGCACCGGAACGCAAGGACTCGGCGCGGAAGGAGAAGGCCGAGCCCGCGAAGCAGCCACAGCGCCGCGAGCTCTCGCAGCGGCAGGAGCGCCGCCGCGACCAGTCCACGCGCCGCCGCCGCGAGCCGCAGCGCCGCGCGCCGCTTCCGGCCGCGAAGCGCGAGCTGCTCGTCTCCGTCGACGTCGGCGAACGCCGCGTCGCCATCCTCGAGGACGAGCGCGTCGCCGAGGTCTACCTCGAGCGGCCCGAGCGCCGCTCGATCGCCGGCAACATCTACCTCGGCCGCGTCGACAACGTCCTGCCCGGGATGGAGGCCGCGTTCGTCGAGATCGGCCTCGAGAAGAACGGCTTTCTCTACGTCGACGAGATCGTCAGCCCGGAGCTCGAGAAGGGGCACGGCCGCAAGATCCAGGATCTGATCTCGCGCGGCCAGACGATCCTCGTCCAGGCCGTGAAGGACCCGATGAAGACGAAGGGCGCACGGCTGACGACGCAGATCTCGCTGCCCGGCCGGTTCGTCGTCCTCGTCCCGCAGGGAGAGGGCCTCGGCGTCTCGCGCCGGCTCGACGACGACGAGCGCAACCGCCTCAAGGACATCCTCAAGCGCCTCGACGTGAAGGACGGCGGCGTCATCGTCCGCACCGCCGCCGAAGGCGCGTCGGAGGAGGACATCGAGCGCGACCTCGTCTTCCTGCAGCGGCTCTGGCGCTCGATCCAGGCGAAGGCCAAGACGGCGAAGGCGCCGGAGCTCGTGTACCAGGAGGCGGAGCTGCCGCTGCGCGTCGTGCGCGACCTCTTCACCGGCGACTTCGAGAAGGCGTACGTCGACGACGAGCGCACGCACCGGCGACTCGTCGGCTACCTGAAGAAAACGTCGCCGCACATGGTCGAGCGAGTCGTCCGCTACAAGGACAAGACGCCGCTGATGGAGCAGTTCGGCGTCGAGGAGGAGATCAAGTCGACGATCGGCCGGCGTGTCGACCTTCCCTCAGGCGGCTACCTCATCTTCGACTACGCCGAGGCGTTCACCGTCATCGACGTCAACACCGGCCGCTTCGTCGGCGGCCGCGGCAAGAACTCGGGTGGCCGGCTCGAGGACACGATCACGAAGAACAACCTCGAGGCCGTGAAGGAGGTCGTCCGCCAGCTGCGCCTGCGCGACATCGGCGGGATCATCGTCATCGACTTCATCGACATGGCGAACCCGAAGAACCGCGCCACGGTCGAGGAGGCCCTGCGC
>JAICJI010000020.1 GCA_025928515.1 Thermoleophilia bacterium
CGCCTGCCCGAGGTCGGAGCCGAGCGACGACCGCTCCGGCCCGACCCAGCGGATCCAGTCGACGAGCGTGTCGATCGCCCAGTTGTGGAAGCTCGACTCCTCGTCGTACATGCAGAGCGAGTGCTCGATCAGCGCGCCGAGGTCGGCGAGCGTCTTGACCTCGTCCTTCGTCGCCTCGATCACGAAGTTCGGGTGGTTGACGATCATCCGGCGGACGCCGTGCTCCTTCGCCGCCTCGAAGACCGCGATGATCGACGGCGCCGGCATGTGCCCCGACGCGAGCACCGCATCCGCGTCGGCGATCATCTGCAGGATCTCGTGCACCTCCGGCTTGAGTGTCCCGTTGCCGTCGGCGAAGACGTCGATCGGCTCCTCGGGAATGAGGTCGACCGAGAGCGACGGGAACTTCAGCTGCGGGTGCTCCCGATGGTGCTCGATGTGCTTCGGCGAGGCGATGGTGGGAAACCAGACGACCTTGCCGCCCATCGCGAGGCAGAGGTTGACGGCGTGGGGGTTGAGCCCTCCGACCTGGGTGTTGAGCGCGATGCCGCCGAAGACGTCGATGCCCGAGGCCGCGATGCCGTGCTCATGCAGTGCGGCGACGTCGGACGACGTGTCGTGGTGGTGCGACTTGACGACGATCGCGCGCATCCCCGCGTCCGCAGCCCGCTGCGCCGCCTCGGCCGCGTCGAGCCGGCGCGGGAACGGCGACGGATAGGGATGGACGTGGAGGTCGACGGCGCCGTCGAGCAGGCGATCCACAGCGTCGCTCATGCCGCCACCTCGAACGTCTGCAGCCCGTAGCCCATGATCCGGTGCGCGTAGTAGGCCGTGACGAGCGGGCGCGCGTCGTCCGGCAGCGCGCCGCGCATCGCGAGCCAGTTGACGACCTCGACCGATTCCGTGCCGCCCAGCTCGATCAGCTGCTTGTACGTGTAGCGCGTCAGCGACTCGGGCTCCTCCGCGAGGAGGCGCATGAACTCCTGATCCCAATCGGGCGTCACCTGGCCGAAGCGCGGCCCCGTCAGCTGGTGCGAGAGCCCGCCGGTGCCGACGACCACGACCCGCAGATCGTCCTCGAAGGAGTAGATCGCGCGCCGCAGTGCCCGGCCGAGCTTCCAGCAGCGCAGCGGCGACGGCAGCGGGTGGAGGATCACGTTGACCGCGAGCGGGACGATCGGGATCTTCCAGCCGCCCTCGCCCTCGCTGAAGTCGACCATCGGCAGCGGCGAGATGACGCCGTGGTCGACCTCGAGATCCTGGCAGATCGTGATGTCGAACTCGTCGGCTACGAGCGAGCGGGCGATGTGCCAGCCGAGCTTCGCGTCGCCGGGCAGCGGCGGGAACGGCCGCGCGCCGAAGCCCTCGTCGGCAACGGGATACGTCTCGGCGACGCCGAGCGCGAACGTCGGGTAGGCGTCGAGGAAGAACTGATCCATGTGGTCGTTGTAGACCACCACCAGCCGGTCCGGCTTGAGCTCCTCGAGCCAGTCCGCGACCTGCTTGAACGGGCCGAAGAGCGGCTGCCACTCGTCCGATTCGCGTACCTCTTCGCCCGCGTCGTAGATGTGCTCCATCGACGGCGCGTGGCTCGCGCCGATCCCTCCGACGACCCTAGCCATTGGCCCCTCCTCCCGACTCCTTCATCTGCTTGCCGATCTCGGGCAGCGGCGTGTCCGTCACGCCCGAGAGCTTGACCATCACGTAGATCGACATCCCCGACCGCCAGAGCCCGATCCAGTCACGCCCGCGCACGAGGTCCTGCTCCTCGTCGGTCAATCCGAACTGCGCCATCCAGGCTTCCTCGTCCTTGGCGAAGAGGTCGCGCTGGTGCTCGTCTTTCAGCGAATAGGCAGCTTTGTTCAGCCGGATGCCGCGCGTGGCGGTCGCCTCGTCGAAGAGGTCGAGGTCGCCCGGCAGCTCCTTCGGCTGCACGGCGTCGAGTCGTGCGAGGTACTCCTGGGTCAATTCCATGTCAGCTCCACTGGACGTGTAGGTGGTGGGGGGAACGGAACTCCCAGCCGGAGATCTCGATCGGGCGTTCCGGATCGAGGCGCAGGCCGGGGAGACGGTCGAGCAGGATGCGCCACGCCGTGCGCGTCTCGTAGCGCGCGAGGCGCGCGCCGATGCAGAGGTGGGGACCGGTGGCGAAGGCGAGGTGCGAGCCCTCTCGCCGGCGGATGTCGTAGCGCTCCGGCTCGCTCCAGTTGCGCTCGTCGTGGTTGGCGGAGGCGAGGACGGCGGCGATGAGCTCGCCCTTCGCGAGCTTGACGCCGCCGAGCTCGGTGTCGCTCGTCGTCTGGCGTGTCGAGGTGCCGACGGGCGAGTGCCAGCGGGCGGCCTCCTCGATCGCGGGATCGACGAGCTTCCGGTCGGCACGCACCTCCTCGAGCTGCTCCGGGTGCGAGAGGATCGCCCACAGCGACAGCGCGATCAGGTCGGTGGTCGCCTGCAGGCCGCCGACGATCATCACCTTGAGGTTCGACTGGATCTCCTCGCGCGTCAGCCGCTCGCCGTCGACCTCCGTGCGCACCATCGAGGAGAGCAGCGTGTCGTCGCCCATCCGCGCGAGCTTCTCGATGACGGGGGCGAGCGTGGCGTTCACCTCGGCGCTCGCGGCGTCGGCGATCGCCTGCTTCTCGGGATCGCCCTCGAAGTTCGCGGCGCCGGTCGCGAGCTCGACGAACCAGCGGCGCAACGTCCCCTCCTCGACGAACCCGAGCCCGAGAGCGCGCTTCAGCACCCGCGCCGACAACGGCTCGGCGAACTCCGAGACCAGGTCGCACGAGCCGCGCTCGACGAAGCCGTCGATGAGCTCGTTCGCGAGCGGCGTGATGACGTTGTCCGGGTAGTCGCCGATCGCCCCGACGCGGAACCACGGATAGATGATCTTGCGGATCCGGCTGTGGTAGTCGCCTTCCGACGCCAACAGGTTCGGCCCGAACGTGCGCCGCAGCGTCGAGGGCTCCGTCTCGCCGGTGAACAGGTCCGGCGACTTGTCGACGTGCTGGACGTCGTCCCAGCGGGTGACGAGCCAGAGGCCGACCGAGTCGACGAAGCAGACCGGCTCCTCCTCACGCAGTCGCTTGTAGATCGGATACGGATCGGACTCGAGCTGTTCGACCGAGATCTCAGTGCCGACGCTCAATCGCAACCTCCTCGTAGGTCTGGACGTGATGGGCAGCTTCGCCGATCAGGTCGCGGACGCTCGTTCCCTGCTCTTCGCAATACCCGGCGAGCTCCTCGACGGCACGTCCGAGGGCGGCCGGCCCGTCGGTGAGCACCGCCGACGCGAGCGCGACAGCCGAGGCGCCCGCGAGCAAGAGGCGCGCGACGTCGAGGCCGTCTCTCGCTCCGTTCGTCGCGACGATCGAGGCTTCCGGATGTGCCGCGTGCGTCTTCGCGACTCGGTAGAGCGTGAGTGGCAGCGCCCACGCCCCGCCGACCGCGGCGAACGTGCCGAGCACGGGCCGTCGCGTGGTCAGGTCGGGGACGAATCCCATGGCGCGCGTCGCGATACAGACGGCATCGGCGCCGGCGGCGAGCGCGTCCGCGACCGAGTCGTCGGGCGCGAGCTTCACGGTGAGCGGGAGCGAGACCGCATCCCGAATGCGGCGCACGAGCTCGACGCCGGCGCCGATTCCCTCGGCCGCCTCGCTCGCGTGCGGGGCGCCGACGTTCAGCTCGAGCCAGCGCAGGCCGGCGCTCTCGAAGGTCGCCGCCGCCTCTACTGCGCGGTCGAGACCCGCGACGATCAGGCTCGGGACGACATAGGCGTCTCGCTGCGCGGCTTCGCGGTCGAGAGTGGCGAGCGTCTCCGCCCACTCTGCGAGCTCGACCTCGAGCAGCCCGGAGCGGCAGAAGAGCGAATCCATGCGCTGCGCCGGCCCCAGCGGTCGCGCGCGCAGGTGCTCGTCGAGCAGGACGTACTCGGCGGCGCGCAGGTTCGCGTGCGCCGCCGGCGACTCGTTCACCGACTTCGCGACCACGGCTGCGGCTCCCGCCTCGAGACACGCGCGGATCTGACCCGGTTCGGCCGTCGCCTCGGAGGATCCGGCGATCACCGGGTTCTTCAGGTCGAGGCCGGCAACGGTCGTCGCGAGATCAGCGGACACCGGCGACCGCCTCGCGCAGGAGCGCGACGTCGGAGGAGACGACCGCGTAGCGGAACCGCTCCTCGGCGCCGAAGCCGCCGAGCGCGATCCCCGCTTCCGCCGCCGCGGCGGCGAGCGCCTCGGCCCGCACGCCGGCGATGCCTTCGTCCAGGCCGCAGTCGACGAGCAGGTCGGTGAGGCCGAGGAAGGCGACGTCGGCTCCCGCTCGGCAGAGCTCGACCGGCGGATCGTCCGTCTCCCGCGTCTCGAGCTGGATCGCGACGAGCGGTGGCACGGCCCCGGCAACGTACTCGCGCAGCCGAACCGCGCCGTAGCCCGCCTGCGGGTGGGCGAGGCTGATCGAGCGCGATCCGTCGGGCGCGTACGTGGCGGCGGAGGCGAGCGCCCGCACCTCCGCGACGCGCCGCACCGACGACAGCTGGATCCCGGCCGCGCCCGCCTCGAGCAGCCGGTTGACGAGCCCGCGGTCGACCTCGGGAATCCGCACGACGGCGGGGAAGCCGATCGCCGCGGCGTGTCGCACAAGGCGTAGGACGTCGGCTTCCGAAAGCTGGGAGTGCTCGTGGTCGACGACGCAGAAGTCGAGCGAGGCGGCGCAGATGTCGATCGATTCGAGCGCCGGCAGCTTCACGAACGTGCCGACGACTCGACCCTCTTGCAGGCGCTCGCGCAGGCTTGACACGACTCCTGCCATGTGGGACGTTATCTCACATCGTGAGCAGGGTCGCAAGTCGTCTTAGGAGGGATTGATGGAAGCTTCCGCACAGGGGGAGGGGCGCGGGCTCCGGCGCAACGCGATCGGACTTCCCGGCCTCATCGCCCAGTCGCTCGGCGTGACAGCGCCCGAGATCTCGGCCGTGGTCATCGCCGCAGTCGTCGCAGCCAAGGTCGGCGGCTGGACCCCGGCTGCTTTCTGGGTCGCCGGCATCGGTGCGATCGGGCTGGCGCTGATCTACGGCCGCTTCGCGCGCTACGTGCCGAGCGCAGGAGGGACGTACGCAATCATCCGCGCGGGCCTCGGCCGCGACGTCGGCTTCTTCGGCGGCTGGACGCTGCTGGCGGTCGGGATCATCTTCGTGCCGGGGTTGATCATCGCCGCCGCCTTCCTGCTGCAAAACTTCTTCGGGCTCGTCGAGCCCTCGCACCCGTTCCTCTACCACGCCTGGTGGGGGTGGGCGCTGTTGCTGGTGGCGATCGTCGCCGCGATCTCGTACCTCGGGATCCAGATCTCCGCGCGCGTGCTCCTCACGCTGACTGCGATCGGCGTGGCGATGCTGACGATCCTCGACATCATCATCCTCGCCAAGGGAGGGGCCAGCGGCTGGGCCTGGTCGTCGCTCGAGCCCTGGGGCGGGCACGGGACGTTCGGCTTCGGCTTCTTCGCGCTCGGGGTCGGAATCGCGATGACCGGGTTCTCGGGCTTCGAGACCGCGGTCTTCCTCGCGGAGGAGGCGCACACACCGCGGAAGCAGGTGCCCAAGGCAGTGCTCGGCGCGGTCGCACTCGCGGTGATCTTCTACATCGTCACGACGTTCTCGATCGTGACGGGCTACGGCCTGAAGGGAGCCGGCCAGTTCGCCTCCGATTCCGGCGGTGCGGTCGTCGGTCTCTCGGCGCAGTACGCCGCGCTCTGGTTCGGCAAGGTGCTGCTCCTGTTCCTCGCGATCTCGTCGTTCGCGTCCGCGCTCGGCACCGCGAACTTCACGACGCGAACAGCGTTCGCCTGGGGCCACGACGGCTATCTGCCGCGGGCGTTCGGGCGCACCCATCCGCGCTTCAAGAGCCCGGATGTGGCGATCGGCGTCCTGACCGCGATCACGCTCGCCGTGATCTTCGCCGGGCTTGCCTGGCAGGGGCGGACGATCAACGGCGCGGTCAACTTCTTCAGCTGGCTCCTGCAGGTCGGGGCCACCGGCATCCTTCCGGTCTATGCGCTCGTCGGCATCGCCGGCTTCGTCCACTCCCGCCGCCACGGTGGAAACCTGATCGACATATTCGTGGCGCCGCTCCTGACCGTCGTTGTCGTCGGTGTCGCCGAGGTGACCGAGTTCTACGGCCAGAAGGGGATCTTCCACTGGGCTCCGTACGTCATGCTCGGCTGGATGGCGCTCGGCATCCTCGTCCGCCTGGCGACTCGCGCGAAAGTCGAGCAGGTCGAGCGCCAGGTCGAGGAAATGCAGCCGGAGCTCGCAGCCGGCTGATGTCTCCGGGTCGCAGCCGCGGGCACCTGATCGGAGGCGACCAGGTGTCCGCGGCCTCCCGCGAGACCTTCGAGTCGCTCGATCCGTCGACGGGCAGCCCGCTCGCGACGCTCGCGCTCGGCGGTCCGGGCGACATCGACCGCGCCGTCGCCGCCGCGCGGTCGGCGCTCCCCGCGTGGCGGGCGGTGGATCCGTACGAGCGCGGTCTCATCCTGCAGCGGCTCGCCGGCCTGATCGAGGAGAACGCCGACGAGCTCACGGACGTCGAGGCGCGCGACGCCGGGAAGCTGCGCGGCGAGGCGGCGCGCGACGTCGAGCGCGCGGTGCGGACGTGGACGTACTACGCAGGCTGGCCGACGAAGATCACCGGCACGACGAACCCGGCCGACCCCGGCGTGTTCTCGTACACGGTGCGCGAGCCCGTCGGCGTGGTGGGCGCGATCACGCCGTGGAACTTCCCGCTTGTCATCGCGTCCTGGAAGCTCGCGCCCGCACTCGCCTGCGGGAACACCGTCGTTCACAAGCCCGCGGAGGAGGCGCCGCTCTCGGCGCTGCGGATGGCCGAGCTCGCTCTCGAGGCGGGCGTGCCTCCCGGCGTCTGGAACGTCGTCACGGGCGAGGCGGAGGCCGGTGCGGCGCTCGCCGCGCACGACGACGTCGACAAGATCACCTTCACCGGCTCGACCGAGGTCGGCCGTGAGATCCAGCGAGCGGCCGCGGGGAACCTCAAGCGGCTGTCGCTCGAGCTCGGCGGCAAGTCGGCGAACATCGTGCTCGCCGACGCCGACCTCGATGCCGCGCTCGAAGGAGCGATGCGCTCGACGTTCCGCAACGCGGGCCAGGTGTGCACCGCCGGTGCGCGGCTGGTCGTCGACTCTGCGGTGGCCGGCGAGCTGAGCGAACGGCTCGCCGAGCGCGTGCGAGAGACCGAAGTCGGCCCTCTGATCTCCGAGCGACAGCGGGCTCGCGTCCTCGAGCTGTACGAGTCCGCGGTGGGAGAGGGAGCGCGCGCGCTCGTCGGCGGCGCGCCGGTCGACGGGCCGGGCTTCTACGTCGAGCCGACGGTGTTCGTGGACACGACGAACGAGATGCGGATCAATCGCGAGGAGATCTTCGGGCCGGCGGTAGCCGTCATCTCCGTCGCCGACGAGGAGGAGGCGGTGCGCGTCGCGAACGACACGCGCTACGGCCTCGCGGCCGCAGTGTGGACGCGCGACGCATCCCGGGCGACTCGGATCGCGCACGCACTCGACGCCGGTACGGTCTGGATCAACAACTACGGCGGCCTCGACGTCTACAGCGCCTATGGCGGCCGCGGTTTCTCGGGCTACGGCTACGAGCAGGGGCCACAGACGATCGAGGAGTACACGACGTTGAAGACCGTGAGGCAGACGCTGTGAGCTTGGCCGAGCTCGACGCTGCTCACGTCATCCATCCGCATGCGGTCGTGGGCAGCCCGGCGCCGCCGGTCGTCTGGGCGCGCGGCAAGGGGGCGCTGCTCTGGGACGCCGACGGCCGCGAGTACGTCGACGGCACGTGCGGCCTCTGGCAGTGCGCCGTCGGCCACGGTCGCGAGGAGCTCGCGCGCGTCGCCGCCGAGCAGATGTCGCAGCTCGAGTTCTACGCGTCGTTCTGGAACTTCGCGAACGAGCCGTCGATCCGCCTCGCGGCCCGGCTCGCCGAGCTCTCGCCGCCGGGCCTCGACCATGTGTTCTTCACGAACGGCGGCTCGGAAGGGATCGAGACGGCACTCAAGCTGGTTCGCCTTGCCTGGGAAGCGGCCGGGCAGCCGGACCGCGACCTGATCCTCTCCCGCAAGGCCGCATATCACGGCGTCGGCTCGGCGTCGCTCGCCGCCACCGGCATCGCGCCGCTCAAGGAGGGGTTCGGCCCGCTGCCGCCGGGGTTCGTCCACCTTGCGACGCCGACACTGAGCTCGGACGTGGACGAGCTCGTCGCCGAGCTCGAGCAGACGATCGCCGAGCACGGGCCGGAGCGCATCGCTGCGTTCGTCGGCGAGCCGGTGCTGGGCGTGGGCGGGATGATTCCCCCGCCCGACGGCTACTGGCCGCGCGTCCAGGAAGTGCTGCGCCGGAACGGGATCCTCCTCATCCTCGACGAGGTGGTCACCGCGTACGGACGCACCGGCCATTGGTTCGGCGCGCAGCGCTACGAGCTCGACGCCGACGTGATCGTGACGGCGAAAGCGCTCACGAGCGGCTACGTGCCGATGGGTGCCGTTCTCGTCCACGACCGCGTCGTCGAGCTGCTCGACGGCACGCAGTTCCGGCACGGGTTCACCTACAACGGACACCCGGTCGGGGCCGCCGTTGCGCTCGCGAACCTCGACATCATCGAGCGCGAACGGCTCCTCGAGCGCGCGGTCGAGACCGGTGGGCGCATGCTCGAACGGCTGCGCCCCGCTGCCGACCTGGCCGGAGTGGCCGAGGTGCGCGGCGTCGGGCTGATGCTCGGTGTCGAGCTCGAGGGCGATCGGGACGCCGGCCCGGTCGCTGCCCGTGCGCTCGAGCGCGGGGTCGTCGTGCGCGCGAGCGGCCAGAAGATCGTCATGTCGCCGCCGCTCGTGATCGAGGCCGAGCAGGCCGACCGCGTCGTCGACACGGTTCTCGACGAGCTGGGCAGGTTGGGATGACGACCGAGGCGCCGATCAACCAGTCGGTCGAGCGCGCGGTCCAGATGCTCGGCTTCTTCACCGCCGAGGAGCCCGAGCTGACGTTGGCCCAGCTGACGAAGCGGCTCGGCACGAGCCGCGCGACCACGCACCGCTACGCCATGGCGCTCAGGCGGGTGGGCCTGCTCCGCTACGACGCGGGATCCGGGATGCACTCGCTCGGCCCGCGCATCGTCGAGCTCGCCGCCACGGCCCTGTCCGGGCTCCGCATCATCCGCATCGCCGGCCCGCACATGGAGCGGCTCGCCGCCGAGCTGAACGAGACCGTCGTGCTCTCGATCTGGGACGGCGATTCTCCCGTCGTCGTGCGCGTCGACGACAACACCGACCGCGTCGTGCACATCGTCGTCCGCACCGGCTCCCGGCTCCCGCGCACGACCTCCGCGCAGGGCAAGGTCTTCCTCGCCTTCGCCGGCGAGGACGGCCTCGACCGGGTGCGCCAGACGCGCATCGCGATCAACACGCAGAACGAGGACGGCATCCGCGCGATCGCCACGCCGATCTTCCAGGATCGGGACTGCGTCGCCACGATGGCCGTCGTCGGCACGATCGCCAACCTGCCCGCGAAGGAGAGCGCGCCGCTCTGCCTGCGCCTGCGCGAGATGGCCGACATCCTCTCCGCCGAGCTCGGCTTCTTCTCCGATCGTGACCAAGAAAGGAGCGTTTCCTGATGCCCGCGTACACCTGGGACGAGATCCCCGACGAGCCCGTCCGGCCCGGCGTGCGGCGCCGCGCGTTCGGCACCCGCGAGGCCATGCTCGTGCTCAACCACTGCGAGCCCGGCATGGACGTCCGCCCGCACACCCACGACTTCGACCAGATCGCACTGATCACGAAAGGGACGGCCGTCTACCACATCGGCGACGAGCCTTGTGAGGTCGGGCCGGGCTCGATCATGCTCATCCCGGCCGGAGTCGAGCACTACATCGAGCCGACCGGCACCGAGACGGTGGAGAACATCGACGTGTTCGCGCCGGCACGCGACGACTACCTGCACCTGCTCGAGTGGCTGAAGTCGAGCTCACCGGCGTAGGCGGCGACCTCGACGCGGCGGTCGCCGACCTCGCGGAGCGCTTTCGCGCGGCCCTCGAGCCTCCGGTGCGGGCGGGTGCCGAGCTCGACTCCGCGACGTTGCGTGCGCGCTTCGACGAGCCGCTACCCGAGGACGGGATGCCGGTCGAGGCGATTCTCGGCCAGCTCGACGAGCGCAGCGCCGGCGGCCTCGCCGGCTCGACCGGCGGTCGCTACTTCGGCTACGTCACGGGCGCCTCGCTCCCGGCTGCCGCGATCGTGGAAGCGTGGACGGCCGCGGTCGACCAGAACGTCGGGATGTGGCCGCTCGGCCCGGCCGCCGTCGAACTCGAGCAGGTCACGCTCGGCTGGCTGGCCGACCTCCTCGACTTCCCGTCTGCCTCCGGCTACTTCGGGTCGGGCGCGACGATGGCCAACACCGCCTCGCTCGCCGTCGCCCGCCACTGGTTCGGCCGCAAGCACGGCGTCGACGTCGGCGTGGACGGAGTACGCGCGCTGCCGCCGCTCGCGGTCTACGGCAGCGTCGAGCTGCATCTCTCCGACCACAAGGCGTTGCGCACGCTCGGCCTCGGCTCGGGCTGCGTGCGCGCGATCCCCATCGACGCCGCCTACGCGATGGAGGTGGAGCCGCTCGTAGCCGCGATCGAGCGCGATCTCGCAGCCGGCGTCGAGCCGGCGATCGTGATCGCGCAGGCCGGATCGGTCAATACCGGCGCGTCGGACCCGCTCGACGCGATCGCGGACGTTTGCGATCGCTACGGGCTCTGGCTCCACGTCGACGGAGCCTTCGGCGCCTTCTTCCGGCTGTGTGAGAGGACGGCGCCGCTCGTGCGCGGGCTGGAGCGCGCCGACTCGCTCGCGGTCGACGGGCACAAGTGGCTCAACGTTCCGAACGGGGTCGGCTTCGCGCTCCTGCGCGACGGCGACCTGCACCACGAGACGTTCGGCGGCTCCGCGGGCTACCTCACTCCCGGCTCCGGCGCCAACCTCCACGAGCTCGCGTTCGAAGCCTCGCGCAGCTGGCGCGGCGCCTGTGTCTGGGCGGCTCTGAAGGCGCTCGGCCGCAGCGGCGTCGAGGATCTCGTCACCCGCTGCTGCGACCTCGCCGCCGAGCTGGCGGCAATCGTCGAGGAGCATCCGCGCCTCGAGCTCGCCGCCCCGGCGCCGACGAACATCGTCTGCTTCCGTTACGTGCGCGACGGGATCGACCTCGAGGAGGCGAATCGCAGGATCCAGGACGAGGTCGCAGCGGCCGGCACCGTCTTCCACACGGGCGCGACGCTCGAGGGGCGCTTCTGCCAGCGCGCGGCCATATGCTCCTGGCGCACCGCGGCCGACGATGTGAGGGCACTAGCCGAGGAGGTACTGCGAGTGGGAGACGAGCTCTAGATGGGGCGCTACGTCCCTGACGAGATCGAGGAGTACGCCGAGCGCTACACGAGCGCGCGCTGGGACGTCTTCGGTCGGCTCGGCGCAGAGACCGAGGCGACGCGTGACGACCACGTGATGATGGTCGGCGCGGTCGAGGGCGCGTTCCTCTCGTTCCTGATCCACATGACACGCGCGACGCGCGTGCTCGAGCTCGGCACCTTCACCGGCTGGTCGAGCATCGCGATGGCCCGAGCGCTCCCGCCGGGCGGGAGCATCGTCACGTGCGACGTCAACGAGGAGACGACCGCGGTCGCCCGCCGCTACGCGGAGGAAGCCGGCGTCGCGGACCGGATCGACTTCCGCGTCGGGCCGGGGATCGAGACGCTCGCCACGCTCGACGGCCCGTTCGACCTCGCCTTCATCGACGCGGACAAGGAGGGTTACGTCGACTACTACGAGGCGATCCTCCCGAAGCTCGCACCAGACGGCGTGATCGGCGCCGACAACACGCTCTTCGGGAGTGGCGGCCCGAACGACGAGATCACTCAGGCGATGTCGCAGTTCAACGACCACGTCCTCCACGACGATCGGGTCGAGGCAGTGCTTCTCCCGTTCCGTGACGGGCTCACGCTGATCCGGCTTCGCTGACTACTCCGCCTCCTTGGGCTCCTGCGTGGAGGTGGGTAGGGCCGTGTCCTCGAATCGCGCCGAGACGAGGTTGAGCACCCGCATTCCGTGGACGAAGACGACCGCGCCGCCGAGCCAACCGCCGGTCGTGAGCAGGACGAATCCGACCAGGGTGAGCGCGACCGCCCCACCGCTGACCGTGCCCTGCGTGTAGCCGTGGTGGCCGACGAGGGCGGCGGCGAGGAAGGCTCCGGTGGCGGCGAGCATCGCCGAAAGGTGAGCGGTCGCCGTCTTCCAGAGCTCGCTGCCCCATTCGATCTCGATCCAGTCCATGAAGCCGGTGGTGGCGGTGAGCGCCGTCGAGCAGAGGCCCACCACGAGGGCGATCCACCAGGCGTATGCGGCGTTCCGCTGCACGAGGTTCGTCACGTCGAGGATCGCGGCGATCGTGGCGAACGTGTACGTGCCGATCGTGAGGTCGGTGAGGGGCGGATGCAGGGGATGCCCGGGCAGCCCTCGGACGAGATAGGAGAGCTTCACGTCAGCTCCCCACCCCGGCCGCCGTCAGCAGCACGAGGACGAGCGTTGTCGCCGCGAGCAGGCCGTGCAGGCCCACGACCGCAACCGGGAAGTGCTGCTCCGCCGGGGTGCTCGGCGTGACGGCTTCGGACACTGCGCCGCGGGCTCGTCGTCGCCGCAGCCAGATCGCGAACATCGTGAAGCCGAGCAGCGCCACCACGAGCAGCGCCGCAAAAGCGATCCACGCGAGCGCCTTCTTGCTGTCGGCGACATAGATGATCCAGAGAACGAGACCTGCGGCGGCAAGCAGGAAGTGACTCATGATCAGCGGCGGCCGGATCCGGTTGCCACGCTCTTCCTGTTGCCGCATGCCGCCGCGCGACAGCCAGATGGCGAGCAGCACGAAGCCGCCGCCGGCCGTCAGCACCCAGGTGATCAACGCCGCCCACTTCATCACAGCCTCCCGGTTCGGTTCTGGACGCCAGAACGGGCGTCAAACTCTCTTTGTGTCGCGCGGACGCCGCGTCTTACCTCGGCGCCGAACGTGGGCGTGATTGAATCGCGCTCCTGATGAAGGTGCTCGTGGTCGGAACCGGAGCGGTCGGAGCCGCGGTCGCGGCGGTCGCCAAGCGGCGCAGCTTCTTCGAGCGCATGACGTTCGCAGACCTCGACCCGGCGAGGCCGGCTGCCGTGGTCGAGCGCGACGGCGACGACCGCTTCGCGGCGGCCCAGGTCGACGCCGGCGACCGCGACGCACTCGTGGCGCTCCTGCGCGAGACCGAGGCGGACGCCGTCCTCAACGCGGCAGACCCACGCTTCAACCCGCCGATCCTCGAAGCCGCGTTCGAGTACGGCTGCACGTATCTCGACATGGCGATGACCCTCTCGGGCCCCGGTGTGCTGCTCGGGCAAGAGGAGCTCGACGCGCACGAGAAGTGGCAGGAGCGAGGCCTGCTCGCGCTCGCCGGGATCGGCGTCGAGCCGGGGCTCGCCGACGTCTTCGCCCGCTACGCCGCCGACCACCTCTTCGACGAGATCGACGAGGTGGGCGTTCGCGACGGCGCCGACCTCGTGGTCGAGGGCTACGACTTTGCGCCGACCTTCTCGATCTGGACGACGATCGAGGAGTGCCTGAACCCGCCGCTCGTCTGGGAGAAGGAACGCGGCTTCTACACGACCGAGGCCTTCTCCGAGCCCGAGCTGTTCGAGTTCCCGGAGGGGATCGGCGTGATCGAGTGCGTCAACGTCGAGCACGAGGAGGTCGTGCTCGTGCCGCGCGAGATCGACTGCCGCCGCGTGACGTTCAAGTACGGGCTCGGCGCCGAGTTCATCGACGTCCTGCGGACGCTCCACAAGCTCGGGCTCGACTCGACGGAGCCCGTTCGCGTGCGTGGCGTCGACGTCGCGCCGCGCGATCTGGTCGCGGCCGCGCTCCCCGATCCGGCCACGCTCGGCGACCGGATGCGCGGCAAGACGTGCGCGGGCACGCTCGTCACCGGCAAGCGCAAGGACGGCGGCGAGGGAGCCGTCTACCTCTACCACGTCGCCGACAACGAGCGGACGATGCGCGAGTACGGCCATCAGGCCGTCGTCCTCCAGACGGCGCTCAACCCGGTCGTCGCCCTGGAGCTGCTCTCCGCAGGCACCTGGGCGGGAACCGGTGTGCTCGGCCCCGAGACGTTCCCGGCCGACCCGTTCCTCGATCTACTCGCGGACTACGGCGAGCCGCACGGCATGGTCGAGGGCGACCCCCGCCGGACGTAGCGGAGTCCGTCGAGGCCCGCCCGCCGGCTGAGGGGCGCGAAGTACGACGTAGGATCGCTCGCTATGGACGAGCGGCTCGAGCGCTACGCGGAGCTGTGCGTACGCGTGGGCGCGAACGTTCAGCCCGGACAGGAGCTGTTCGTCGAGTCGGGCCTCGCGCATACGGAGCTCGCTCGGGCGATCGTGCGCCAGGGGTACCGCGCCGGCGCCGCCTACGTCCACGTTCTCTACCACGACGATCACGTCCGCCGCGCGATGATCGAGCTCGGGCCCGACGGGGCGCTCACCCACGCGCCGGAGTGGCGGAAGGCGTGGCTGGAGTCCGGCGACGGCAACGCCTTCATCGGAACCACGGGCGATCCCGAGCCGGAGCTGATGGCCGACCTCGACGGAGATCGCGTCGGACGCGCGCTGATGCAGGAGCTGACCGAGATCGGTCTGCGCCAGCTACGCGACAACTCGGTCAACTGGTGCGTCGTCGCCGCGCCGAACGAGGGCTGGGCGAGGCAGGTGTTCGGCGAGCCGGACCTCGAGCGGCTGTGGGATCTCGTCGCGTTCGCGATGCGTCTCGACGAGCCCGATCCGGTCGCGGCGTGGCGCGAGTACTCCGACCTCCTGCAGGAGAGAGCCGCGACGCTGAACGCGCTCCGGCCCGACGCGCTGCGCTACCGCGGCCCGGGAACCGATCTGACGGTCGGCCTGCTCCCGGCCTCTCGTTGGGACGGCGGCGGTTCCGAGACCGCGAGCGGCATCCCGTTCATCGCCAACATGCCGACCGAGGAGATCTTCACCGCGCCCGACTGCCGCCGCGCCGACGGCACGATCCGCTCGACGATGCCGCTCGTCCTGCGCGGCCAGATCATCCGGGACCTCCAGCTGACGTTCGAGAGCGGGCGCATCGTCCAGGTCGAGGCCGAGACGGGCGCCGAGCTCGTGCGCGGGCAGCTCGCGGCCGTCGAGAACGCCGACCGGCTCGGCGAGCTCGCGCTCGTCACCGGTGACTCGCGCGTCGGCCAGGCCCGCACGCTCTTCTACGACACCCTGTTCGACGAGAACGCCACGTGCCACATCGCGTACGGCTCCGGCTATCCGAGCTCGGTCGAAGGCGAGCCGGGAGAGGGGCTGAACGTCGCCAACATCCACGTCGACTTCATGGTCGGCGGGCCCGATCTCGAGGTCGACGCCCTCCTCGCGGACGGCACGGCTGTGCCGGTCATCCGCGAGGAGGCGTGGATGCTCTAGGGCTGAGACTCGGCGTCAGCCGTCGCCGCCGTCGTCGGTGCGCAGGCGGGTGAGCGTGAGGACGCCGTTGATCGTGACGCCGCGGGCCTCGACGGACGTGCCCGCCGGGAGCACTGGGAGCGTCACTCCCGCCGGCGCGGCGAACGTCAGCGTCGCGTCGCCCGTGTCGATCGTGATCGACGACGTCGTGGAGTCGGTCACGGTGCCCTTGGCCTCGACCTCGTTCTCGTCCTCGTTGTCACCGGACTGGATCGAGACGAGCGTGAACGTGTTGCCCGTGCCCGCCTGCACGACCAGCTCGACCTCGTCGCCGGGCGTGAGCGGCGGGAGGGTCATTTCACTCGGCACGGTGATCTCGATCGGCAGGCCCTCGATCGAGACGACGAGCGGCGAGACGCTCACGAGGCGTCCCTCGATCTGGACGGTGCCCGACGGCGAGACCGCCGTGACCCCGTCCTCGGCGAGCCCGTCGTGGCCGATCTCGACCTCGAACTCGCCGATGTCCCCTTGCTGCATCCCGCTGTCGTGGTGCGAGGCGAGCGCACGCCGACTCGTGTGGATCGTGAGGAGGCTGTGCCCGCTCGCCACCCGCAGCGAGTGCGCGAGGCGCTTCACCACCACGGCGCGGAGCTTCGTCTTGGTCACATGCGAGAGGACGCGGAGGTGCGAGCCCCGCATCGTTCCGTCATGCAGCCGCGTCGCGACCATCTTCACCCGGTCGCCGAGCCGGACCTTGCCGGTGGCGATGCGGACCGTTACGCCGAGGCCTTTGCGGCCGGTGGCGAGGACGACGGTTCCCTTGCGAGCGTGCTTGGCGACGACGACGCCCTTGATGGCCGTCGGTGCGGCCGTCGCCGAGCCCGCGGCTAGCAGAAAGGCCGCGACCGCAAGCAGAGCTGTGCGCTTCATCGATGACTCCTTCTTCGGGTACTGGGCGACCGCGCTGCGGTCTCTATCCAGGAAGAGAGGATCGGCGCGAAAAAGTCGCGCTCGACGTGTCAGCCGCCGTCGATGGTGGTCGTAAAGGAAGACGAGGAGCCGTCGTGCGAGCTGTCGGAGCCGTCGAGGCTACCGCCGTCGCGCCCGCTCGACCCATCGCTCGAGCCCGACGTGTCTGGCGTCGTGGTCGTCACGGTCGTGGTCGAGTCGGGGCCGCCGTCCGAGCTAGAGGTTCCGCTGTCGTGGCCGTCCGTCGTCTGTGCGACTTCAGTCTGTGCAACCTGGGTCGTCGTCCCGCCGGATCCGTCGTCGCTCTTGCGTGTGGAGGTCGAGCCCGAGCCGTCGTCACGGCTGCCTTCGCGCGCGGTCCCGGAGCTGCTACCGGCCAGCGAGCGATCGCCGGCTGCGAAAGCGGTCGGTGCGGAGGCGTGCCGTGCTCGAGCGGGTGCCCGGTGCCGTGCGGCCGCGTGCCGAGGCGCTGTCGTGGTGAGATGCGCCGGCCGGGGCACGTCTCCTCCGCCGACGAGCACGAGAGCGCCGAGCCCGACGGCCGCCGCCTTCGTCGCTCCGCTCAGAGGCGACCCACCGCCTCCGACGCCCGCGAGGCGGAGCAGGCTCTGCAGCCACGGCGTGCTGCCGAAAGCGGTGACGTCGCGGAGCCGCCGGCGAAGGCGAGACCGCGCCCGCAGAAGGAGTGAGCGAACCGAGGGCGGGCTGAGGGAGAGCTGCGCGGCGAGCTGCCCGTAGCTGAGCCCCTGGATCTCGCGCAGGAGGAAGGCCTCGCGCTGCGCCGGCGGCATCTGTCCGACCTCGTCCCACACGCTGGCCAGCTCTCCGGCGCGTTGGGCATGCACCGAAGCGTCCGCCGCCGACCCGCGGGGCTCCTGTTCGGTCGGGACCGGCGCGGCGGCACGCTGGCGGAAGCGTGCGTAGCACTCGTTGCGCGCGACGACGAGCAGCCAGGCGAGCGGCTCGCGCGGCTCTGCTCCGTTCAGGAGCGCGCGGTGCGCGGAGAGGAAGACCTGCTGCGCCGCGTCCTCGGCCTCGCCGCGGTCACGCAGCAGCGAGCGGCAAAGAGACGCGACCGCGGCGCCGTGCTCGCGGTACAGCGCCTCGGTGTCCTGCGACCTGCCGTTTGTCTCGGCTGCGACTAGACCCATGGGCGACGCAGGGCATTACGAGGGAAGGATCCGGACGGATTGCGCACGAGCGAATCCATCGGTGTCTCCCTCCCGAACCACGACTCCTCGAGCGGAGGATTCGACGAGCTAGGTGCACGACCCGCGGCGGGCGCGGGCGTGCGGCGCGGTGAGCGCCTGCCAGGCCACTCGGCTGGTGAGCGGGAAGTCGTAGAGGCTGTAGCCGAGCGGCGCGCAGTCGGCGACGGCCCGCATGAAGCCGGCGCTCTCCTTGGCTCCCATGCGGTTTGCGATGCCGCCGATCAGGTGGATCGGCTCGTGCGGCCTGCCCGTGCGGGAGCGGATGATGGCGATGTCCGCGGCGTCGTACGCGCGGGTGGCGGCGATTCCGTGGATGTGCCGGTCGGTCGCGTAGGCCATCGGCAGGAGCACGTTGTAGACGCGCGCGAGCTGCCGGTAGGGGAAGCGTGGCCAATAGGTGGGATGCCTGCGGATCCCGACCGGCGAGGGGATGATCGCTCCCAGCCTGTAGCGATGCCCGACGGCCGCCCGGAGACGGGCCGAGAGCCGCAGCAGGCGCGCCGTCCGCCGCGGGACGCTCCTGACGAGGCTCGCCTCGATGTCGAGCGCGAACGAGTCGAAGCGCTCGCCTCTGGCGCTGCGGAAGCGGATAGCGGCCAGCGCGCGCCGCGCGTCCTGAGCCGGATAGAGGAACGAGGGGAGGTACCAGGCGACCACGCGAATCCCGGCCGCGTGGGCGGCGTCGACGAACTGGGCGAGCGCATTCCGGCGCACGAGGTCGACGCGCTGCTCGTAGTTGCCGGTTTGTAGGTAGAGGGTCTTGACCCCGTCGCGGGCCATCGCAGCGACCTCCTGCCGGGGATGGATCCAGGATGGCGTTGCGTAGATGTCGAGCCACGTGCCGAGGCCGGCGTAGGGCGTGCGCCGGCCTCCAGACCCCGAGGCGCCGGTTACAGGCGCCGCCAAGACCGCCACCAGGACGGCCACGAGAAGCAAGCGACCCCCCGTCACCCGAGGCAGTGTGCCAGAGCAGCGCGCGCCGCTCAGCTGTGAAAGAGTGCTGGATCGCCGCCCAGGGCGGCACAGGTCCTAAAGCACGCAAAAAAGGGGGAAACAGTGTTCCGAAAGCTGCGGAGTCCAATTTTGCTCGCGGTTGCCGCGCTCGTCGCCGTCGCACTCTCGGCGGCGGGTGGCGCCTCGGCCAGCTCGCCGAACAGCGCCAACGCGCACCTCAAGCACGTGTTCGTGATCATTGAGGAGAACCACTCGCTCGGCGGCGTGATCGGCGACCCGATGGCACCGACCTTCACGAGCCTCGCAAATCAGTACGGGGTCGCGGAGAACTACTTCGGCGTCACGCACCCGAGCCTGCCGAACTACCTCGCGCTCGTGGCCGGGACGAACTTCGGCCTCAACAAAGACGACGCCACCGCGCACTTCGACGCACCGAACCTCGCAGACCAGCTCGAGGCCCACGGCCTCACCTGGGCGACCTATGAAGAGTCGATGCCGTCTGCGGGCTTCCTCGGCGCGTCGTTCCCGGCACAGGGTGCGCTCTACGCGAGCAAGCACAACCCGTTCGCACACTTCGACGACATCATCAACAGCCCGACGCGGCTGCAGAACATCAAGCCGTTCACCGATTTCGGCGGCGACATGGCGAGCAACAACGTCGCCGACTTCAACCTCATCGTTCCCAACCAGTGCCATGACATGCACGGGGGCGTCTTCGCGACGATCGATCCCGGCGACGGAAGCCCGTGCCCGTTCAGCAACTCCTCCGGCGACCAGTTCGACGAGGCGCTGAAGGCGAAGGCTGACGCGTGGCTCTCGTCCACGGTCTCGACGATCATGAACTCGAAGGCGTGGACCGGGAACTCGGCGATCTTCATCGTCGCCGACGAGGCGGACTTCGACGGCACGAAGGGCTCGCAGGACAACTGGGCCGACGTGAGCGGCTGCTGCGACTCGCCGGTCCTGCCGGCCGGGCCGTTCCCCGACAACGCGAACCTGACGTGGGCGGGCGGCGTCTTCGGCGGCGGTCGCACGCCTGCGATCGTGATCACGACGAACGGCCCGCGTGGCTACGTCGACACGACGCCGTACAACCACTACTCGCTGCTGACCACGATCGAGGACAACTGGCACCTCGGTCACATCGGTAACGCGGGCGACACCGCGGGCGGAGTCGTGCCGATGAACAACCTGCTGGTGCACTAACCAACCTCGCGTCACGGGCGGCGGGTGTGAGCTCGCCGCCCAAGACGTGTCCGGCGACGGCGGCACGATCGACTACGTGTGAGAGAGGATCTTCCAAGCGGCACCGTCACATTCCTCTTCACCGATGTCGAGGGCTCGACGAAGCTCCTTCATCAGCACGGCGACGCGTACGCGGACCTTCTCGGTGCACATCGGGAGGTGGTACGTGGCGCTCTGCGCAGGCATTCGGGGATCGAGGTGGACACGCAAGGCGACGCGTTCTTCGCCGCGTTCGCGCGGGCTTCCGCTGCGGTGGCCGCTGCCCAAGAGATCCGTGACAGCCTGGGCGGCGGGCCGATTCGTGTTCGGATCGGGATCCACACCGGGGAGCCGCTCGTTGCGCAGGAGGGATACGTCGGCATCGACGTCCACCGCGCGACCCGAGTCGCCGCGGCGCACGGAGGCCAGGTCGTGCTCTCGAGGACGACCCGAGAGTTGCTCGGGCCCGAGGTGGTGCTGCGCGATCTCGGCGAGCACAGGCTGAAGGACCTCGTCGAGGCGGAGCCCCTCTTCCAGCTCGGGGCAGGCGAGTTCCCTCCGCTGCGCACGATCGAGGGCTCGAGCTCGCGTTCGACGACGCGGTCGCGCTAGCGCTGCGGTGAGAGCACGTCACCCACCTCGTGCGCGGCGAATGCGTCCCGTGGCCGGCGGCGCGGGATGAGCAAACCGACCAGGAGGCCGAGCGCGGGCGCGACGGCACAGGCAGTGAACGCGATCGTGTAGCCGTTGTTCGACGGGTGGCCGCTTGCGCCGACGGTGCCGGCGAGGATGGAGGCGACCGCGGCTCCTCCGAACGCGCCGCCGATGGTGCGGGTGACGGTGTTCATGCCCGTGGCGATCCCGGTCTCGGCCGCGCCGACGTTCTCGATGATCAGGTTGACCATCGCGGCGAAGGCGAGACCGATCCCCGCGCCGAGAAGAGCCGCGGCGACGTAGATCTCCCACTGCTCGTTACGGGCCGCGGCGAGGATCGCGTAGGCGCCGCTGGCGGCGAGCGCTCCGGCGAGCAGAGGCGGCTTCGAGCCGAAGCGCCGCTCGAGCCGGCCGGTCTGCGCCCCGAAGATGAGCATCGCGATGGTCGCCGGCACGAGGAACAGGCCGGCGCCCGTGACCGACGCGCCGAAGCCGTACCCGACCTTCTCAGGAGTCTCGACGAAGTCGGGGATCAGGAGGAACGACGAGTACATGCCGAAGCCCAGAAGCGCTGCGACCGCGTTCGTCGTCCAGACGCCGCGAATGCGCATCATCCGCATGTCGACGAGCGGCTGCCGGGACCGCACCTCGCTCCACACCCAGGCCACCAGGCCGGTCGCGCCGGCCGCGAGCAGGACGACCGTTCGGGCCGAGCCCCAATGCCAGACCGGCGCCTCGCTCACCGCGACGAGCAGAGCTGCGAGCCCGACCGACATCAGCACGGCTCCGACCCAGTTCGCGCTTCCTCGCACGCGCAGCGGCGACTCCGGGACGAAGAGCTGGATTGCGACCGTGGCCGGCACGAGCAGGATCAGCGGCAGCCAGAAGAGGTAGTGGTAGTCGAGGTGGTCGACGATCGGTCCGGCCAGGACGATGCCGGCTCCGCCGCCGACTCCGAGCAACGCCGACATCAACCCGATCCCGCCGGCGACGCGCTCCTGCGGGAACTCGTCGCGGATGATCCCGAACGCGAGCGGGAACAGCCCGCCTGCGGCTCCCTGGATCACGCGGCCGACGACCATCACGGCCAGCGAGGTGGCGACGGCAGACACCGCGGTCGCCACACACATCAGGACGAGCACGACGACGAGCAGCCGCTGCTTGCCGTGCATGTCTCCGAGGCGGCCGATCAGCGGCGTCGCGATCGATGCGCTCAACAGATACGCCGTCAGGACCCAGCTGGCCGAGTTGACCGACGTGTGGAACGCGTGCTGGAGGTCGGGGATGGCCGGGGCCACGAGCGACTGCAGCAGCGCATAGGCGCTTCCGGCGACGGCCAGCAGCGCGAACGTCACGTTGTAGTGCTGTCGCGTGTCGCTAGTCACGGCGGCGACCGACGAGACGCGCGCCGGTCGCGCGCAGCTCTCCACGGACGATCGCTTCCTCCTCCACGGCACGGTGCGACTCGACGAGGGCCCAGCGGTAGAGCCACGGGCCTCGCAGCGGCAGCGCGACCTCGAAATGCGGCTCGAGCGCAGCGACGATCCGCGTGAGCGGGTGCAGGTGCTCGCGATGCTCCTCGACCAGCTCCTCGGCCGTCTTCGGCACCGAGTCCCCGAGCACGCGGCGTTGCTCCAGCCACCACTCGGCGGCCGCCACGTCGAACGTTTCGACGTCGAACTCGTCGACGACGACCGTTCCGCCGGGCTCGACCAGCTCGCCGAGACGGCGGCAGGACTCCTCGAGCGGATCGACGTGATGCAGCGAGACGATCGCGACCGCGGCTGCGAACGACCCCGACGGCTCGTCGAGGTCTGCGAGCGCGACCGCGCGGACATCGTCGCGTTCGGACTTCGGGTCGATCGCGAGCACGTCGTACCCGACGGCACGGAGCGCGCGGCCCAGGCGCCCGTCGCCTGCTCCGACCTCGAGCACACGCGCGGGCGGCTCGGGCAGGTTCGCGCGGACGAAAGCCCTCAGATCCCCCATGCGAACTGCGTTACGCCTCGACCCCGGCCACTGGCCAGAGCCTAGCCCGCATCGCGCAGAATGAAGGGGTGAGTAGGGAGTTCCTCCTCGACACCGCTGTCGTGCGCTCGTTCGTAGCAGACGTCCGGTCGACGATCGGCGCCGCGTCGTCACCGGAGCAGGCCTGCGACACGCTCCGGCCGCGCTTCGCCGAGCTGCTCGCCGATCCCGCCTGGCTCCCGACGGAGTACCAGTCGCCGGACCCGGGGAGCGGGATGGGCGGCGGCATCGGACAGTGGCTCCTCTACCGCGCCGAGGATCGATCGCTGTCGCTCTTCGCGCTCGTCGTCCCGCCGCGCTCCGAGACACCGATTCACGACCACCTGGCGTGGGGGCTCGTCGGCCTCTACCGCGGAGAGCAGGACGAGGAGATCTACACGCGGCAGGACGGTGCGCTGCAGCTCGTCGAGCGCCGCTCCCTCGCGTCGGGCGACTTCTATGCCCTGATCCCGCCTCACGACGACATCCACCGCGTGCGTACGACGTCGGCCGAGGCGTCCGTCTCGATCCATCTGCTGACGAACGACACGGGCTGCGTCTGGCGCCACTCGTTCGACGCGGAGTCCGGCGAGGCGCGGCCGTTCCGGTCCGGCTACGTCAACGTCGCCTGCGAAGACGAGTAGAGCCGTGGCGCCGCCTAACGCAGGTAGCCGCGTGTGCGGCCGTACTCCTGCGCGACGTAGAGCGGCACCGCCCGCGACCACGCCTCCTCGACGAGGTCACGCATCTCGGCGGCGTCGATCGCGTCGAGGTTCACGTGGATCCAGTTGAAGCGCATGTCGCCCTCGCCCGGAAGCCGGAACTTGCCCGGTTGCGCGTCGACGGCGGCCTGCCGCATCTCCTTCGGGAAGCCGCAACCCATGCGCGTGCCGTCCTTCGACAACGCGAGCCAGACGATCTGCCCGACCCTGAACTTGATCTGGCCGCGCACGAAGACCTCGTAGCTGCGAGGAAGCGTCTGCGCGAGCGCGCGGATCTCGTCGGGCGTGACCACTGTGGCAATCCTTGCGAAGTGCCGGGATCAGTGGATCGATTCGGCGAGCGTCAGCGCGTCACGAAGGGTGAGCTGCGCACCTTCGAGCCGCAGCGTCAGCGCGCCGTGCTGCCAGACGAGCACATGGCCCGCGAGCCGGGGCGCCGCGTGAGGGAACACGACGACGTGCCTGTCGGCGAGCCACACGGCTGAGTCGTTGCCGACCTTCACGGTCCGTACCCCCGTGCTCGTCAGAATGATCTTCTTCAGCACGGGGATTCGACTGCTGATCTCGCTGAGCAGCACGGGGTGGTCCTCGTGGAGGAAGAGCAGCGAGACGATGCCGTCCTCCGCGTGGAGCGTCGGTGCAGGAGTCGACCGCGGCTCCAGCGGCGGCGGGCCGAGCAGGTCGTGGCCGGCGGCGAGCGAGATCGTGGGTCCGAGCCCCACGGAGAGCGGGCGCTCCTCGGCGGCGGGGAGATGGGCGACGAGCTCGACGTGGACGGCTCCGAGACCGAAGAAGCGCAGGACCGCACCGCGCGACTGCGGCACCGCGAAGACCGCCCCGAGCGCGACGGCGACGATCGCGGCCGCGAGCGCGAGCGGTCGTCCACGCCACGTGAGGCGTCGGCGCGGCGCGAGCTCAGGCTGCGCAGCCGGCGTCTGCGGCCACTCGATCTCGGCGGCGAGCGCTCTCAGCTCAGACTCGAGGCTCATGAACCTCCCTCAGCCGCTCGAGTGCGCGGGCCGCGCGCGACTTGACCGTGCCGGGGCGGACGCCGAGCGCAGCGGCGGTTTCCTCCTCCGACAGCGACAGCAGGAAGCGGCACTCGAGCACGAGCCGCTGGGCGTCCGGTAGCTGCTCGACCGAGTCGAGCAGGCGGCGACGCTCGGCGGCCGCCACGGCGAGCTCCTCGGCCGAGGGGGCTGCCTCACCCGAGGAGCTCGCGCTCGCGCGCAGGGCGAGCCGCTCGCGCCGACCCGTGCCACGCCTGCGGTTACGGGCCTCGTTGGCGGCGATCGTGACGAGCCAGGGGCGCAGCGGCGCGCCTGGGCGGAAACGGCCGAGCGAGCGCCATGCCTTCACGAGCGCGTCCTGGGCCGCGTCCTCGGCATCGGCTCGATTTCGCACGATGAGATAGGCGACTCGGAACATGAGCTCCCGCTGCGGTTCGACCAGCTGCTCGAACGCGCGCGCGTTGCCGCTCTGCGCCTGCAGCACGAGCTCCTGTTCGGAGCGTGGACGGCCCTCCACACCCGGTACTACATCGCGTCTCCGCGTCAGGTTCCAGCATGCGCTACGCAGACACCGGCTTGGCCCGCGGGCGGGAGCGCAGGATCAGAAGGCCGAGCGACGCGCCCAGGACGAGCACGCCGCCCACGATTCCCGACCAGCGCCAGAGATTCGTGCCGCCGGCGGAAGGCGGTTGCGCGGGTAGCCCGAGCTTCTGCGGCAACGACCTCGCCGCGACGAACCAGCCACCGTGCGTCTTTGCTCCGCTCCAGAAGGCCTGGCCCGGCTTCATGTACGTGAGGGGGGCGGGGCTCGCGTACGGGTAGAAGTCCTGGCGGAGGACAAAGTGTCCGCCGTTCGGGCCCGGTACGACGTACGCGATGCCGTAGCGAGGGCCGAGGCTGCCCTGGGGTCGCGCGCCGTGCGTCGGATCGGGCACTTCCGCAAAGGCCTGCGCAAAGAAGCCGCCGTCCATGGTCAAGGCTCCGAGCGGGCTGCCTGGGCCGCCCTCGGAGTAGCCGTTCAGGTGTGTGGCTCCGCTGATGCCGGGGCCGCTCATCGTCGCCGAGGCGGGCCCTTTTGCCGCCCCGAGCGCCGGAAACGCCAGCGACGCCGAGAGCGCGATCGTGAGTACGAATGAGGTACGCATACCCGGACTACACCGGTGCCGACGGAGTGGTTCCTGCCGATCGGGTGTGGGACATGCCTCGCCGGCGGGTCGTCCGGTGTAGCTGTACATACAGGCCAGAACTTGACTCTTATATGCACGTTCGTTTATTGATACTGAACAGTGAGTAGCGGGCGCGACCCCCGTTCTGCCCTCGGCCTGATCGGGCTCGGAAACATGGGCACGGCGATCGCTGAGCGCCTACTCGCCGCTGGGTACGAGCTTTCCGTGCACAACCGAAGCCCTGAGAAGGCCGAGCCCCTACGGGCCGGTGGCGCGACGGTCTGCGAGACCGCGCGGGAGCTCGCCGGAGCTGTAGACATCGTTCTCACCTCCCTTGCTGATGACGATGCGTTGGAGGGAGTGGCTGCCGAGGTTGCCTCCGCAGCTAAGCCAGGCACTCTGCTCGTGGATTTCAGCACCGTCTCGCCTGCCGCCTCTGCACGGGTTGCGGCGGTTGCCGAGGGGGCGTCCCTTCTTTACTTGCGGGCGCCGGTCAGCGGCAACCCGTCCGTCGTGCGGGCCGGCAACTTGACCTTCATCACCTCGGGTCCACCGGAGGCCCTTGAGCGGGCCGAGTCGACGCTGCTGGCGATCGGGCGGACGATCCACGACGTTGGCGAGGGTGAGCAGGCGCGCGTGGTGAAGCTCGCGATCAACCTTGTCATTGGCGGCCTGGCGGAGTTGATGGCCGAGGCACTTGTGCTCTCCGAGACCTCCGGGGTCTCGCGCGCCGCCCTGCTCGAGACCATGGGTGAGTCGGCGGCCGGGGCGCCGTTCGTCCAGTACAAGACAGAGCCACTCTTGCGCGACGACTATGCGGCGACTTTCACGACGAGGCTGATGGAGAAGGACATCGACCTCGTCCTTGCCGAAGCTGCGAGCGCCGGCGTGCTCCTGCCGCTCGGCTCAGAGCTCAAGAAGCGCCTCAGGGCGGCTGTCGACGCCGGGTATGGCGACGACGACTTCATGGCGCTTTTCCCCTATCTCCGTGACCAATCGACTGAGGCGGTGCTTCCTTGACGCGGCTAGGAAGGACAAACGGCTCGCCCGACACGACGCGGGCGGTGGATTGGGAGCAACGGATCGACTTTGCGCGGTTGCGGCAGGACCGTCTGGCCAGAGCGAAGGCCGCGCTCGAAGCGTCGGATCTGGGGGCTCTGCTCCTGTTCGACCCGAACAACATCCGGTACGTCACGAGCACCCACATCGGTGAGTGGGCCCGCGACAAGAACGCGCGCTTCGCCTTGCTGCCACGCGGCGCAGATCCGATCCTCTGGGACTTCGGCTCCGCCACCCGGCACCATCAGCTCTTCGCGCCTTGGCTGCCGCCCGAGAACTTCCGCGCTGCGGTCACGCCGATGCGCGGGGCGATGCCCGTCGAGACCGGGATCCCGGACCGGCTGGGCGAGCGGATCGCGCACGAGCTCCGTGAGCACGGGCTGGCCGGCGAGCCACTCGGCGTGGACATGGCCGATCTGCTCACGATCGAGGCGCTTCGGCGCGCCGGGGTTGAGGTCACGGACGGTTCCCAGGTCGTGCTCGAGGCCCGCAAGATCAAGACGCCGGAGGAGATCGCGCTCCTCGACCAGTCGGCGGGGCTCGTCGATGCCGTCTACGAGGAGATCTACCGGATGCTCCGGCCCGGCATCTACGAGCATCAGATCGTCGCGCGCGCGCACCAGCTCCTCTTCGAGATGGGGTCCGAACAGGTGGAGGCGATCAACGCCGTCTCGGGTGATCGGTGCAACCCTCATCCGCATGTCTTCTCCGACCGTCTGCTGCGACCGGGCGACCAGGCCTTCTTCGACATCATCCACTCGTTCATGGGCTACCGGACGTGCTACTACCGCACGTTCAACGTCGGCGGGGTCAGCCACGCCCAGCTCGATGCGTACAAGCGGTGCCGCGAGTGGCTCGACGCAGCGATCGACCTCGTCGGGCCCGGCATGACGACGGATCGCATCGCCGAGGCTTGGCCGACTGCAAAGGAGCTCGGATTCCCCGACGAGGAGACGTGCTTCGGGCTGCAGTTCGGGCATGGCATCGGCGTCGGCCTGTACGAACCACCGATGATCTCGCGCGTGCACTCGCTCGACCATCCCGTCGAGATCGAGGAAGGAATGGTCTTCGCACTCGAGACCTATTGCGCTGCAACCGACGGCCGGTCCGCGGCTCGGATCGAGGAAGAAGTCGTCGTCACGGCGACCGGCTGCGAGGTGATCACGCGCTTCCCGGCCGAGGAGCTGCTGGTTGCCGGCAAGATCTACGTCCGCGGCGCCGACCTGCTCGACGACGGTGAGGCCGGTCGCGACGGCGCGGCTCACGCAGTAGCCGCTTCAGCCGTCGTCGCTACCGGCGCCGAGGCGTGAGCGACGAGTCCGGCACCCGCCGGCTCGCCGACGGCATGCCCTCATACCGTCTCCTGCGGCGTGAGGAGGTCGAGCTGCGCGAGGCCCTTCCCGGTCACGCGGACGGCCTCAGCACCTGCCGCCTGGTCGACGGTTCCTCGGGCTCTACGCACATGGCGATGACTCTGGTCTCGTTGATTTCGGGGCACGTCGACACGCACGTTCACTCGTTCGAGACGGGCTTCTACGTCCTCGACGGCCTGCCCGTGCTGTATCTCGACGGGCGCGCGATCCAGTTAGAGCCTGGGGCCTGTGGCGTCATCCCGGTGGGGGCCTCGCACGCCTTCCGGACGGAAGACGGCGCTTCCTGGCTCGAGATGGCAGCGCCGCGCCCCCGGCCCGACCGGAGCGACACCTTCTTCCTCGGCCCGACGCCGGACACTCCGCCCGAGCCGCTGAACGTCCGCGACCCGCGTAACCGGAACCTCTTCCTGCTGAGCGACGGCGAGATGGATCTGGACGTCCTCAAGCGCGGTGCGGCGGTGGGCGCGCCAACGGTGTCTGCAAGCATGGCCACGGCCGTCCTGGCCTACAGCGGCATCGCCGTCAAGATGCTCGTCGATCAGCGACTCGACGCCCAGTTGCACACGATCTTCATGGTCGACTACCAGCCCGGCGCCTGCGCGCATCCGCACGACCATCCCTTCGAGGAGTCGTACTACATGCTCGAAGGCGAGGTCGACGTGGTCGCCGACGGCGATCGCTTCACGCTCCGGCCGCGCGACTTCTTCTGGACGGCTGTCGGCTGTGTCCACGCCTTCTACGAGGTGCAGGGGAACCCGGTGCGTTGGCTCGAAACCTCGGCGCCGGGGCCGCCGCCTCGCCACTCCTATCGCTTCGAGCGCGATTGGGACTACCTCGCCGAGCAGATCGGCTCGGCGGAGATCGGAGCGCCGTGAGCGAGACCTCCACGCGCGTGCTCGACGACCTCGAGCTGTACGGGGTCATCTACCGCCAGATGCTCCTGATCCGGGGGTTCGAAGACCTCGTGCAGTCGCTCTTCCTGAAAGGAGAGGTCTACGGGACGACGCACCTCTACTCCGGGCAGGAGGCTGTGGCGACCGGCGTAGCGAGCCTGCTCGAGGGCCGTGATCGGGTCGCGGCTACCTACCGCGGGCATGGACACGCTCTCGCACTCGGAGTCGACCCGCAGGCGCTGCTCGACGAGATGCTCGGGCGAGCGACGGGTGTCAATGGCGGCCGCGCCGGCTCGATGAACGTGACCTCGCCGGCCGATCGGTTGATCGGCTCCTTCGGCATCGTCGGCGGCAGCATCGCGGCTGCGACGGGTGCGGCGCTTGCGCTGAAGCGAACGACAGGCGGCATTGGAGTCGCCTACTTCGGGGACGGCGCGATGAATCAGGGCTACGTCTTCGAATGCCTCAACTTCGCGCAGGTCTTGAAGCTGCCGCTGCTGCTCGTCTGCGAGAACAACCGTTACGGCGAGTACACGCCGTTCGAGGCTGTCACCGCGGGCGAGATTCGGGGCCGTCCGGAGTCGATGGGTGTGCCCGCGGAGACGGTCGACGGGATGAGCGTCTGGACGGTACGCGCTGCCGCGGCCCGCGCGATTGCTCATGTGCGCGCAGGGAACGGGCCTGCCTTCGTCGAGGCTCTCACCTACCGCTATGTCGGACATTCGCGTAGCGACCCGGGCGCGTACCGCCCGGAAGGCGAGCTCGCGGAGTGGCGGGCGCGCGACCCGATCGTCCTCCTCCGCACCCAGCTGGAAGACGAGGGCTTCGCCGGCTCCGCGCTCGCTGCGGTCGAACAGGAGGTCTCGGACCAGCTCGAGCAGATGCGGGAACGTGGCCTCGCTGCTCCGTTTCCCTCCGGCCTGACAGCGACCGAGTTCAAGGATTGAGCTGCGATGGCGGCCGAGCTGACGATGCCGAAGCTCTCTGACTCGATGGCCGACGCGGTCATCCTGAAATGGCTGAAGTCGCCCGGACAGCCGTTCGAGCGCGGGGAAGCCCTGCTCGAGGTCGAGACGGACAAGGCGACGGTCGTCTACGACGCCGAGTTCGACGGGACGCTCGAGGCCATTCTTGTTCTCGAGGGGGACTCGGCAAGCGTCGGTCAGCCGATCGCCACTCTGGCGGGCGGCGCCGCGCTTGCGGGCGAGGCCGAACAGCCGCCGACGACGAGACCCGCGCCCTCACCGGCCGACGTCTCCCGGACCGGCCGCGCCGTCCTCCCGATCGAAACTCCGGTCACCAACGGCAGGGCAGCCGGCGTGCGGCCGAACGCAACCCCGGTCGCACGGCGGACGGCGCTCGAGCTCGGCCTCTCGCTGCACGGCGTCGCGGGCACCGGCCCGGGCGGCCGGATCACAGCCGATGACGTCAAGCGGGCGGCAACCTCGGCCGCGACGGAGGTTGCCGGGCCGCAGTCGGCGAGCGGTCGTGGCGAGGTGACCGTGGTGGAGCTGACGCCGACTCAGGCGACGATCGCGCGACGTATGGCTCACTCAGCCGCGACGATCCCGGTCTTCACCGTGGCAGCGGATGCCGACGTCTCGCAGATCGTCGCGCAGCGGCAGGTCGCACGCCAACGAGCAGAAGGCCACGCGCCCTCGCTCAACGACTTTGTCGTCAAGGCCGCCGCGCTGGCGCTCCACGAGTTTCCGCGTTTCAACGCGTCCTGGGTCGATGAGCACCTCGAGCTCTATTCGCGGGTCAACGTCGGCGTTGCCGTCGCGATCGACGACGCGCTCCTCGTGCCGGTGATCGCCGATGCCGACACGCGCGGGCTGAACGAGATCGCTGCCGAGACGCGCCGGCTCGTCGAGGCGGCCAGACAGAGGACGTTGCGACCGGAGGAACTGCAGAACGCCACCTTCACCGTCTCCAACCTCGGCATGTTCGGTGTGCGTTCCTTCACTGCGATCGTCGACGCGCCACAGGTCGCGATCCTCGCCGTCGGTGCCATGCGCCGCGAGCCGCGCGAGGATGTCGCCGCCGGATTCGCATTCCGTGACGTGATGACTCTCACCTTGAGTTGTGACCATCGCGTCGTCTACGGCGCCGACGGCGCCCGCTTCCTTTCCCGACTCCGCGAGTTGCTCGAGCAGCCGCTCGCACTGGTTCTCTGATGGCGCCGATCGCATTTCGCACAGCGGTGCGCGACGCGCTCGACGAAGAGCTCGCTGCCGACGAGCGCGTCATCTTCTTCGGCGAAGACGTCGGTCTCGCCGGCGGAGTCTTCGCGACGACGACGGGCCTCTACGAGAAGTACGGCGCCGAGCGCGTCTTCGACACCCCGATCTCGGAACTCGCGCTCGCCGGTGCCGCGTTCGGCTCGGCGGTGAACGGGCTACGGCCGGTGATCGAGATCATGTTCGGCGACTTCCTCACGCTGGCCATGGACATGCTCGTCAACCAGGCGTCGAAGTACTGGTTCCTGACCCAGGAGCAGATCAGCGTGCCACTCGTGATCCGGTCGGTCGTCGGTGCCGGCGGGCGCTTCGGCGCGATCCACTCGCAGATGCCGGCCTCCTGGTTCATGGGAGTCCCGGGCCTGAAGATCGTCGCTCCCTCGACCCCGGCGGATGCCAAGGCGCTGCTCAAGGCTGCGGTGCGAGACGACAACCCCGTGCTCTTCTTCGAGCACAAGCGTCTCTACGGACTGGAAGGCGAGGCGAATGGCGAGGTCGGACGGCTCGGCGAGGCGGCCGTCCTCCGCGACGGCTCGGACGTCACGCTCGTCACGGCGATGAAGGGGGTACATGACGCACTCGAGGCGGCAGAGCGCCTCGAGCAGGACCAGATCTCGGTCGAAGTGATCGACCTGCGCACGCTGCGACCAATCGATACCGAGACAGTGCTCGCCTCCGTGCGAAAGACGAGCCGGCTCGTCGTCGTCGAGGAAGGGCCCCTGACCGGCGGCTGGGGCGGAGAGGTTCTTGCCCGCATCACCGAGCAGGGTCTCGGCTACCTCGATGACGCCTGGCGGCTGGCGACCCCGAACACTCCGATCCCTTACAGCCCGCCCCTGGAAGACGCCTTTCTTCCCGGGCCCGAGCAGATCGTCTCCGACATCCGGCGGCGGCTACGGTGAGCTCGTGACGACGACCGACCGCAGTCTCGAACCCTCGAAGGTCGGCAGGCGCCTGCGCGAGGAGCGGGAGCGGCGCGGTGTGAGCCTCCGCGAGCTCGCTCGGCGGGTTGGCGTCTCCCCGAGTCTCGTCTCGCAGATCGAGCTCGACCGCGTCAATCCGTCCGTGAGCACGCTCTACGCTCTGGTCACCGAGCTCGGACTGACCATGAGCGACGTCTTCGGAGACGAGACGCAGCGCGAGCCTCAGATCGTCCGCGCGAAGACCGAAAAGGAAGGGCTCGTCGCAACTCCCGAGACTCGAAGCGTCCTCAACCTCGCCTCGGGCGTGCGCTGGGAGCGCCTGACCCCCCAAAGCGACCCGGAGGTCGAGTTTCTCCACGTCGTCTATCCGGTCGGCGGCGAGTCATGCTCTGAGGACGCGCTCGTCACACACGGCGGGCGGGAGTACGGCTACGTCTCGAGTGGGACGCTGGGCGTGCGCGTGGGCTTCGACGAGTACGTGCTCGGCCCCGGCGCCTCGATCGCGTTCGACTCGTCTTCGCCTCACCGTCTGTGGACGATCGGCGACGAGCCGGTCTGCGCCATCTGGGTCGTCATCGGCCGGGCGGCCGACCCGCGCACGTAGAGCGGGACCGGTCAGCCGGTCCGGGCTTCGCCCGTGGTCGCCGGCAAGGGAGCCGGTCGGCGCCTGGCGTTGCGAATCCGAGTGATCAGCTCCGGAGCCTGGTAGAGCACGAGCGCAAGCAGGATCAGGATTCCGATGGTCATGTCGGCGTACTCGGTGGGCTGCTGGAAGAGAGGGAGCACATTGTCGATCTCGGTCAGAAAGAAGGCGGCGAGTAGCGCGCCGACGAACGACCCTTTGCCGCCGGCCAGGCTCGCGCCTCCCAGGACGGCGGCGGCGATGCTCTCGAGTGCCTGATTGCCGATGATCGGCGAGCCGACCTGCACCTCCGCCGCCAGGTAGAAGCCCGCGATCGAGGCCAGCACCGAGCAGGCGACGAAAGCCAGGAAGATGATCCGCCCGGCGGACATTCCCAAGCGCCGCGACGAAGTCGCATCCAGCCCGACCGCCCGAAGGGCGAGGCCGCCTCGAGTGCGGTAGAGCCAGAAGTCTGCGGCGAGCGCCAGAACGACGACGCCGATGAATGCGTAGGGGACGAAGCTCACACTCGAGTCGAGCACGTTCGTCACGTCCGTGTTGATCGGGCCCGTCGGGTACGCGCGCAACGCGAGCGATGCTCCCTCGAGGACGCTCAACGTGCCGAGCGTGGCCACGATCGAGGGAAGCTTGAGCACGCGGATGAGGAAGGCATTGAAGGCTCCTGTTGCCAGCCCGACCCCGACGAGCGCCAACGCTCCGGGTATGAGCGCTATCCCTGAAATGGTCGGGGTCAAGGTGAAAGAAGCGGTGACGACGCAGATCGTCATGAGCGCCGCGACGGAAACGTCGAAGCCGCCGACGAGCAGCGCGCAGACCTGGCCGAGGGAGACGATCAAGAGGGGCATCGCCTCGAGGAGCAGGCCGTTCAGATTGAGCTTGCCGAGGAACTCCGAGTGGTGCGCCTGCGTGTATGCGCCGAGAGCGACGATCAGACCCGTCATCAGTGCCAACGGCAACCAGCCGCGTCTCATGTCGAGCTCCTCTGGCTACTCGCCACCGCGCTTCGAGACCCGACGATCGCTTCGACGATCCGCCGCTCCCCGAGCTCGTGGCCGGGGATCTCCTCGACGATTCGCCCTCGCGACATCACGACCACACGGTCGCAAAGCCCTGCCAGTTCGATCGGGTCGCTCGACTTTACGACGGCAGCGGTCCCCTCCTGGGTCTTCATCCGCAACGCCTCGTAGATGTCGAATCGCGCTCCAACGTCGACTCCTTGCGTGGGCTCCTCGGCGAGGATGACCTTGACGTCACCGCGCAGGAACGGCCGCATCAGCGAAACCTTCTGTTGATTGCCGCCCGAAAGCGACTGGACGGGCTGCTCGGGCGAGGCCATGCGCACCCGGAGTCGACGGGCCAGGTCGCCGATGGCTCTGCGCTCCCGACGGTGCCCGACGACGCCGAGCCTGGCCAGCCGCCGCAGCACCTGAACCGTGGCGTTCGCTCGGACGCTCAAGACGGGGAAGAGCGCCTCCCCTCGGCGGTCGCCGCTGAGCAGCACGACGCCGGCGCGAAGAGGCCCGAGCGGCGAGCGGATGTCGAGCTCCCGTCCGTCGCACGTCGCGCCGCCCGTCGCGCGCTCGATGCCTGCGAGTGCGCGGAGGAACTGGAGCTGGCCGTTGCCCTCGGCGCCGGCGAGCCCGAGGATCTCCCCCTTTCGAAGCGCGAGGTCGATCGGGCCGAATCGCTCACCGCGTAGCCCGGAGACGGCGAGCAACACGTCAGCCTCCTCGGCCGGGGCGGGCCGCACCGGAAAGGCAACGTCGAGCGGCCGCCCGATCATGAGGGCGATCAGCTGCTCCTCGGAAACGGCAGCGGCGTCGAAGGTTCCCTGCCCGACCCCGTCGCGGAGAACGGTGACGCGGTCGGCGACCGAAAGCACCTCGGGAAGCCGGTGGCTGACGTAGATGATCGCGTCGCCGGCGCGCGCCCGTTCGAGGACGAGCGTCTGGAGTTTTCCGACAGCCTCCGGACCGAGGGCGGTGGTCGGCTCGTCGAGGAGGAGCACTTTCGGCCGCGTGAGAAGCGCCTTGACGACCTCCAGCAGCTGCCGCTCCGACAGGGACAGCGAGCCCATGGGGGTGGAGACGGGGATGCCGAGGTCGAACTCGGCAACGGTCTCGGCGGCCCAATGCTCTAGACGCCTGTGGGGCGGGCGCTCCCGCGGCGGCAGAGCGAGATAGAGATTTTCCGCGACGGTCAGGTCGAGGATGTGGGAGTAATCCTGGTACGCCATGCCGAGCCCGAGACGCCGCGCCCTGGCCGGCGAAGGCCGTTTGAGGCGGGTGCCTCCGATCTCGACGAATCCCTCGTCTGGCGCGAGGAAACCGCTTGCGATGCCGAGCAGTGTCGACTTCCCGGACCCGTTCTCTCCGACCAGGGCGTGGATCTCGCCCTCGTGGCACTCGACGCTCACGTCATGGAGCGCCTGTACCGCTCCGAACGCCTTGGAGACGTGGCCGAGTGTCAGCGCCACCGGGCGGTCGGGTCCGGGAGTCGACATTGCAGGATCAGCTATCCGCTCTCATCTCCTAGGGGTACATCCGATGCAGGAGCTTGAGCGGGATCAGCGAGGACGCGGACGCCTGCTGCGGATAGCCCTTGATGCACATGCTCCGCTTGGACTGCTGCTGCAGCTTGATCGGGAACACGATCGTGGGCGGGATCTTCGCGCCCTTCAGCTGCATCATGTCCGCCGTCAGAGCGACGCGGATCTGCGGATTGCCGGACGTGTAGTAGTAGATCTTGAGTTTCGGGTTCTTCAGCTTCTTCGCGAGGCAGCCAAGGGCAGCCTCATCCGTTCTGTAGGTGAATACGCCCTGGTACTTGATCCCGGCTGCCTTGTACGCCGCGTAGCCGCCCTGCGCCATGAACGCCGAGTCCTCGTAGCTCAGGCCCTTCAGGTTCGGGTACTTGGTGAGGATGCCGGCGACGATGCCCTGGACCTTCGACGGATCCCAGTTCGTCGGATCGTTCGCGACGACGTGGATCGACGGCTTCAGCGCATTCTGCTCGCACTTCTGCCAGCTGGACGAGAGCGGATTGCCGGGGAAGCCACCCATGAAGGCGACGTCGCCGGAGCTGATCAGCTTGTTGTCCACTTTCGCGAAGGCCTTGCCGAGCTTGCAGGTGTCTTCGCCGACGACTGTCGTGTAGTTCTTGCCCGGCCCGGTCACATAGCCCCAGGCGTACGTGGAGACCGGGATGCCTGCCTTCTTGGCCTGCTGGAAGACCGGGATCATCGCGTCACCGAAGTCGGGGTAGGTGACGATTGCGCTGACCTTCTGCGCGATCACCGACTTGAAGTCCGCGATCGCCTGGTTCAGGTCCGAATGTGCGCTCATGTAGATGATCTTCCCGACCTGCGGGTACGTGAGCGCCTGGAGGATGAACTCCATCTTGGACATCTGGCGGAAGACGTTCTCGCCGAAGCCCTCGACGTAGGCAACGGTGAGCTTCCCTCCGGTGCCGGTCTTGCAGACGTTGTTCTTCCAGCACTTCAGTGCCAGGCCGTAGTTGACCTTTTTCGTCGAGCGCCCGAGCCCCGCCAGCGCAACGTTGCGAGGCTGTTTCGCGGCAGGAATCAGCTTCGCGGAGAAGAGGGCGTGCGAGAGCGTCGCCGCGGGCGCCTTGTAGGTCTCACCGAAACCATGTCCCTTGCCGACGAGCTTGCCACTGTTGCCCACGAAGCCCGACGGGCCGGAGCCCAGGCCCGCGGTGCCCCATGCCGCGCCTTGTGCGACCGCAACGGCCGCAAGGGCCGAAGCGATCAGTACGACGAGCGCGACGTAACGCCCCCGCCTCCTTCTCATGTGCGACTCGTTCCCTCCGTGCATGTACTGCCTCCTTTCGAGCCTCAGCTCTCCTGCCCACCTGTCAGCGCGCGCGGCGCCGGCCGGGCCGGTCGAATCCACTGGCCGAGCAACGATGCGACCCGATCACCCGAGAACACCATCCCGGCGAGGATCGCCCCTCCGAAAACGACGTATTGCATTGCTGCCGACAAGCCGACGATCAGCAGCATCTGAGTGAGAAACGTGAGTGCGAGCGCCGCGACCCAGGTCGACGTCGCGCTCGCGAGCCCGCCGGAGAGCGCAGCTCCGGCGATCACAACGGCAGCGATCGGCGCCAGCAGATACTGCGAGCCGAAGGCGGGGTCGATGCTGCTCGAGACCCCCGCAAGCAACACCGCGGCGATCGCGTAGAGCGCGCCGGCTGCCGTGTAGGCCAGGACGACATGGGTGCGAACCCGAAGCCCCGCCATCCAGGCAGCGCGGGAGTTGGCCCCGACCGCCTGAAAATGCCGGCCGACCGTGCTGTAGCGCAGCAGGAGCGCTACGACGATCGTGAGACCGAGACCGGTCCAGAACACCGCGCTGACACCGAGCGGCTTGCTCGTCGCCCAGGACGAC
>JAICJI010000026.1 GCA_025928515.1 Thermoleophilia bacterium
AGTAGCCGCCAACTGGTGAGCTAAATGGAGCGTCTTGCTCTCGATGCTTCGGCTCTTTAGTGAAGTGAAATCTTGCTGCTTGGGATAAGACGAGCCAGTTCGGCGGCCATTGCGACGTCGAGGCTGGCGGCTGGGTGGGCCGCTGTGTGGACCGTGCGGAGGCGGTCGATGCTGACGTGGGTGTAGCGCTGGGTTGTCTCGAGGCGTGCGTGGCCGAGCATCTCGGCGACGTAGCGGATGTCGGCTCCGCCTTCGAGCAGGAGGGTGGCGACGCTGTGTCTGAGAAGGTGGCAGCTCCCTTTCTTGTGGATGTCAGCGTCGCGCAGGTAGCGCCTGACCTTGCGCGAGAGCCAGTCGGGGCAGATCGGTGTCCCTACGGAGGAGAGGAAGAGTTGCCCGGCGGTCTGCTTGGTGAAGCGTGGGCGGGCGAGGTCGAGATACAGGCGCAACCAAAAGAGGGCGCGCTCGCCTATCGGGACGTAGCGGTCCTTCGAGCCCTTGCCGCATCGAACAAACACGGTCGCGCGATCAAAGTCGACGTCGGGGACGGTCAAGTCGATCAGTTCCTGTCGACGCAGGGCGCAGGAGTAGAAGACCTCGAGGATCGCGCGGTCGCGCAGGCCGAGTGGCCGCGCCAGATCAGGCTGCGCCAGGAGTGCCGCCATCTCCGCCGTGCTGAGGGTCGCTTCGGGAAGACGCCGGTCAGGTCTTGGCATCAGAAGGTCATTGGCGGGGTTGATCTTCAGGTGACCACTGCGACGGAGCCAGGAGAAGAAGTGGGATATCGGGACGAGTCGCTGCACCTGCGTGGCGACGGTGAGCGGTTGCCCACCTTGCTTGCGGTGCTCGAACAGCTGCCGTTGGTAGCTCTGCAAGAGTTCGAAGGTGACTGCAGCTGCTTCGTCGATCCCGCGCTGCAGGCAGAAGCCGCTGAAGTAGCCGAGATAGCGACGCCGGCAGCTGATCGTCGTGTCGGCGTAGTTGTGCACACGCATCCAGAGCAAGTACTCCTCGACATTCGCTTCGATCGGTGTCATGGCCGCGGCTCCTTTCCAGAGATTTCGGAGCGGAGCAAGCTAGGTCGCGAGGACTCGACGTCCTCGGGCAGGCCGCCGCGGCGAGGTGGCTCAGTCCGCCGCTACTACGACCCGCAGACGGGGCAGTTCATCAACGTCGACCCAGCCGTCGACCAGACCGAAGCGCCCTACGCATACGTCAACGGCGATCCGATCGACGGGGTCGATCCGATCGGCCTTGGTTGCGGATGGACTAGTCCATGGGACTGCGCGACGACCGCGGCTTCAACTTGGTACGCGGGGGCGCGGGAGGCTGCGGGATACCTGCCGTCTCCCGGGCAGGTCGGAACGAGGTATGTCGGTTTCGTTGACGGCGTAACGAGCGCGGTTGACCCGTTCGGCTACGGGACCGCCGACATCCGCAATGCCCTCGGTTTGAACGGAGGGCTAGATGAGTGCTCACTCGACTACACAGCTGCGCGGTCGATCGGCTCGTACGACGGGTACGCGATTGATGCCGTGTTCTTCCTGCGCGGCGTTGGTTACGTCGGATATCGGGCCGCGACAGAGACCGAGCTCGGGAACAGTCTGTTCGGACGCATCCGGCCAGACGGGACGGGCACGGGTCCGCTTGGCTCAGCCAGTCTGAAAGGGCTCCTCAATCGCGGCCCTGTCCGAATCGGAATGGGCTGGCACGGAGGAGACCTGTTCCGGATCGGTTTCGGCGGACCCGACAGCTTGATCCACTTCCACATCGACCTGTTCCCGTGAGCGAAGACGCGGCCACATATTTAATGCCGATTCCCGCGGGTCACCGCACAGATTGGGGCGCTGAATTCATCGGCGCGCTCGAGAGTCGACTTCAAGATCTCCATCCGCGCAAGCTCGATCGGGCAAGAACCGGCACGAGCCGTGGCCGCGGTGGTGCGCTGATCGTCCGACTCGTCCACGCTGAAACAGGGGAACAGATTGAGATCTTCCTTTGGGAGGATGAAGCTGACGTCCGGTACAACGGCGCGCATACGCGGTTCAAGCTGCCGACGCGCGCGGCGCCAGGCGGGTGGATCCCGGAGGCGGTGCAGTTCGTCGAGCAGCTACTGGCCGGCCGCGTGACCGTTACGAAGACAGGGCGGCGAACCCGCACCACGATCGTCCGCGATGTCGACGATGCAAGTCCACCCGGCAGTGACAGTGAGTGGACGGGCGGCTCCTTCCTTTGAGGTGGGGCGACGCTGCCTTGGTAGCCGCCTACCAGTGAGCAGCGAAACGTTGACGATGCGTCCTCCTCGCCGAGCGATCGTGGTCAATCCGCGGGTTCGCAGCTATTCAGTCCGCCGCTACTACGACCCGCAAGCAGGCCAGTTCATCAGCGTCGACCCTGCCGTCGACAAGACCCAAGCGCCCTACGCGTACGTCAATGATGATCCGGTCAACGCCATCGACCCACTCGGACTCGGTTGCGGGTGGACGAGCCCATGGGACTGCGGCAGCGAATTCGTCACGCACGCCTCACAAATTGCCGCCGTTTCGGCTTTCGTCGCGGTCTTGCCGATCCCCGGTGTTGACGTGGCGGCTGGCGCCCTGGCAGTTGTGGCCGGAGGCGTGGCTGCGTACAACGATGCCTGTAACGGGCGCTGGCTCGATGCGGGACTCGACCTCTCGGGAGTCGCACTTGGTGGGGCGTCACTCTATGACACCTTCCTCGCCGGGAGGCTGGCCACGGAGGCTAGTCGAGCGTGGCGACTAGGACCGATAGCGGACTGGTTGCGCGCAGACTCTGAGCGGGCAGCTCGGGAAGCTATTGCCCTTGGGAAGGCAGGGTTTGCGATCTCGCTAGTCCCGTTCGGAGCGAGGGCGCTCGATGGATGAATCGTACTTCGGCTGCCGCCCGTGATCTTGGGGACGGGAACACATTCCGGTGATGGATCGCAGACATTCTGGGTTGTCATGACGGCCCTTTGTTTCACCGCCGCACCAGTCAACTATCTCCTCTGGAAACGGTCGTCCACTAAGAGCACCTCACCTAGGCAACAACAGCGATATCGCCGAGCGTGGCAGCTGCTTCCGCTGCTAGGTCTTGTGTTCTTAGTGCGGGTTATCGTTTCGTGACCGCGGCACGCAGTATTCCTTCGCCTGTCCTTGGTAGCCGCCTACTCTGGTCTCCTGGAGTCTCGAGCCCGGTCGCTACTGATTAGACGGCCGGAGGGCAGGCTCTAGTAAGGACCGCGCGCACCGTTGATGGCCACCATCGTGCGCCGCCATGCGCCCTTGGTATCTCGTCGCGGTTAAGGCTCGCGGCGATCTGGCGGAGGCTCTTGCCGGCGAAGCGCTCGCGGTGGATGCGCACTGCGATCTCGGGTGGGACGGCTGGCTTGCGTCCCCGCGTCGCAGGCTCGACTCGCGGTCGCGCGGTGCGTCGCCGCTCAGCCGCGAGTCGCTCGAGCTCGTCGACGGGAATCAGGCTGGTACCCCAGGGCAGCTCGATCGTCTCGATGTACGGGAGCAGGCGGCGGAAGGTCGAGCGGCTGATGCCAAGCGCTTGGGCGGCCTGGCTGCGGGTGTAGGCGAGCCGTTCCACCTGGCTCGCTTCGCGCACCACCACCCGCGGTGGCGCCGCCGCCGGCGACGCCGCCGGACTTCTGGGCCGGTGAGTCGGTCGGAGACGGCGGCGCGCTTTGTCCGAGCGGCGTTGCTGGCGGCGGCGGGACATGTGTACAACGTACACGAATTATGGGATGATTCTGCACCTAGGTGCATCTGTGTCACGCCTGCTATTGCTGTACGGAGGAAGCGCCGCAATCTCAAGTCGACGAGCTGTCAGAGATCGATTGCGGGAGTACGGCTGAGGCCGTGCTCTAGCTCGATCAGCCTCTGTAGGACCGCGAGCGGCTGGGCGTCCTGTTCGCGGTCCAGGGCGGCCAGCATTCGCGCGTGATCATCGACCGAGGCGACCGCCGGCCGCAACCCCTGCCCCAGCGGCGGCCTCTCCGCCCGCCGTCTCAGATCGTCGTATCCGTGCGTACCAACCGGCTCGGGCACGACCTTCAGCTCACCCGCGTCGGTCTTGAGCTCCAGCACCCCACGGCCAACCAGATCCCGCTCCAAAAGCGGTGGCTTACCGTCCCGTCGGCGGGCGTGCAGTTCCTCCAAAGCGAGGCCGAGCCGGCGCAGGTTCTCCTCCCGGGTCGAGGGGACGATGTCCAACCCGTTCGTAACCTCGCCCGAACCGTGGATCACGCGTCCGAGACCACCAATCACGACGTAGGTCACCTGCTGCCGCTCGAGCGCCTGCAGCAGTGCGTACGGGTCGAATCGTTCGGCCATCAGCGTCGAGCGGCTCGCAGCATCGCCTGCAGCCGCTCCTGCGGCGTCCGCTCCCGCGCCTTCCCTAGCCGTGCCTCCAGCTGTGCGTCCGGACCCCGGTACGGCACGAGCGACAGGTCGAGATCGAAGCCGCACGCCTGCAGCAACTCCCGCAGCGTGTCCAGGCTCGGCGTCACGACGTCCCGTTCCCAGCGTGCGATCTGCGCCCGATCCTTACCGCTTCGTGTCGACAGCTCTCCCTGCGAGAGCCCCGCCCGCGTCCGCGCCTGCCGGATCAATGTTCCGCTCGTCACGCACGCATCGTACGCGTCCGGTGCGTTACGCGCATGAGTGACATATTTGTTACGCTCGGCATGATGTCGCGGAAGCGCGATGCACAACAGCTCCAACTCCAGATGACGGTCTCGCCGAGATCACAGCGAGCCGGGGCGAAGCGAGGAGCTGGGCGCGCGCCTGCCGCGGAATTGCTCAAGACGCCGGGCGCCTTGCTGACGCGCACGCACCTCCGCCAGCTCGGGCTGGAGCGCCGCGCGGTCGACGCCATCTTCCGCTCGCTCCCGGTCGTCGCTCTCCCGGGCTATTCGCGGCCAATGGTGCGTGCCGAAGACTACGTTCAGCTCGTCGAGCGCAGCATCTTCCGCGATGATCGGGTCCGCCCAACTGGTAGGAGGCGTCATGCCGAGTAGCTGGATCGTCGCGCGGGCAACGCCCGGCGGGCGCAAGCAGTATCTCGTCCGCTTCCGGCTCGGCGGCCGGGAGAGCAGCCAGCGATACGCGGGAAGCTTCCGGACGCGCGTCGAAGCTGTCGAGCGCCGGCGCTGGGTGGACCGCGAGCTCGCGGCGATGCGGGTTCCGGATCTGTCGCTACTTAAGGGGACACGCGACAACGCGCCCACGCTGGCGGAGGCCGCTGCCGCGTATCGCGCCTCACGGATCGACGTCGCCGAGGCGACACGCGTCAACATCGGGACGGCCCTGAATCTGATCCTCGGCGTTCTTGGAGGAGGTCGGCGGCTGGAGAGGTTCACGGCACAGGAGATCGCCGACGCCGTCTCACAACTCCATGCCAACGGCTACAAGCGCGAGACGATCCGCAAGGCCGTAACCCACCTCGCCTGCGTCTTCGACTTCGCCGGAGTCGAGCCGAACCCGGTGCGCGACAAGCTGCGCGTGCGGCTCCCGCGTGGCGAGATCCGCGAGCCCGAGCCGCCAAGCGCGGAGCACGTCGAGGCTGTCTACCGGCTGCTCCCGTCGAAGCATCGGCTTGCCTTGCTCTGGCTCGACTGGTCGGGCGCGCGAGTCTCGAGCATCGACACGACTCTCGTCGGTGACTACGACGAGCCACGCCGCCGCGTCCGGCTTCGCGCGGCCACATCGAAGACCGGCCGTGCCCTCTGGGTCGATTTGCCGGACGTCCTCGCCGGGGCGATCGAGCAGGTGCTGCCGCCGCGCGAGGACCGCGACCCAGGCGCGCGTCTCTTCGCGTCGAGCGGCGCCGACTCGATCCGGACGAGCATCGCGAAGGCCTGCCGCGCGGCCGGCATCCCGCTGTGGTCGCCGCACGACCTCCGCCACAGGCGGATCAGCCTCCTCCACCGGGAGGGGCGGACGTGGGCGGAGATCGGCGCGCTCGTCGGCCAACGGTCGCTGAAGGTGACGAGCGACACCTACACGCACGTGCTCGTCGACGGGCGCGAGCTCGACTACGCCGTGTTGCTGGCAGAGCGCTAGTCGCCTTTACTAACTCAGCTCAGAGCGGACGCTCTCACGGTCCACGGGCGTGGCCCCTTCTGCTCATTCGTGTCCGCTCGCGATCGTCGCGTGCGTGCACCGGTGCGTGCACGGCTACATAAAAGATCCTATTTGCAGGCAGCTTCGATCCCCGTTGGGGGTATCGTTCCGCAACGGCTACGCTCGTGCCATGCCGAAGATCGAGAAGTCAGAACAGCAGTGGCGCGAGGAGCTGACGCCCGAGCAGTACCGCGTCCTCCGCGAGAAAGGAACCGAAGCGCCGTTCAGCGGCGAGTACGACCACACCTTCGATCCCGGCACGTACCGCTGCGCCGGCTGCGGCGCGGAGCTGTTCGAGTCCGACGCGAAGTACGACTCCGGCTGTGGCTGGCCCGCGTTCTCCGCGCCTGCCGGCGAGGAGGTCGTCGACGAGGAGACCGACACGAGCTACGGGATGGTGCGCACGGAAGTGATGTGCGCAAGCTGCGGCGGCCACCTCGGACATGTCTTCCCCGACGGCCCGCATCCGACCGGGCTCCGCTACTGCATCAACTCGGCCGCGCTCGACCTCGACGAGAAGTAAGGCGCGTGCCCAGCCGCGCGCGTGTCCATGACGTGCTGCGGATCGCCGCCGCGCTGCTCGCCGTGGTCGCGATCACGTACCAGCTCGCGCGCCTGCAAGGCCACCCGAGCTTCGGCGGGATCGGTAACTTCTTCAGCTTCTTCACGATCCAGTCGAACGTGCTGGCCGCAGCGACTCTCGTGCTGGCCGCACTCGTCCGCCGCCACGAGCGGTCACTGGGTTTCGAGGCGGCGAGGACCGCAGCGACCTTCTACATCGTGATCACCGGCGTCGTCTTCGCTGCGCTCCTCTCGGGGATGCAGGAGCAGCTCGACACGCACAACGCGTTCGCGAACTCCGTCCTCCACTACGTGATCCCGGCCGCGGCGGCGGTGGACTGGGTCGTCGACCCGCCGCGCCACCGGCTCGGGACGAAGGTCGCGCTTACCTGGCTCGCCTACCCACTAGCGTGGTTCACGTACACGCTCGTGCGCGGCGCGGCCGTCGGCTGGTACCCGTATCCGTTCATCGACGTTTCGGAGCACGGCTACGCACGAGTGCTCGTCAACGGAGTCGTGTTCCTCGTCGCCTTCGCGGCCGGCGCTCTGGCTCTGGCGCTCCTCGCAGCCTGGCGAGCCGGAACCTCGGGCCTGGTAGCGCTACCCTCAGCCGACGCGGGCGGTTAGCTCAGCTGGGAGAGCAACGGCTTTACACGCCGTAGGTCGCAGGTTCGAGCCCTGCACCGCCCATCGTCGATCGTGAGTTGGGGCCGCTCGAGGCGGCCCCAACCCTTCGTCGCCGAGCGCTAGCCGGACGCGCCGACTCTGGCGAAGTACGCGTCCTCGCCGGTGCGGCCGCAGCCGTCCGGCAGGCTCCAGCAGTTCTCGTTCCGCAGGTCTGTCCAGTAGGCGACGATGCCGTCCTGAGTGCCCGGGATCGCGGCGATGTTGCTGTAGTCGCCGAGGAATCCCGTCGCGTTCGGGAACCCGGGGTCCGCGTTCCGCGCGAACCAGCGATCGTTCATGGTCGGGTCCGAGAGCGCCGACGACGCCGGGCTGAACCCGAAGACGCCAGGCGACGTCTCGGCCGCGACCGTGTAGCCGTACCGATGGTTCGCCGGATCGGACGAGCGGTCGAAGAACCCAATCCGCAGGGTCCCCGAGCCGTCGAACGCCGCCCACGGCATGAACTGGTCGCCCGGAAGCGCGACGGCCGAAGGCTCCGACCAGGTCGCACCGCCGTCGGTCGACTCGCTCACGACGACGTCCGAGTTCGTGGCCACCGTGTACGGGCTCACGAACGGCGGGAACGGAAGCCCGGCCGTGTTCCGCATGTCCGACCAGACGAGGGCCAGATGGTTCGGGTTCGTCGGATCGGCCGCGATGTTGCCGGCCGCCCAGGTGCGGAACATGCTGTCCTGGTAGGTCGGCCGGAAGTCGATCGTGTTCCACGGGAAGTCGAAGTTCCCGTCGATCACACCGCCCACCGTCTGCGGAGACTCGAGCGGCGCACCGGAATGCGAATCGACTTGGACGACCATGTAGTCGTCGCGGCCGAACCCCGCCGAGGTCGGGTCGAGGTTCACCGTGTCGAGGAAGGAGACGAAGATCCTTCCGTCCGACGTCACGGTCGGAGTCGCGACGAAGCCCTGGTCGAGCGAGCCCGAGATCAGGGTCGGCGCCGACCAGGTCTTGCCGCCGTCGTGCGTGACCGAGTCGAAGAGCTTCGTCCCGATGACGGCGCCCTTCTGCACCTGGACGAAGTCGCCCCAGGTCACGATCGCGTTGCCGTCGCCCCACGCGGCGACGTACTCCTTGTCGAGAGAGGCGCCGACGCTCGTGAAGACGCCGGTCCCCTGGGCGACCCGGTTGACGGACCACGACTTGCCGCCGTCCCTCGAACTCGAGACGAGGACGTCCGCGTTCTGGACGTTCTTCGGGCTGACGAAGCGGAAGCCGAGCGTTCCGTAGTACGCGTTGCCGGCCGCGTCGAATGCCAGCGACGGATCGCCGGTCGCCGTGTAGCTGGAGTCCGAGAAGACCGGGTACTCGGACCAGGTCTGGCCTCCGTCGAACGTCACGTGCGCTCGCGAGAGGATCGTCTCGGTCAAGTGCCCGCCCGGATTGAGCGAGAGCTGGTAGTCGTTGACGCCCCCGATCATGTTGTCCGTATTGGTCGGGTTGACCGCGATCGACGTCTCGTTGTGCGGCCCGTTCTCCTCGCAGTCGGTGTTGACGTTCGCCGCCGTCGACGGCGCGGTCGAGCAGATGGCCGTCCCGGTCTTCACCTTCGGGCCCTGACCCCAGACCACTCCCGCAACCGGCGCCGGCGCGTCGAGGGCGTTGTGTGTGAAGTCGATGGGCTGCGGGTTGTCGTCGGCCGACGCAACCGCCGCCGTCACGAAGCAGGCGAGCGCAACCAACGCAATCAGTACAGGCAGCCGCGCGAACCGGCGGCTCCTCTCAAACCTGAGACCACTCACTATCCATCCCCCTTCTTCCCCTGAACATGGAACGTGTGCCCTCGATCCTATGTAGGACGGAGTTCGGCGTGCGCCTAGTCACGTGGGCGCTCGACCTTCGCAGCGCTGCGACAATTGCGGCGTGGCGGAGCTCGGCAAGGTCGAAGGCGAGATCGCCGGTGAGCTGGAGAGAGGCCTCCATCTCCACCACCATCTCGGCCCACGGCGCGAGCGGGCGATGTTCGCGACGCTCGGCTTCACGGCCGGGCTCGCAGTCACGCGCGGGATCACGACCGCGCTCCACAAGCACGGGGCGGGTCAGAACGGCGGTCTCGTCGTCGGCGGCGTCCACATCCACCATTTCGTGTTCGGTATGGCCGGGCTGCTCATCGTCGGCTACGCCTGGCTGCTCCTGTTCGGGCTCCAGGAACAGCCCAAGCGACGCTGGTTCCGCCTCACCGCCCTGGCCTACGGCGTCTTCGCGGCGCTGATCCTCGACGAGTTCGCGCTGTGGCTCAACCTGCGCGACGTCTACTGGGAGCGCCAGGGCCGCGAGAGCGTCGAGGCACTCTGCATCTTCGGCGGTCTTCTCCTGTGGGCGGTGCTCATCGCGCCGTTCGCGCAGGCGGTGTGGCGGCATCTCCGCGCACGTCCGCTCGACCGCAACTGATCCGCAACCGCTGCCGTTTTGGCTCTAACCGAAACGGGAGAAGACGGAATGGCAACTTGGATCTGGATCGTGATCGCCATCGGCGTACTGATTGCGCTCGCGGTGATCGTGTTCGGCGCCCTGCGGACGCGTCAGCGGCAGCTCGAGGAGCGGCGCGAGCAGGCACAGGAGCTGCGCCAGCAGGCGGAGACTCACACGCAGCAGGCGGAGGAACGCGAACGGATCGCGCGAGAGCACGCGCAGCAGGCGCAGGAGTCGCGGCAGGTCGCGGCCGAGGTCGGCGCGCGTGCCGACCGGGTCGACCCCGATCGGGAGACACCTGAGGACGAGTAAGAAGCTGTCGAGAGGCTCGCACACACGCGGGCCTCTCCCCGCCGAGTGGAAGACTGCACCGGTGGAAGCGGCACAGGTCAGCCTGCTCCGCTGGCTGCGACGACAGCTACGCCAGCCGATCCCGACTCGCGAGCACCTCGAGGCCGCGGTCGAGAACGACGACGTCGCCGAGGCGCGCCGCCTTCTCGCCGGCTTCGAGTTCAGCGACGAGCAGCGGCGGAACGTGGAGCAGCTGCTCGACGCCTGGGAGCGCCAGCAGGCCTAGTAGAACCCTTCGCGCCGCCGGTACCGCTCGGTGCGCGCGTCCTCGTACTCCTCGACGTCGAGCTCGGAGTCTGCGACTGCGCGCAGGATCGCGCCCGAGGCCGGCAGCTCCGAGCGGTCGACGTGCCGCTCCGGGTTCCACAGCTCCGACCGCAGGAGCGCCTTCGGGCATTGCGTATACGCCTCCTCGACCTCGACGAGGAGCCCGAGCCGCGGCACCTTGCCCTCGACCTCGCTTGCGGCGAGCAGCTCGGGATCGTCGACGATCCGTGCGCGGCCGTTGACGCGGAATGTGTCGTTGACGCCCGGGATCAGGAAGAGCAGCGCGATCCGGTCGTCCCCGAGCAGGTTCGTGAGGGTGTCGGCGAGCTTGTTCCCGGGCCGGTCGGGGAGCAGCAGCGTCCGCTCGTCGAGGATGCGGACGAAGCCGGCAGGGTCGCCGCGCGGCGACACGTCGAGCCCTCCGTCGGGATGTGCCGTCGCGACGACCACGAACGGCGAGCGCTCGACGAACTGCCGCGTGAGCGGGTTGAGCCGGTCGGCGATCTTCTTGCGCACGAGCTCCGCCGGCTCGCCGAGCGTCTCGCGCAACTCTGCTCTATTCACGATGCGAACCTCGGCGCACGCTTCTCGCGGATCGCGGCGACGCCCTCGCGCACATCCGGCCCGGTCATGTCCATGAACTCGAGCTCGAGCGAGGCGTCGAAGATCGGCCCGGCTCTGAGCAGCCACTCGTTGAGGGCGACCTTCGTGTGCGAGATCGCGCTTCGCGAGCCCGACACGAGCCGCCGCGCGATCTCGAGCGCGCGTTCCTCGAGCTCCTCCTCGGGCACGCAGAGCGACACGAGCCCGATGCGCTCGGCCTCGGCACCGTCGACCTCCTCGCACAGCAGGAGGTGGTACTTCGCCTTCGCCATTCCACACAGGAGCGGCCAGACGATCGCCGCGTGGTCACCGGCTGCGACACCAAGCTTCGTGTGCCCGTCGACGATGCGCGCATTCGGGCCGGCGAGCGACACGTCGGCGAGGAGCCCCACCACGAGACCCGCGCCCACCGCCGGGCCGGTGATCGCTGAGACGATCGGCGTCGGGCAGCGGAGCATGTTGTAGACGAGGTCGCGAGCCTCGTGGAAGACGCGCTGCCGGGTCTCGGCGTCGTCGGCGATTGCGAGCACGAGGTCGAGGTCGCCGCCGGAGCTGAACGCGCCATCGGCGCCGCGGACGAGCACCGCCCGTGTCTCTTCGTCCTGGCCGATCGCCTGCCAGACGCGCGCGAGCTCTCCGTGCTGCGCCTCGCTCACGGCGTTGAGCCGGCCGGGGGCGCGGAGCGTCAAGCGCAGGACCCCCGGCTCGGGGTGGTCGAGATCGAGCGACGGGAACTCCGTCTCGTACGGATACGGCGCCACGAGGCAGATCCTACGGCGCTACGCTCGCCTCACAGCGGGCCGGTAGCTCAGTTGGTAGAGCAGCGGACTTTTAATCCGAAGGTCGCAGGTTCGATCCCTGCCCGGCCCATCGTCGTCGACGCCGCTGGACAAGGCGAGTCCATCGGTTCACAATGCAAGCGCTTCTCGAGAGGCGGGAAGCAGGGTCTGGCATTCATCTAGAGGAGGGGTCTGAATGGCAAGTCGTGGCTTGCGGCTCTGGTCGAGTCTGGGCGGGCTGGTGTTCGTCGTGCTGGCGGTGGTCGGGGCGATCTTTCTCTTCGACGGCCCGAGCGATTCGTCGCCGGCGAAGATGACGTCGTGGTACGGCAGCTCGAGCAATCGCGCGCACGTCCACATCGGCTGGGTGCTGACGGGGCTCGGTCTGTTCGTGCTCATCTGGTTCGTCGCTGCGCTGCGTGAGCGGGTTCGCGAGAGCGAGGCCGCCGCGCCGGAGCACGGGACGTTCCTCTCCACCATCGTCCTCATGGGTGGCACCGTCTACGTCGCGGTGGCGATGGCGGGGATCGCGGTGACCGACGGAATCCGGACGATGAGCGACGACACGTACCACCACCAGGTCTACAGCGGCGTGATCCACGCGGCCGGCGACGCGTCGTACCTGCTTGTCGTGACGGGGGGAGTGGCGATGGCAGCGCTGATCTTCGCCTCCTCGGTTGCGGTCCGGCGCTACGAGATCTTGCCGCACTGGGTCAGCTGGTTCGGCTTCGTCGCCGGTGTCGCGGCGATCTTCTCGCTCTTCTTCTTCACGATGCTCGTCTGGCTGCTCTGGGTCGCGGTGGCCTCGGTCTTGCTCTTCCTGCGCGCTCGGCCCGCGACCGCCGCCCGGCGCGAGCCGTCTGCTGCCACGTCGTAGACGCGTCGTTCGAGCAATCAGCTCAGGGGGAGCGGCGCCTTGCCGCTCCCCCTGAGCCCAAGGTCACTTCTTCTTCGGGGGAGCGAAGATGCCGCTGCCGCTCGTCTGAGTTGCGATCGCGGTGTGATCGCACGTCCCGCTGTTCGTGGTACTTGCGTCGCAGCCGCTCGAGTTCGGGGCGCCCGAGTGGAACTGGTCGTCGCTGTAGATGATCGACGCCAATCCGGTGGCCGGGCTCGCCGCGACGCCGAAGTCGTCGAACAGGTCGCGGTTGCCGGTGCAGGTGACGCCGCTCTCGCAGACGCCTCCGTAATGGTTGATCGGCGATGCGGTCTGCCGTGACCACGCCGAGCCCGGGGTCGTGGCGTTCAGGTTCTGCGCGAACCCGACCGTCCACGCTGCGCTGTCCGGATAGTTGTCCGGGGTGTTGACCCCGTCGTAGTACGGCGTCTGGTAGTAGACGACGTCGAGCTTGCCGGCGTCCCCCGCGGTCGACCACGGGAAGATCTGTGTCCCGCCCGTGGTCGAGACGAGGTAAGGGCCGCTCCACGTCTTGCCGTGGTCGGTCGAGAACGAGTAGGAGACGTGGTGGTCGTCGGTGTAGACCGAGTACACGTTCCCGGCCTTGTCGACGGAGACGTTGACGAACTGGTGCCCGTAGCCGACCGTCGGATCCGGGTTGACGTAGACCGGATAGTCGGTGAAGGTCGCCCCGCCGTCGGTCGAGACCGCCATGTAGACGCCGTGGTAGTCGCAGGTGCCGGCGCTGACGCCGAGTTGCGGCGCGCACACCGTCTCGGCCGCGGTCGTGATCGCCGAGTACGTCTGGTAGATGACGTGCGAGGTCGGGTCGATCGCGAGGTTGCCGATCCCGTTCTCGCTGATCTGGAACGCATGGTTCGCATCGAGCGCCGAGGCGAACTGCGTGAACGTGGCGCCGGCATCGGCGCTGCAGCCGACGGTGATCCCCTGCGGCGCATCGTGGTAGCTGATGCAGACCTTGTTGCTCGTGTCCGCGGCGATCCACTCACGGTCGTCGGCCGTCTCCGGCGTCGTGACCGGGTTCAGCGTCCAGGTGGCACCGCCGTCGGTGGAGGTGGAGACGTCGATGTTCGCGAGCGAGAGGCTCGCGACGTAGACGTTGTAGAGGCCCGCGGCGTTCTTGTCCGGCGCGACCGCGAGATCCGTGTCGCCGCCGCCCGGTGCGAAACCGGTGTCATTCGTCTGCGAGACGCCGTCCGGCGAGACGAGCGTCGTGTAGTGCAGGCCGCCGTCGGTCGAGCGGACGGCGACGGTTCCCGCCAGCAGGCTGTTCTCCGAGCTGCCGTAGAACCGGCCTGCGCCGTCGGCGCGGATCGCCGGCTCGGCCGCGACGTTCGAACAGGCCGAGCTTCCCGGACAGGTCGTACCGGTCGTCTCACCGAGCGCGTAGTTGACGAAGCTCGCGGTCTTGCTCGGCGCCGCAGCGGACGCTCCGAACGCGACCGCAAGCGCCGCGGTGGCGACACCCGCCACCAACAACATCCGTCTCATCAGTCGTCCTCCACTTTCTTTCGTGGGTCGAACACGGCCCAAGCGGCGGGGTTATAACCGTGGGAAACCTCCTGCAAACACCGGGTTTTGACTGACGAGTCAGTCACCCCGGCCGGAGGCTGCCCTGGCCGATGGTTACGATCGCCGCATGCCCTTCCCGCTCCGCCTGCTCGTCGCCTGGGCCGTCGATGCCGCCGCGCTCGCCGTCGCCGCATGGATCTTCTCGGGCATCTCGGTCGGCGGCTCGGCCGGGACGCTGATCCTCGCTGCGCTCGTCTACGGGATCCTCGCGACGTTCGTCAAGCCGGTGCTGAAGCTGCTGACGTTCCCGCTCATGCTTCTCACGCTCGGCGTCGCGTGGTTCTTCGTCGCGATGTTCATCCTCTGGCTGACCGACGCGATCGTCGGCGGCTTCCGGATCGGCGGCTTCTGGACGCTCGTCGGCGGCACGATCGTCGTCTGGCTCGTCGGCGCCGCGGCCGACCGCTGGCTATTCCCGAAAGAGCGCACCTTCAAGAGGATGATTCGGGCTTCGTCGCGTTTCGGAGGTGCGTAAGCCGGAAACCAGCGCCGGAGCATGCGGTCGGCTCCGGTTGTCGAGCGTGCGGGACGTTTCGCTCCGGGGCCGGCCGCATTGCCACGAGTAGTCTGCCGCGATGCGGCTCTTCCTCGCCGTGCGCCACGGGCAGTCGCTCTTCAACGTGGACAAGATCGTCAACGGCGACCCTGCGCTCGATCGCGGGCTCTCGGAGCGGGGAATCGAGGAGGCGGAGCGCCTCGCCGGGGAGCTCGCCGCCCTGCCAGTCGACCTCGTCGCCGTCTCGCCTTTCCCCCGCGCGCTCCAGACCGCGAACATCGCGCTCGCGGGCCGCGACGTGGCGCACCTCGTCGACGAGGACCTCGGCGACGTGCGCATCGGCGAGCTGGAAGGCGCCTCGCTCGCTGCCTATCGCGACGCGCCCGCCCACTCCGACCGCAAGGCGCGCTTCCCCGGCGGCGAGAGCCTCGACGAGGCGGCGTTGCGCTACGCCGGCGCCTGCGAGCGACTGCTGGCGCGCACCGAGCCGGTGACCCTCGTCGTGTGTCACGAGATCCCTGTTCGCTACCTCGCGAACGCCGCCGCAGGCAGCGGAGAGCTGAACGGCCCGCTTCGTTTCGTGGCGAACGCGACTCCGTACCTCTTCGACGAGGGGTCGCTGCGGCGCGCGGTCGAGCGCATGAGGGAGCTCGCCGGGTAGCTTCGGACGATGCCTGCCGCCTCCGACACGCTGGCGCTGCTCGACTGGAAGCGGCGCGTCTTCGGCCTCTACGCCGCGGTTCGCTCGCTGCCGCCGGAATCCGGTTGGGCGCTCTGGCGGGAAACAAGAGATGAGTTGTTCCGCTCGCATCCGCAATCGCCGCTGCCGGCAGAGCGCCGCGACTCGTTCGCAGGGCTCGAGTACTGGCCCTACGACCCCGAGGCGCGCGTGGTCGCCGAGCTCGAGGACGTCGACGCGGAGCCGCAGCCCGTGGCCACGAGCGGCGCCGAGGAGATCGCGTTCCAGCCGTTCGCACGCGCAAGCTTCGAGCTGCACGGCGAGCAGCTGTCGCTCGAGGTGGCCTGGCTCGCTGCGTACGGCGGCGGGGCGTTTCTCTCCTTCCGCGACGCCACGAGCGGGCACGAGAGCTACGGCGGCGGCCGCTACCTCCTCGACACGGTGAAAGGCGCGGATCTCGGGGAAGCCGACGGCAGGCTCGTGCTCGACTTCAACTTCGCCTACAACCCGTCCTGCTCGTACGACCCGGGCTGGGTCTGCCCGCTGGCCCCTGCGGCGAACCGGCTGGCCGTCGCGGTCGAGGCAGGGGAGAAGCACGTCGCATGACCGAGCTCGATGCACTTCGGAGCGAGATCTCGGAGCTCGACCGGCGCCTGCTCGAGGTCCTGAACCGGCGCCTCGAGCTGGTGGCCGCCGTCCGCGACTACAAGGACGCCGCCGGCGAGCGCTGGATCGACCCCGAGCGCGAAGCCGACCTGTTGCAGGCGCTCGTCGCCGCGAACCCGGGGCCGCTCACCGAGCGCGGCGTCAACTCGATCTTCTCGGCGATCCTCGACGTGCTGAAGCAGGAGGTCGCAGCCGACCGGCGCGCGCCTGCGTCTCCGGAGACCGCGTCGGACCGGCCGAGCGCCGTCCAGCGCCTCGCCGTCGTCGGCACCGGGCTCGTGGGGACGTCGGTCGCCCTCGCCGCCGGTCGCGGTGGCACGCGGTGCCGCGGGTTCGACTCCGATCGCGGCGCCCTCGAGACCGCGGCGAGGCGAGGCGCCCTGGCGCCGGCGGCCTCGCTCGCCGAGGCGGTCGCGGATGCTGAGCTCGTCGTCGTGGCGGTTCCGGTCGGCGCGGCGCACACCGTCGTGCAGGCGGCGCTCGACGCGTCCGGACCGGAGACCGTCGTCACCGACGTCGCGTCGACGAAGCGGTCGCTCGACTCGATCGCGGACCCGCGCTTCGTCCCCGGCCATCCCGTCGCGGGCGGAGCCACCGGCGGACCGGGCCGCGCCGCAGCCGACCTCTTCGACGCCGCCACGTGGTTCCTGACGCCGACTGCTGCGTCGTCTTCCGAGAGCGTCGCGCTCGTGGAGCGGTTCGTCGCCTCGCTCGGAGCACGGGCGGTGCGAACGGACGCGGCTGCGCATGACCGCCTGCTCGCGCTCACGAGCCACCTCCCTCACGCTCTCGCGAACCTGCTCATGCTGCGCGTCGCCGCAGCCGCTGAAGGGGACGACGCGCCGCTCGCGTTCGCCGGCGCGTCACTCCGCGAGATGACGCGCCTCGCCGGAGCGAACGCGGCCGTCTGGAGCGACATCTTCCTCGGCAACGCCGACGAGATCGCGGCCGCGCTCGCAGGGCTCCGCGACTCGCTCGACGACCTCGAAGGCACGCTGCGCGAAGGCGACCGCGAGCGAGTCGAGCAGACGATCGCGACGGCGGCGACCGCCCGCGAGAGGCTGGAGTCGTTCGCCTACCGCACCGCGCCGGCGCAGCTGAACCGGATCCGCATCCGCGTCCCCGACCGGCCGGGCGTGCTCGCGCGAATCACCCAGATTCTCGGTGCGGCGCAGATCAACCTCGAGGACTTCGAGCTCCGCCACGTCTCGCCGGAGTACGGCGGCGTGCTCGTGATCCTCGTCGCGGGAGCCGACAACGCAGCGCGGGCCCGTGAGCTCCTCCGCCGCGAGGGCTTCGCCGCGGCGTAGCGAGTCCACTCAGTCGCCGGCTTCCAGCTCCTCGCACTCGAGGCAGACCCAGTCGCCTTCGTGGTCGTCGTCGGCGCTGAGCGCAGCGGGAACCATGGTCACGCCGCAGCGCGGGCAGATCGGTGGGCGGTCGTCGTCGGCGATTCGGCGGCTATCCCTAGCTCGTGCGCGGTGCGTACTGCACGCTGGCGAACGGCCAGTCGGCTGCAAGCCAGTCACTGACGGCGCGCCACAGCGGAGTGTCCAGGTGAGCGTGGCTCTCCCGTACCCAGGAGAGCGCGCGGGCGTCGTGCTCGGTGTCGCGCGCCGGGTAGATGTAGACGCACCCGATCACGTCGCGGCTCGCCGGATCGAGCACGGTGTACGTGAAACCTTTCCGGGTGCGGAAATCCTCGGCGTGTCGCTCCAGATCCGCCCGGTTCTCGTCCGCCGTCATCTCGCGCGGCCAGGAGCCCCACGGGAACCCCGGCGTCGCAGCGATGTGCTGCATCGACGACGTCCAGGCGTCGTAGTCGCTGTCGTTGTGCGCGGGCCCGAGCGGCTCGAGGGAGAACTCAGAGGTCTCGATCCCGAGCGGGACCTCGAAATCGGCCGAGACGAACTCGGCGACCGCAGTCACGCTTAGGAACGCACTGTGGCCTGCACGGTCACCCGAGCGTTCTTGAAGCCCGATTTGATCGTGGCCGTGAAGTGACAGCTATCCATGCGATACCAGGTCTTCTTCTTGAGATTCCAGGTACCGGGAGTGAGGCCGGAGCGATCCCAGGTGAATTTCGCCGTGCCTCTCACGCAGACGACCCTCGCGCCGCAGCGAGCATTGGGGCCCTCGCAGTAGAGGATGATCTTGTAGGGCTTCTTAACTGTTCCCTTGAAGGATCCGACGGTGCCGACTCCGGTGACGTACTTCGTCCCCACGGTGTAGGTCCTCAGGGAAGCGGCAGCGCTCCCGGCAATTGCTCCCGAGAGAATCAGTACGGCTGCGAAGCTCAAGACCTTTTTCACGTCCACCTCCGCGACTCAGCATAGTCGCGTTCCGCGCAGGGCCTACGTGACGGGTCGGCCGCGTCAGCCGCTGCCGAGCTCGTCGACGCCGACCGCGGCCTCGTGCACGCAGCGGTCGAACTCGGCGAAGGCGTGCGCCCAGGTCTGCGGGTCGCGGAGGTCTACCCCGAGCGGTGCGAGGAGCTCCTGCGGCGACCGGGACGCTCCGCTCGCGAGGAACTCGAGATACGCCGGAGCGAACCGCTCCGGATCCTCGCGGTAGCGGGCCAAGAGCGAGAACGCGACGAGATGCGCGAACGCGTAGGCGTACGTGTAGAAGCGGACGTGGATGAAATGCGGGATGTACGCCCAACCGAGCCTGTAGCCCTCCGGCAGCTCGATCGACTCGGCGTAGTACCTCGCGTTCTCCTCCAGCCAAAGCTCGGCGAGCCGGTCGCGGGTGAGCGCCTTTCCCTCGCCGCGTGCGGCGTACGCACGTCCCTCGAACCGCGCCATCAACGTCTGCCGGAAGATCGACGCCATCGCACTCTCGGCGCGGTCGGCGAGGAGCATGACCCGCGTCGCCGGGTCCTCCTCGAGGTCGATCAGCCGCTCGACGGCGATGAGCTGCGCGAACGTCGACGGCACCTCGGCCAGCGCCAGGCCCGTGTGGTACGAGCGGTACGTCTGCCGCTCGAGCGCGAGCGTCCCGTGCACGGCGTGGCCGAACTCGTGCGCGAGCGTGACGACGTCGCGCAGCTGGTCCGTGTAGTTCATGAGGATGTACGGGAGCACCGTCTTCGAGACCGAGTTGCAGTAGGCCCCGCCGACCTTGCCCGGACGCGGCTCCGCGTCGACGTGACCGCGCTCGAGGCAGGTGCGGAAGATGTCGGCCAGCCGCGGCTCGAAGTCGCGCAGCGCGTCGTCGACCATCGCGACGGCCTCGGTCCACTCCACCCGGCGGTCGCTGCCGACCGGCGCGTACTGGTCGGCGAGCTGCAGCCGGTCGAGCCCGAGCGCCTCGGCCTTGCGCACGAACCAGCGGCGGCCGATCGGATAGTGCTCCTCGATCGCCGCCATCATCGTCTCGACGACGGCACCGTCGAGCTCGTTGCGCTGGTTGGTCGGCCACATCGGATCGGGAATCCCGCGCAGCCGGTCGATCGAGAGCCGGTCACCGACGATCGCGTCGTAACACGCCGACTGCACGTCCGCGACTTCGCCGAGCGCGCCGTAGAGGACGTCGAGCGCCGCCAGCCGCAGCTCGCGGTCGGGATGGTGGACGTAGGAGAGAAGGCGGTCGATCGTGTGCGGCTCGGAGCCGTCACCGCCGTCGAACTCGACGGTCAGCGTCGCGAGCTCGCGACCGTGGAGCGCCTCCCAGGCCGAGATCGCGGGACGGCGCGCGTTGAGCGCCTGCTCCTCGCCCTCGGGCAGGACGTACGGCTTTTCCTCGCGCGCGACCCGGAGCTTGTGCCGGTACGGATCGAGCTCGGCGGCTGCGAGCAATGCGTCCGCCTCGGCATCGTCGAGTGCGATCCACTCGAGCTCGACGAACATCAGCAGGCTCTCGAGGTCGGCGGCCTTGTCGCGCGCGAGCGTCGCGAGGTCGTTCGTCTCGGGATCCGTCGCGTCCGTGTGCTCCCGCGCGGTCGCATAGAAGTGGACGCGCGAGATGTCCTGCGTGAGCGCGTCGAGCTCGTCGAGCAGCTCCCGCAGCCCCTCGGCACCTACCCGGCCGACCGTGCCCCGCCGGCGCTCGGCGAAGTCGCGCGCCCGCCCCAGCAGCTCGTTCCAATCGCGGCGCGCCTGCGCCGCGTCCGGCTCGAGATCGCTCAGGTCCCAGCGGATCCCGGTGGCGCTGAGGGAGGAGCTGACGGCCACGCCAGGGGAGCGTACATCGTGCTGCCATACTGGGAATCGGTGTCCCGCCGGTTGCAGTGGACGGTGCTCGGAGTCGCGCTCCTGGTCGGCGTCGGCATCGGTACCGCGATCGCCGCCACGCGCTCCTCCGGGGCACCGTCGACGCCGGTGTCGGCGACGAACGCGGTCACGAGCCCACAGCTCGACCCGGGCTCTCCTCTCAACGCGGTGGCTCCTGCGTTCGCGCTGACCGACCAGTTCGGCAAGCGCGTCTCGCTGCGCTCGCTCCGCGGCAAGGTCGTCGTCCTCTCGTTCAACGACCCGCAGTGCACGACGATCTGCCCGCTCACGACCACCGCCCTGCTCCATGCAAAGCAACTGCTCGGGCCGGCCGCCTCTGGAGTCGAGCTGATCGGGATCGGGGCCAACCCCGAGAAAACGCAGGTGAAGTGGGTCCGCGACTACTCGGACGTGCACGGGATGCTGCACCGGTGGCGGTTCCTGACGGGCTCGCTGCCGCAGCTGAAGCGGGTCTGGGCCGCGTACGGCATCGAGGCATCCGTCCTGAACGGGACGATCGACCACACGCCGGCGACGTTCGTGATCGACCAACGCGGCCGGGAGTCCCGCCTCTACCTCACCGAGATGGCGTACTCGAGCGTCGACGAGCTCGGCTACGAGATTGCGCAGAGCATCTCCGCGCTGCTCCCGGGTCACCCGCAGCTCCACGGCTCGCCGTCGCTCGGCCAGCCGGTTCTCCATGGCCCGCGCGCACGGGTCACGCTGCCGCGCGCAGGAGGCGGAACCGTGCGGCTCGGCCCGGGCTCGGGGCCTCATCTCGTCCTGTTCTTCGACACCTGGGAAGCCGAGCTCACGAACCTCCGCGCACAGCTCGAGGGGCTCGACCGCTACCAGGCAGTGGCCAAACGCGAAGGGCTGCCGCCGCTCGTCGCGATCGACGAGGCCGGAGTCGAGGCGTCTCCGGCGGCCCTGCCACGTTTCCTCGGCAGCCTGCCTCATCCGCTTTCGTATCCGGTCGCCGTCGATCGGGACGGCACGGTCGCCGACGGCTTTCGCGTGCAGGACTCGCCCTGGCTCGAGCTCGTCTCGCGCTCCGGGAAGTTCCTCTTCTACGAGGACCTGGCGGTCAAGGGTTGGCCGAAGCTGCCCGCGCTGCTGAGGCGGGTGCGCGTCGCCCGCACGAAGTAAAGACTTTTCGCCGAATCTGCGCCAATCTGCCGGAAACTAGGTCCACCACCCGATCGGGTGAGGCAACGCGGCCACGCGTGTGCTGAAGTCCCGTCCACGCCGAAAGTGAGCGGCCGCACTCTGCGACGGCCGCGCCCATCGACGGGAGTTCTCGTTTCTCATGCGGCCAATCCGCCTTCTCATACTGCTGCTCGCCATCGCGCTCACTCTGGCCTTTGCGCTCGTCCGTCCGCTGCAAGGGCGCGCCACCCGCACGGCGGGGAGGAAGTCGACGGCCCTGCCCGCCCAGAAACTCGAGCCGAGGCGGCACCTGACGGCTCATTCCGCGGACACGGCAGGGGTCTTCGGTCGCCGCGTCGTCTCGTACGCCCGGCACTTCCTGGGGATCCGGTACAGCTACGGAGGCACGAGCCCCCGCACCGGCTTCGACTGCTCGGGGCTCGTCCGCTTCGTCTACGGGCACTTCGGGATCGTGCTCCCGCACTCGAGCTGGGCCGACCTCGCACACGGCCGCCGCATCGGGCGCCGCGTGCTCCACGCCGGCGACCTCGTCTTCTTCTACGGCGCGAGCCACGTGGGCATCTACGTCGGTAACGGGCGCTTCATCGACGCGCCACACTCGGGAACTCGCGTGCGCATCTCGACGATGCACGAATACGCGGGCTACTACGGCGCCCGGCGCTTCCGCTGAGAGCCGACCCGGCGCGTCTTACTTCATCTTCTCGGCCATGGCGGTGAGGAGCTTCCAGGCGATCGCCGAGTTGGTCTCGACGAGCGGCCGGAAGTCCCACGGCGTCATGCCGTAACACACCATGTCCGTGCGCGCCGTGATCGTGGCCGTGCGCGGCGACTCGTTGATGAGCGCGATCTCGCCGAAGTAGTCGCCGGGGCCGATCGTGCCTCTCTCCTGCCCGCCGACCGTGACAGCCGCCTCGCCGTCCTCGACCACGAAGAAGCCGACGCCGCCCGCACCCTCCTGCGTCACGGTGTCGCCCGCGTGGAAGCGGCGCTCGCGCAGGCTGTCCGCGATCTGCTGGAGCTCGCGATTGTCGAGGCCCGCGAAGAGCGGGACCTTCTTCAGCGTGTCCATCGAGGCTCCGGCCACGGCGCAGTTATACACAGCTGCGCTTCTTCATGCGAGCACGGGCTCGTTCCAGCAAGGATACGGCCCGTGCGCGTCCACGTCGTCGGCTGCTCTCCCGCCTGGCCCAACCCTGGCGGCGCCCAGTCCGGTTACCTCGTCGAAGAGGACAGCCGCCGGCTCCTGCTCGACTGCGGCCCCGGCGTCCTGCCGCGCCTGCGGCGGCTCGAGCCCTGGCCCAAGCTCGACGCCATCGTCATCACCCACTTCCACCTCGACCATTGGGGCGATCTCGTGCCGTGGGCCTTCGGCGGACTCTTCGGCGCGGGCAGCGAGGTTCCGGCACCTGAGTTGTGGCTGCCGCACGGCGGGCGCGAGACGCTGCACGGGCTCGATCCGGTGCTCTACGCGAACGCGATCCTCGAGCTCTTCGACGTGCACGAGTACGCGGAGGAGACGCCGTTCGTCGCCGCAGGCTTCGAGCTGATTGCGTACCGGATGCTCCACTACGCCCTCGAGAGCTACGGCCTGCGCGTGTCGGACGGCGACCGGACGCTCGCCTACAGCGCCGACTCCGCGCCGTGCGACGGGCTCGTCGAGCTCGCCCGCGACGCCGACCTCTTCCTCTGCGAAGCGACCCTCTCCCAGCCGGAGCAGGGGATTCGCGGCCACCTGACGGCGGAGGAGGCGCTGGACGCGCATGCGTCATCCGGCGCACGCCGGTTCGTCGTCATCCACCGGCCCGACGAGCTCCCGCTGCCCGACGGGATCGAGCGCGCGCAGGACGGAATGCAACTAGAGGTCTAGCCGGAACGCTCGCTCACCGAGCAACCGGTGTCCTTCGATCGACGGATGGTCTCCGTCGTCCGTCATGCCTGGAGCCATGCGGCCCGGCTCGGCGAAGTCGGCAAGCGTGGAGTGGAACGGAAGGAGGGTGGCGCCGCCCGCCGTGGCCGCGAGCTCGCGGATGAGCGTGTTGAGGCGGACGATGTCCTCTGCTGCGCGCCCGTCGCCGTTGCTCCACGGGAGCACGTCGGTCACGGCGAGTGCGAGCCCGGCGCCGCGGCCTCGCTCGAGCATCGCCTCGATGTTTCGGGCGGCGTCCTCTACGGGCCGCCGCTGGACGACGTCGTTGATGCCGCCCTGGACGACGAGGACGTCCGCGCCCGCCACCACGAGGTCGAGCCGGCGCGCGATCTCGTCGGTTCGCTCGCCGTAGACCGCGGTCGTGCGGAACTCGAGCCGCTCGTCCATCCGAGTGGCCCACCACTGCCACTGGCTCCGCTCGTCCGGCGAAGCGATCCGCGTGCGAACGGCCGGGTCCGGATCCCACAACGGCGAGCCGGCCGAGATCGAGTCGCCCGCGACGGCGACGACGATCTCCGCCATCGCTAGCCCGTGCGCGGCTTGAGCTCGACGACGAGCTCGCAGTCGAGCGCGTCCGCGATGTTCAGGAGGGTGTCGATCCGCGGCGGGCGGCCGCCGCGCTCGAGGCGGGCGATCGCCGACTGCGTGGTCCCGACGAGCTCGGCCAGCTCGCGCTGCGAGAGCCCCTTCGCCGTGCGCTGCTCGGCGACTCGGTCGGCGATCCTCGCGAAGAACCAGCCGCGGTCGCCGGCGACGATCCGCTCGTGCAGCCGCTCGACCGGCCCCTTCTCCTCCGCCTTTGGCTTCGCCGTCATCGCCCTAATGCTATGCCTGAACGGCGTTGGGCACGACGAGACGCACCGGATCGCCCACGCGAACGCGTCCCGGCACGGCGACGTCGCAGTAGACGCCGAACGGCAGCGGCTCGACGACGCCGTCCCGCCGGTAGCCGGCGAGGAGCTTGAGCGTGTCGAAATCGGAGACCGCCGTGTCGGGGTCGCACGTCGTCACGACGCAGCGGCCGATGTCTCCGACCGGGACGATCTTCGCCTCGCCGATCGCCACGCGACGCCCGAGCCACGAGTCTTCCTCGTGCGCCTCGACGCCGTCGATCTCGAACAGCATCCGGAAACGGCGTCCGTCGACCGGGTCGGCCGCGCCGGCCTCCGCACGCATCCGCTCGAGCGAGCCGCGGGAGACCACCGACGCCCAGCCGCCGCGGTCGTTGCCGCGATCCTGCGCGCCTCCCTCCGACCAGAGCAGCGTCAGCGCCTCACCGGCGAACCGGGACAGCGCCTCCTCCCACGGGCCGTCCACGGTTCGCGATGGGTGCGGCGTGCCGTAGAGCTCGGCCTCGAACGGCTCACCGGGCTCCACCTCGCCCTCGACGACCGAGCCGTCGGGGAACATGAGCGCGAGCCTGCGCGAGTCCTCGTCCCACTCTGAGTGCACCCGCATCAGCTCGGAGTGGCGCTTGCCGTTGACGAGCCTGCGGTCCGCGTCGACGAGCCAGAAGCGGCGGTCGCCGGTCACCCCGGCGGTCCCGAGCTCGATCTCGTCCGGATTGACGAGGTGCAGCGACTTCACCGGCGCGATCGAGATACGCACGACGCGGCCTTCCATGCCTCGAAACCTAGCTACGCGGGAGGCTCGCGCACTTCCACGACCTCGCCGCCGCGGCGCACGCCGCTGCCATCGAGCTCGAAGATCCAGAAGTTCCGGCCCGTCACGTGGACGGCGACGTTGTAGACGGGGATCTCGCCGATGCCGCCCTCGAACGAGCCGGCGTGCGCGTGTCCGTGGAGGACGAGATCGGCGCCGTTCTCCGCGATCGGCGTCGCCAGCCGGTCGCACCCGAGGTACGTGTGGATGCCCGGCGGCTCGCCCTCGAGCGTGTCCACGACCGGCGCGTAGTGGAGCAGGACGACGCGCACGTCGCAGTGCACGATCGCCTGCAGGCCGCTCGCAATCGCCTCGGCCTCGGCAGACGTCTCGGCGTAGACGCCGCGCAGCAGCGGCTCCCCGAAGTCGGGCAACGCGGAGCCCGGGAAGCCGCCGACGAAGCCCTTCGCCCCCACCACCCCGAGCTCGAGCTCCGCCACGTGGCAGGTCGCGCACTCGCGGTCGAGGAGCCGGACGCCCGCGCCGCCGATGACTTCCGCGAGCTCCTCCGTCCGCTCTGCATGGTGGTCGTGGTTGCCGAGGACGGCGAAGATCGGCACGTCGAGCTGCCGGCACGCGCCGGCGATCACCTCGGCCTGCTCCGGCTCGCCGCTCGTCGTCAGGTCGCCGGCGAGAAGGACGACGTCCGCCTCTCCCCGGAGGTCGGCGAACGCGCGCACGACGCGCTCGGCGCTCACCTCGGAGGCGTGGATGTCGGCTGCTGCCGCAATGCGCATCACGGCACCTCATGTTGCGCGATTGGACAATCCGGAAACGACCGGACGATGCCCGAGCCGACGTTCGAAGAGCTGATCGACGCCATGAAGGACGCGGTTGCTGTGCTGCAGCGCGCCGAGATCCCGTTCGTGCTGGGCGGCGGCCTCTCTGCCTGGGCGCGTGGCGGCCCCCGCAGCGAGCACGACGTCGACTTCCTCGTGCGCCCGGACGACGCCGAGAAGGCACTCGCCGCGTTCGAGCGGGAGAGCTGGGAAACGGAGCGCCCGCCCGAAGGCTGGCTCGTCAAGGCCTGGCATCGGAACGGCGCTCTAGTCGACCTGATCTACAACCCCGCGAGCGGCCCGATCACCGACGAACTCATCGAGCGGGCGCCACTCGCCGAGGTGATGGCGGTGCGAGTGCACGTCTCGACGCTCGAGGACGTCATGGTCTCGAAGCTGATGGCGATCACCGAGCAGGAGCCAAACTTCGGCGCCCTGCTCGAGTGGACGCGGGCCCTACGCGAGCAGATCGACTGGGAGGAGGTGCGCGGACGCACCGAGGCCTCGCCGTTCGCGCACGCGTTCTTCACGCTCGTCGAGGGCCTCGGCATCGTCGACCGACGTGACGATTGACGGGGCCGCGTCGGTCTATCCCGGCTGAGCGCGACGCCGAGCTAGAAGAAGAAGCCGGACCAGGCCGACCACCAGTCGTTACCGCGGACGACGAGCGATTTCGCTCCGGTCACCCCGACGCCTTTGCGGTTCGCGAACTCGACCAGCCGGTCGGGCGTCGTGAAGTCGATCGCGATCTCGCACGGGCTGCCCGGGTCGTACGGCTTGACGGCGGAGAGGTCCGACAGCGCCTTCCGCGCGCCTGCCTCGATGAGCTCACGCGCCACGGCCGGCGTCTTCGAGCGCGCGCTGAACCGGCCGAGCCCCTCCTTCACCTCGACCGTGGTCAGGCCGTCGCCGAGCAGCTCGCGACCCTCCTTGCACACCGCTCGATCGCCCGTGACGAGCACGACGGGAACGCCCCAGTGGCCGCAGAGCGCCGCGTTGATCCCGGTCTCGCCGACGAGCGTCCCGTTGAAGCTGAGGTTCTGCCACGCCTGCCCGGAGACGGTGTGGGAGAGGACGCCGTCCGCCGTTCCCGCCATCGCGTGCATGCCGACGAAGAGCGCCGCGTCGCAACCGGACTCGAGGAAGGCCGTGTACTCCGTCCATTCCTGCTGGACGACGTACTCGCACGCGGGATCGAGGAGCTCGGGCAGCAGCGAGTTGAAGTCGTAGGCACCGCCGGCTCCGTGGCAGTCCATGACGACGACTTCGGTCGCGCCTGCCGCCTTCGCGCCGCGCACGGCGGCGTTGATCTCCTCGGTGTAGAGAACGCGGCCCTCGTCGTAGAGCTTCTCGCCGCCGGTCGTCTGCTGCCACTTGACGATCCCGGCAACGCCTTCCATGTCGCTGATCACGTGGACGCGCACGAGCGGGACGATAACGTCACGCCGTGGAAACGGGACTGGCCGGCAAGCGCGTCCTCGTGACCGGCGGCGCGGGCGGGATCGGGTCGGCGTGCGTCCGGGCGTTCGCCGCCGAGGGCTCCCGGGTGGCGATCCACTACCGCACGAGCCGGGACGGCGCAGAAGAGCTCGCGCGCGAGACCGGCGGTGTCGCGCTGCAGGCCGACCTGACCGTGGAGGAGGAGGTCGACGCGCTGTTCGAGGCGGCGGAGCGGGAGCTCGGCGGCCTCGACGTCTGTGCGGCGGTCGCCGGCTTCTGGCCGCGGGCGGACGAGCCGGCCTGGCAGCTGCCGCTCGAGCGCTGGGAGGCGACGCTCCGCGCCAACCTCACGGCCACCTTTCTCACGGCACGCGGGTTTCTTCGCGTGGTGGAGCGGAGCGGCCACGGCAACCTCGTCCTCGTCGGCTCGACCGCCGGGCGGTTCGGCGAGGCGGGCCACGCCGACTACGCGGCGGCGAAGGCGGCGATCCAGTCGGGGCTGCTGCTCAGCCTCAAGAACGAGATCGTCCGGATCGCGCCACACGGTCGCGTGAACGCGGTCGCGCCGGGGTGGACGTACTCCCCGATGACGCGCGGCGAGCTCGACCCCGAGTTCGTCGCCCGCCTCAGCCGCACGATGGCGCTGCGCAAGGTCGCGGACGCGGACGACATCGCGCGCGCCGTCGTCGTGCTCGCCTCCGACGAGCTCTCGGGCCACGTGACGGGCGAGCTCGTGACCGTGGCCGGCGGGATGGAAGGCCGGACCGTCCACCCGGACGCATGAGCCGGTTCCTCCAGCGGCTCGGGCAGGAGACGCCGATCGTCGCCGACGGCGGGATGGGTGCGCTGCTCTCGAGCGCCGTGGCGGGGCTCCGCTGTCCGGAAGAAGCGAACCTCCGCGCGCCCGAGAGCGTGCTCGAGGTGCATCTCGGCTACATCCGCGCGGGCGCCGAGCTGATCGAGACGAACACCTTCGGAGCGAACCGAGCTAAGCTCGCCCGCCAGTTCCTCGCCGACGACCTCGAGCAGATCAACGCCGCGGCGGTACGCGTCGCACGCGAGGCGCGCGAGGTGGCGGGCCGCGACGTCTTCATCGCGGGCTCGATCGGCCCGCTCGGCGACGTCGAGCTGGCCGGCTACGACCGGGCGGAGCTCTACACCGAGCAGGCGAAGGTGCTCGAGGGACGCGGCGTCGACCTGTTCATGGTCGAGACGTTCTACGACCTCGAGGAGCTCGAGGCGGCGATCGAGGCCGTTCGCTCCGTCTCGGCGCTGCCGATCGTCGCCCTCCTGACGTTCGACGCCGATGGAGAGACGCTCGCCGGCGTCCGGGCCGAGGACGCGGCGGAGCGCCTCCGCCCGCTCGGCCTCGCTGCGTACGGCGCGAACCACGGAGCCGGGCCTGCGGCGGCTCTTACGGCGCTCGCCCAGATGGGCAGCGACGGGGCGGTACTCGCGGCACTGCCCAACGTCGGCCTCGCGAGCATGACGGGCCAGCGGATCGTCTTCCCGCACGCGACGCCGGCGTACTTCGCCGAGTTCGCGGCGCAGGCGCGCGCGCTCGGCGCACGCGTGATCGGGGGCTGCTGCGGAACGACGCCGGCCCAGGTCGCCGCGATCCGCGAAGCGGTCGACGCGAACCGGCGACCTGCGGGCTCGTTCCTCGTCCAGGAGCGCGAGCAGGCGGTGCCGTTCGAGCCCGCGACGGGAGAGACGGAGCTCGCGCGGCGCCTCCGCGCAGGCGAGTTCGCGATCTCGGTGCAGGTCGATCCGCCACTCGGGGCCAATCCGGAGGCGCTGATCGAGACGGCGCGCGCCGTTCGCGAATCGGGCCGAGCGCAGTTCGTCGACGTCAACGACAACCCCCGCGCGAGGGCCCGGATGAGCGGGATCATGGCCTCGGTCGCGATCGAGCGGTTCACGGGAGTCGAGACGATCCCGCACCTGACGCCGCGCGACACGACGATCACGGGGCTCGAGTCGCTCCTGCTCGGCGCGCACGCCGAAGGCGTCCGGAACATTCTCGCGGTCACCGGCGACCCGCCCGAGGCGGGCGACTATCCCGGGACGCACGCGGTCTACGACGTCGACTCGATCGGGCTCGTCGAGCTGATCGCGAAGCTCAACTCGGGCGAGGACTGGCACGGCCGCGCGATCGACGCGCCCACCACCTTCTTCCCCGGCGCGGCCGTCAACCCGACCGCCGACGACCTGGGCCTCGAGGCCGAGCGCTTCCACCGGAAGGTGGCGGCAGGCGCGCGCTTTGCGATGACGCAGATCCTGTTCGACCTCGAGGCGCTCGAGGCGTTCCGGGAGCGGATCGGCGGCTGGCCCGTGCCGGTGCTCGTCGGCGTCTGGCCGATCCGGACGACGGAGACCCTCGTCCGCGTCCACAACGAGGTACCGGGGATCGTCGTGCCCGACGACGTGCAGGAGCGATACCGCTCGGCCGGCACCGCCGCGCGCGAGGTCGGGCTCGCGCTCGGGCGCGAGCTGATCGAGGGCGCGCGCGAGCTTGCGAGCGGCGTCTACGTCATGGCGCCGTTCCGCCGGCCGCTCGACGTCGTCGAGCTCCTCCCCGAGCCTCCCGGCTAGGGCGCGCAGGCTCCGGTCGACACGCGGTGGGTCGCGGCGTGCGCGAGATCGCTGCGGATGATCGCCGGCGGCACGCCGTAGCCGCTGTCCGAGCCGATTCGAGCGGCGAAGATGGCCGATTCGACTCGGCCCGCTTTGTCGACGACGGGGCCGCCGGAGTCGCCGTGCTCGACCCTCCCGCGCACCGCCGTGATCGACCTCCCCACCGGGCCGTGGCCGAGCGCATCCTGCGTCAGGACGGTCGCCGTCAGGCCGATGCGCCCCGGCGTGGCCGTGAGCCCGCCGTCGAGCGGATAGCCGAGGATCGCGACGGAGGCGTCGGGGCGCGGGTCGGCGAAGCGCAGGGGCACCGCGCTCACTCCCGTCACGTGCAGCACTGCGACGTCGTTGTGGACGTCGAGCAGCACGACGTCGGCCGGCGCCGGGAACGGCCGCCCGGGGATGCGAACGATCGTGTCGCCCTCGCCGGCGACGACATGCGCCGCGGTCACGATCAGATTCGGCCCCGCGAACCAGCCGCTTCCCTCTACCCCGACGCCGCACGCCGTCCCGAGCACCTTGACGACTCGGGTCGTCGCGGCCCGAATCGAGCTGTCGCGGAGGACCCCTCTGCTCGGCGGCTGCGACGGCGCCTTCGGCCCGACGACCGACGGGAAGGGATCGATGTGCCTGAGCAGGTTGAGGAGCGTCCGCGGCGGCAGCGCTAAGTCGAGCTGCTTGACGATCTCCGAGCGCTCGACCTCCTGCCGAAGCCGTGGCTGGCCGAACGAGAGGAGCGCGGCCGAGGCGCCGACCCAGACGATCGCCAGGCCGATCGCAGCGCCGAGGAGAAGGCCGCCGGCCGAGTCGATCGCCCGCAGCGGAGCCACCCGCAGCCCGCCCCGGACGAACGAGCCGGCGATGAGCGCCCCGAACTGCAGGAGCATCGCTCCGAGCACGGCGCCGACCAGCCCGGCGACGGGCGTCCACTTCGAGCTCGACCCGCCGTGGAGCACGTGCGGCGCGAGACGGGAGCCTACGTAGGCGCCGGCCGCGAGCCCGAGCAGGGAGAACGCGCTGAGTACCAGGCCGCGCCGTAATCCTCCGGTCGCCGAGACGAGAACGACCACGATTGCGATCCAGTCGGCGAGGTTCAGCCCCACGACTGCAGCGTAGAGGCGAGCGACGCCGACCCAGCTAGACTGGGCCACCCGCGGGGGCGTAGTTCAGTTGGTTAGAACGCCGGCCTGTCACGCCGGAGGTCGCGGGTTCGAGTCCCGTCGCTCCCGCTC
>JAICJI010000046.1 GCA_025928515.1 Thermoleophilia bacterium
AAACGCTCGAGGTGCGGTTCAAGGGACGCTCGATCACCGACGTGCTCGAGATGTCGGTCGAGGAGGCGCTGAAGTTCTTCGCCAAGATCCCGAAGAGCCGGCGCCGGCTGCAGACGCTGCACGACGTCGGGCTCGACTACATCAAGCTCGGCCAGCCCGCGACGACCCTCTCCGGCGGCGAGGCACAGCGCGTGAAGCTCGCCTCGGAGCTGTCCAAGGTGGCGACCGGCAAGACGCTCTACATCCTCGACGAGCCGACCACGGGCCTCCACTTCGCCGACATCGAGAAGCTGCTCGAGACGTTGCAGCGACTGGTCGACGGCGGCAACACCATGCTCGTGATCGAGCACAACCTCGACGTGATCAAGCAGGCCGACTGGGTGATCGACCTAGGGCCCGAGGGCGGCGAGGCGGGCGGCGAGCTGATCGCGGTCGGCACGCCCGAGGACATCGCACGGGTCGAAGGCTCCTTCACGGGCGACTTCCTTCGCCATGTCCTGCCCGAGCGCGCCGTCGTCGCCGCCTAGACCTGTCCGAAACGGACACTTGTCGCGACGCGGACGCCGCGAAAGACTCTGCGCATGGAGGCAGGCACGACCCCGCCTCCCGAAGAGGCGGGGCTCGGTTACACCGGTGCGCCGGTGGTGGGCGCCGTCCTGGCGACGGTGTTCTTCCCCTTCATCTCGCTGATCGCCGCCCTCCTTCTCCAGGGCAGCGAGCAGGACGCCCGCAAGAAGTCGCAGCTGCGCAACTGGGCCTGGGCTTCCGCCGGCTGGATGGTGCTCTGGCTCGTGATCGTCATCGCGGCCGCTGCCTCCATCGGCTCGGGGTCCAGCGGTGTGAGTCGCTCAGGGCCGTGCCAGGGAGGCCCCGAGACGGGCGCGACGGGGCAGAACATCCCGGGAACGAACAGATACGTGTTCCCCTGCGTCTTCGGCGGCACCGAGACGACTCGCCTGCCCTGAGGCTACGCTCCGCCTCGTGGCGGCAACCGTCGACGCGACTCGGGGCTCGGCGCTGGAGCGCAGCTGGTGGCTACGCGCGCCGGCCGTGCTCGTCGCGCCGCGCGCCGTCTTCGTCGCGCTGCGGGACGACTCGGATGAGGCGATCGAGGCGCGCCAGGAGCCACTGAACGCGATCATCGGCCTCGCCGGATTCGCCGCCGTGCTCGCGACGCCGGTCGCCCGCCATCTCCTCAACGATCCCTCGGCGTCTCTTTCCCTGATTCCTGTGTGGGTCTTCCTCGGCGGCGCGGCCTATGCAGTCGCCGTCTACTGGCTCGGCGGAGGCCTCCTCTACGGTGCAGCCCGCCGGTTCGGTGGGCTCGGCAGCTTCCGGCGGGCGCGAAGCGTGCTCGCGCTCTCGTCTGCGCCGCTGGCACTTGCGCTGTTCACGCTCTGGCCGATCCGGATCGCGATCTACGGCCAGAACCTCTTCCGCACCGGAGGCGACGACTGGGGGCCGGGCGACCGGACCTTCGGCGGGCTGTTGTATTTCGCGTTCGCCTGGAGCGCGATCCTGCTCGTTATCGGCGTCCGCAGCGTGCACGGCTGGAGCTGGGCACGATCGCTGGCGACAGTCGGGCTCGCGGCAGCGCTCCCGGCCCTGGTGGTCCTCGCCACAGCTCTCTAGGGGCGGGTCCAGCCGGAACCTGTCCGACCTTGTAACAGGCTGTTACAAGGTGTTCCGCCGGCCCTCGAACCTCCAATGGCGGACCGCGCCGCACAGGTCCTGTCTGACTTAGTAACAGTCTGTTACTTGGGACTCGGCGCTCGCTCGAACGCCTCGCGCTCCTCGTCGGGCATGCGATAGGTGTGCCGCTCCTCGGGGAACGTGCCGCTCCGCACTTCCTCGGCATAGCGGCCGAGTGCGGCGACGATCGACTCGCCGACCTCCGCGTAGCGCTTGACGAAGCGCGGCGCGCGGCCCTCGTAGAAGCCGAGCATGTCGTGCCAGACGAGCACCTGTCCGTCCGTCCCCGCGCCGGCGCCGATGCCGATGGTCGGCACCGTGAGCGCCCGCGTCGCCGCGCTCGCGACAGCCGGAGGAACCGCCTCGAGCACGACCGCGAAGCAGCCCGCCGCTTCGAGCGCGACCGCGTCCTCGACCAACTGCTGCGCACGCTCGGCGGTCCTGCCCTGCGCCTTGAAGCCGCCGAGGACGGTCGCCGTCTGCGGCGTCAGGCCGACGTGGCCCATCACGGGGATCCCTGCGCCCACGATGGCGCGGGCACGCGCGACCGACGTCCCGCCGCGCTCGAGCTTGACGGCGTCCGCCCCGCCTTCCTTGACGAGCCGCACCGCGTTGCGCACGGCCTGCTCGTCCGACTCCTCGTACGAGCCGAAGGGCATGTCCGCGATGACGAGCGGCCGCTTCGCCCCGCGCGTCACCCATTGGGTCATGAACACGATCTCGTCGAGCGACACGGGCACGGTCGACTCGCGGCCGTGCACGACCATTCCTGAGGAGTCGCCGACGAGGATGAGGTCGACGCCGGCGGCATCGGCGAGCCGGCCGCTCGGCGCGTCGTAGGCCGTGACCATCACGATCTTGTCGCCGCGGCTCTTCATCTCGGCGAGCTCCGGGAGCGGCAGCTTGCCGGCCGTCCAGGACGCATAGCGCGCGGGCTTCGGGTCGTCGCTCATGTGAGCTCTCCTTCCAGGAGGACGTTGTCGATCAAGCGGATGGAGCCGACGCGAACCGCGGCGGCGAGGAGCTTGGCGTTGCCGAGGTCGAGGATCTCGACGTACTCCGGCTCGAGGCCGTTCAGCGAGCCACGCGCCGCCGCGACGGGGTTGGAGCTCGCCACGGACGCTTGCAGCGCACGTGGCAGCGCCAGCGCGAGCGCGCGCTCGTCGGCGGAGAGGTGGACGTTGCGGGAGGAAAGCGCGAGCCCGTCCGCGTCTCGCACGGTCGGCACCACGCGGACAACGACAGGCACGTTCAGGTCGCGCACGAGACGGCGGATCACGGCGACCTGTTGCGCATCTTTCTGGCCGAAATACACGCGCTCGGGACGGACGAGGTTGAACAGCTTCAGGCAGACGGTGGCCACGCCGCGGAAATGGCCGGGCCGGGCGCCACCTTCGGCGCCGGTGTCGCCCGGCACGACCCAGGTGGCGAAGCCGGCCGGATAGAGCTCGTCGAGCACCGGCGCGAAGACCGCGTCGACGCCTTCCGCCTCCATGAGCTCGAGGTCGCGCTGCTCGCTGCGCGGGTACGCATCGAGATCCGCCGGCTCGTCGAACTGGGCCGGGTTGACGAATAGAGAGGCGATGACGCGTCCGTTCTCGGCTCGCGCCGCCCGGAAGAGTGCGCGATGGCCGTCGTGGAGCGCTCCCATCGTCGGCACGAGCCCGGTGTCGGGCGCGGTCTCCAGCTCGGCGATCGTGCGGAAGACCTTCATGCGAGCTGCACCGTCGCCTCGGCGAGTGCGTTGTAGAGGTTCTCCAGGTCGGGCTGCTCCGCACGGATCGCCTGCTTGTGCGCCTCGACTGTCGCCCAGTCGCCACGGGCGATCGGGCCTGTCAGCCCGAATCCGTGGTCGATCGTCCCCTTCATCAGTGGCACGAGCCCTGCGGCGGGAACGCCGAGCCGTACGGCAGCCCGTTGCAACGTCACGAGGTAGTTCGAGGCGAACACCGCGCCGGCGTGGTAGAGCGTCCTGTCGGCGTCCGCCAGCTCGAACGGTTGCAACGCGAGCGTCTCGGCAAGCTCCCGCGCCACCGCCAGCGCTTCACCTGTCTCGCCGCTGATCGCTGCCCACGCACCGTCGAGCTGCGCGGGATTGCCGCTGCGGTCGAACGTCTGCAAGGGGTGGAGGGAGAACCGGCGCTCGTGCGGGTCGAGGGCCGCGAGCGGCGTGGCGCCGGAGACATGTCCCACCCAGGCATGTCCAGGTGTCAGACACCCAGACACGTCTGGGATGGCGGTGTCCGGGACGCAGAGGAGGACGACGTCCGGGTCGGCACCGTCGGTCGAGACGCCGCGCTCGCGGAGTCGGGCGGCAATGGCCGAACCGACCCGGCCCGAACCGATGACTTGGGCTCTCTCGATCACGATCGTCGCTCCAGCTCCGTACCGGATGCCGGGCAGCCCAAGTGTACCGAGAGGCACTCGGCGTGCCGTGGCGCCCCCTGGCGGCGCTAGCATCAGAGCCGTGCCGATCTACGAGTACGTCTGCATGGAGTGCGAGTCGCATTTCGAGGAGCTCGTCCGCGGCGAGCAGCAGGTCGCGTGCCCCGACTGCACCGCGACCAACGTCTCGCGCCAGTTCTCCTCCTTCGCCGTGCACGGTGTGAAGAAGCCGGTCACAGCCGGTGGCGGCGGCGGAGGCTGCTGCGGCGGCTCCTGCGGCTGCGGCCACTAGGCCGGCCATGGCCCGGGGGGACGAAGAAGGCGAGCTGCTCACGCCCGCCGCCCACGCGCAGCTCGAGTCCGAGCTCGCCGAGCTCGAAGGGCCGAAACGGAAAGAGGTCGTGGAGGCGATTGCGACGGCGCGGGCGCACGGCGACCTCTCGGAGAACTTCGAGTACCACGCCGCGAAGAACGAGCAGGGCCTGCTCGAGGCGCGGATCCGGGTGCTCCGGCACCGGTTGCAGCACGCAACCATCGTCGACGAGGCAGCAGCCGCGGCCAGCGGCGTCGTCACCGTCGGCTCGCGTGTGGAGCTCGAGCGCGACGACGGCGAGAAGATCGAGATCGAGATCACCGGCGTCGGCGGCGTCTCACCAGACTCGCCCGTCGGCCAGGCTCTCCTCGGCAAGGCGCCCGGCGACGAGATCGAGGTCGAAGCGCCACGCGGCCGCTGGCGGGCGAAGATCGTGTCCGTCGGGCGCGCCTCGTAGACTCGCTCGCGTGAGTGCGGTGATGATCGCAGCCACGGAGACGCTCGAGGAGTACGCAACTGCGACCGCGAGCTGCACGCGCTGCCGGCTCGCGCAGGGCCGCACCCAGGTCGTCTTCGGCTACGGCAACCCGCACGCCGATCTCATGTTCGTGGGCGAAGCGCCCGGCTTCCACGAGGACAAGCAGGGAGTCCCGTTCGTCGGCCAGGCAGGGAAGCTGCTCGAAAAGCTCCTCGCAGGAGTCGACCTTCGCCGGGAGGACGTCTACATCGCCAACGTCCTCAAGTGCCGCCCGCCCGGCAACCGTGATCCGCAGCCCGACGAGATCGAGTCGTGCGAGCCGCATCTCTTCCGCCAGATCGAGCTGATCGAGCCGAAGGTGATCGCGACGCTCGGCAACTTCGCGACGAAGCTCCTCTCGGGCCGGCCGCTCGGGATCACGCGCGTGCACGGCCAGGAGCAGGCGCTCACGATCGCCGGTCGCAGCGTCGTCCTCTACCCGATCTACCACCCGGCCGCCGCGCTCTACACGCCCGCGATGCTCAAGGTGCTCGAGGCCGACTTCGCTCGCCTGCCCGAGCTCATGGGAAGCGGTGTCCAGCCGGCGGCGGTCACGGCTCCCGAGCCGGAGCCGGAGCCTGCGGTCGCGGCGCCGGCCGAGCAGCTCGGCCTGTTCTAGAGCGGCTCGTCCAGCCCCTGAACCGCGACCATGCGCAGCTTCGCGGCACCCTCGCGCAGCCGCTTCGCCTCCTGATACACGGGCGAGTCGTACCAGCGCTGCGCGGCCTCGAGATCCGGGAACTCGAGCACGACAAGGCGTGACGGATCCCAGTCGCCCTCGAGCACCGTGAGCTCGCCGCCGCGCACGACGAACCGGCCGCCGCCCGCGTGAACCGCGCCCGGCGAGGCCGCCTTGTACAGCTCGTACTGCTCCGGGTCGTGGACGTCCGTCTCGACGATCACGTAGGCGGGCATGCTTGGATCGTACGCGTGAAGCAGCAGAGCAATTCGCCGGAGGAGACCGAGACGTTGGCCGCAGGGCTAGCGCGGCGGCTGTCCGCGGGTGACGTCGTGACCGTCGCGGGCGAGCTCGGCGCCGGCAAGACGACGTTTGTCCGCGGCGCGTGCGGAGCCCTCGGCGTTCGTGAGCGCGTGACGAGCCCGACGTACACGATCGGCCACCGCTATCACGGCGACGGGATCGAGGTCTCGCACCTCGACCTGTACCGCTTCCAGAGCATATCGCCGGCGGAATGGGGCGACCTCGAGCCGTATTTCGAGGACGCGATCGCCTTCGTCGAATGGCCCGAAGCCGGCGAGGGTGTTCTGCCGCCGCCTCGTTTCACGGTGCGTTTGCGGCATGCTGACGCCGGGAGAGCGGTGGAGATCGAGGAGTGCTGACCCTGGCCTTCGATACGGCGACCGCCGTCGCGACCAGTGCGCTCGTGGACGGAGAAGAAGTCCTCGGCGAACGCGTCTCGCGGGCGCAGACGCTGCTCGAGGACGTGGACGCGCTGCTGCGCCAGGCGGGCGCTCATCCGACCGACGTCGACCGGCTCGCGGTCGGTCTCGGCCCCGGCAGCTTCACCGGGGTGCGGATCGGGCTCGCCGTCGCGCGGGGGCTTGCGCTCTCGCTCGGCGTGCCGGGCTCGGGCGTCTCGACTCTCGCCGCGCTCGCCGCTGGCGCTCCGGACGCGTTGCCGGTCGTCGACGCGAAGCGGCGCGAGGTCTTCACCCTTCTCCGCGGCGAGCCGCGCGTTCTCACCCCGCAGGAGTTGGCGTTGACCGAGGGCACGCTCTGCGTCGGCGATGGCGCGAGGCGGTACCGGACGCAGCTCGAGGAGCGCGGCGCGGTCGTGCCGCCCGACGACGACGAGCGCCACCTGCCGCGTGCCCGCTTCCACGCGCAGCTCGCCGGCGAGCCCGGATCGGTCGACGAGCTCGAGCCGCTGTACCTCCGCGTCCCCGATGCCGACAGGAACGTCGGATGACGACGATCGAGCTGCGGCAGCTTGCGCTCGGCGACCTCCTCGAGATCGAGGAGATCGAGCGCCGCTCGTATCCGACGCCGTGGTCGCGGTCGATGTTCGCGGGCGAGCTCGCGAAGCCGAGCTCGATCTGTCTCGGCGCCTTCGAGGCCGACGTCGAGGACGGAGCGCTCGTCGGCTACCTGGTCGTCTCGCGGTACGTCGACGCGTGGCACGTGATGAACGTCGCGGTCGATCCGGATCATCGCGGACGCGGCGTCGCCACGATGCTCCTCGAGCGGCTCTTCGACCTCACCGCCGACGACGCCCGCCGGGGCTACACGCTCGAGGTGCGCGTCTCCAACGCGAAGGCCATCGACCTCTACGAGCGCCTCGGCTTCCTCTCGCGCGGCCTGCGGCGGGGCTACTACACCGACAACCGCGAGGACGCGCTGATCATGTGGAAGGACCCGGTGGGCCGCTGATCCTCGGGATCGAGACGTCGTGCGACGAGACGGCGGCGGCGCTCGTCACCGACGAAGGCGAGATCCGCTCGAGCGTCGTCTCCTCGCAGGCCGAGCTGCACGCGCGCTACGGCGGGGTCGTGCCCGAGGTCGCGTCGCGTCGGCATCTCGAGCTCGTGACGCCGGTGATCCGCGAAGCGCTCGCGGAGGCGAACGCGAGCCTCGAGGACGTCGACCGCGTGGCCGTGACCCGCGGGCCCGGGCTGATCGGCGCGCTCCTCGTCGGCCTGGCGGCCGCGAAGGCCGTCGCCTGGTCGCGCCGCCTGCCCCTCGTGCCCGTCGACCACCTCGACGGCCATGTCGCCTCGCTCTATCTCGAGCCGGATCCGCTCGAGCCGCCGTTCCTCTGCCTGCTCGCGAGCGGCGGGCACACGATGCTCCTCGACGTCCGCTCGTACACCGAGCGGGAGCTGCTCGGCTCCACGCTCGACGACGCCGCCGGCGAGGCGTTCGACAAGGGAGCGCGCCTGCTGGGCCTCGGCTATCCGGGAGGCCGCGAGATCGACCGCCTCGCGGGCGAGGGAGACGCGAGCGCCTACGACTTCCCGGTCGCCCGCGTGCCGGGGCTCGACTTCTCGTTCTCGGGCCTGAAGACGGCGCTGCTCTACGCCGTCCGCGACCTCGGCGAGGAGGAGCTCGACGCTCGCCGCGCCGATCTCGCCGCCTCCTTTCAGCACGCGATCGTGCGTGCCCTCGTCGAGCGCGTGCGGGAAGCCGCGACGCAAGCCGGCCGCGACCGGATCGCGATCGTCGGCGGCGTCGCCGCCAACTCGGCCCTGCGTGCGGCGCTCCCGGAGGCAACGGCGGCACCGCTCGCCCTCTGCACCGACAACGCGGCGATGATCGCCTCGGCTGCGCGCTGGACCGAGGCGGTGCCATACCCGCGGTACCTCGCACTCGACGCCTACGCATCGCGCTAAGCTCGCCGAGGCGTCAAGTTTCAGCCCGTTTGCAGCGACAAAGGAGAAGAGGTGTCCGCAGCCGTAACGACGTCTCACCTGCGCGAGAATCCGTTCGAGCTGGCGCGCGAGCAGCTGCGCCGTGTCGGCACCACCTTCGAGATCGACCCCAACCTCATCGCGGTGCTCGGCGAGTGCAAGAAGGCGATCGAGGTCTCGATCCCGGTCAGCATGGACGACGGGTCGACGTCGGTCTTCAAGGGGTACCGCGTCACCCACAACATCGCGCGTGGACCGTCGAAGGGCGGCATCCGTTACCACCCCGACGTCACCGTCGACGAGGTCAAGGCGCTCGCGATGTGGATGACGTGGAAGTGCGCGCTCATGGGCATCCCGTTCGGCGGCGCGAAGGGCGGTGTCGTCTGCGACCCGAAGAAGATGTCCCGCCATGAGCTCGAGGGGATGACCCGCCGCTTTACGAGCGAGATCATCAACGAGATCGGCCCGGAGAAGGACATCCCCGCCCCCGACGTCGGCACCGACGGCTCGACGATGGCCTGGATCTTCGACACGTTCTCGATGAACAAGGGCCACTCGGTGCTCGGCGTCGTGACGGGCAAGCCGCTCACGATCGGCGGCTCGCTCGGCCGCGTCGAGGCGACGTCGCGCGGAGCGCTCTTCTGCATCCGCGACGCGGTGGCGAAACTCGACAAGCGCATCGCCGGGATGAAGGTCGTCGTGCAGGGCTTCGGCAACGTCGGCAGCTACCTCGCCCAGTTCCTGCACCAGGAGGGCGCGATCGTGGTGGCCATCTCGGACTCGAGCACGGCGCTCTACAACCCGAAGGGCATCGACGTGCCGGCGGCGTTCGCCTACAAGGCCGAGAACCGCACGCTCGTCGGCCTGAAGGACGCCGAGACGATCACCAACGAGGAGCTCGTCCTTCTCGACTGCGACATCTTCGCGCCGTGTGCGCTCGAGCAGGTCGTCACCGAGGAGAACGCCGACCAGGTGAAGGCGGCGATCATCTGCGAGGGCGCGAACGGCCCGGTCACGCCGGCGGCGGACGCGATCCTCGAGGACAAGGGCGTGCTCATCCTCCCCGACGTGCTCGCGAACGCGGGCGGCGTCGTCGTCTCGTACTTCGAGTGGGTCCAGGGCCTCCAGGAGTACTTCTGGAAGGAGGTCGAGGTGAACGCGAAGCTCAACGACATCGTGAGCCGCGCGTTCGACGAGACGTGGGACACGGCCCAGGAGCGCAAGCTCCCGATGCGGGTCGCCGCGTACGGGCTCGCCGTCCAGCGCGTCGCCGAAGCCACCGTCACGCGGGGGATCTACCCGTAACGGAGGTCGTGCTCTTCACCTCGACGGGATGCCATCTCTGCGAGGCGGCCCGCCGCGTCGTAGGCAAGGTGCGCGAGGAGCTCGGTTTCGACCTGCGCGAAGTCGCTATCGACGGCGATCCCGCGCTCGAGGCCGAGTACCGCGAATGGATCCCGGTCGTGGAGATCGACGGCCGGCGCCGTTTCGTCTATCACGTGCACCCTGACGCGCTGCGCAAGGCGGTTGCACAAGCGAGCGGTTAGGTCGGCTGGTACAACAGAGAACGCTGTCACGAAGTTGAGCAACGCAGAGGGGGTAGCGTGGCTGAGCGCCTGAATGTCGGCGTCGCCGCGCGCCTGTCCCGGTACCTCCAGGTGCTGACACAGGCGCGCAAGATGGGCAAGACGAGGATCTCGTCGCAGGAGATCGCCGAGTACACGAACATCAACGCGACGCAGATCCGCCGCGACCTGTCGAACTTCGGCAAGTTCGGCAAGCGTGGGGTGGGCTATTCCATCGAGGCCCTGCTCGACGCGATCCGCAAGATCCTGCGCACGCAGGGCCAGCACAACGTCGCGCTCGTCGGCGCCGGCCGGCTCGGACAGGCGATCGCCTCGTCCTCGATCTTCGCGGAGCACGGGATCAACATCGCCGTCGTGGTCGACACCGACGAGGCGAAGCTCGGGCAGCCGATCGGGCGCGTCTCGGTCGAGCCGTACGAGCGGCTCTCGCAGCTTGTGCGTGACCACAACGTCGTGGTCGGCGTCCTCGCGGTGCCGGCGGATGGGGCGCAGCAGGCGGCGGACGATCTCGTCTCGGCGGGAGTGCAGATCATCTTCAACTACTCCGAGGCGCTGCTCGAGACGCCTGGGGACGTGACCGTGCACACCTCGAACCCGGCGGTCGAGCTGCTGTACGCGTTGTACTTCCACCTGACGTAGCGTCCGCCTGGTGCGGATCCTGCTCTGGCACGGGTACCTCCTCGGTGGAACCGGCTCGAACGTCTACACGCGGGCGCTCGCGCGCGAGTGGAGCCTCGCGGGCCACGACGTCACCGTGGTCTGCCAGGAGCGGCACCCGGAGCGCTACGACCTCGGCGGCGCGGGCGTCGTCGTGCCGGAGCTCCCGGGCGGTCTGCTGCCCGTCTTCGTCCTCGACCGCTACGAAGGGGTCGAGGCGCGGCTGCTCGTGGACTTCGCTCCGGCGGAGCGGGACGCCTACGTCGAGGCGAACGCTGCCGCGCTGCGCGAGCTCGCTCCGGCGGATCTCGTCTTTGTGAACCACGTCCTCCTCGGTGCTCCGGTCGGGGCTGCGAGCGGGCTGCCGTTCCGCGTCAAGGCGCACGGCTCGGAGCTCGAGTACGCGATGCGCGGCCGCCCCGACCTTGCGCAGTGGGGCGCGGAGACGCTCGCGCGGGCCGAGGTCGTCTATGCCGGCTCCGAGCACATCCGCGACGTCATCGCGGACGTCGCCGGTCACGTCGAGCGGGTCGAGGTCGTGCCACCCGGCGTCGACGTCGACGAGTTCCGGCCCGAGCCGCGGGAGCAGGCGCTCGCCGCGCTGATCGAGGAGGCCCGGCTCGACCGGCCCGACGCCGGCGAACGCCACCCCGATCCGGGCAACGCCGAGCGTTTCGCCGCGTTCTTCGCCGCCGAGCGGCCGACCGTCCTCTACTTCGGGAAGCTGATCGAGAACAAGGGCGTGCACGTGCTGCTGGAAGCGCTCGCCGGCCTCGACGCGAGGGCGGTCATCGTCGGCTTCGGCGACTACCGCGAGCAGCTGGAGGCGCTCGCACCGCCCGGAACCCTCTTCACCGGGGCGCTCGAGCACCGCCACCTTCGTCACCTGCTGCCGCTGTGCGACGTCGCCGTCGTGCCCTCGATCTTCCCCGAGGCGTTCGGCATGGTCGCGGCGGAGGCCGCGGCCGCAGGCGTGCTGCCGGTCGTCTCCGCGCACTCGGGCCTCGCGGAGGTCGCGGCCGGCATCGGCGAGGAGGTCGGGCCGGCGATCGCGCCACTTCTCTCGTTACCCGCCGGCGACGCGAGCTTGCTGCGCGAGCGCCTGGCGTCGCTCCTCGCTTTGCCGTCCGAGCGGCGGGGAGAGCTCGGCCTGGCAGCCCGCCGCGCAGTCGAGAGCCGCTGGAGCTGGCGCATCATTGCGGTCCGGCTCCTCGGGTAGAGGGGGCGTCTCCATGGCACGCCACGAGCACGAGCTCTTCGGCATCGACCGCAAGAAGGCGATCCTCAGTGCCGCTCTCGGGCTGCTGCTGGTGGTAGCCGCGGTCGCCGGAATCGGCCAGATCACGGACTTCCATCACATGACGCGCGCGCTCGGCCGCGCGGATGGCCGCTGGTTCCCGGTCTGCCTCGGCGGCGAGCTCCTCGCGTATGCGGGCTACGTCGCCGCGTACCGGGACGTCGCCCGCGTGGACGGAGGGCCGTGCTTCCCGCTCTGGACTGCGACGCGGGTCGTCGCGATCGGGTTCGGCGCCTACGCGCTCGGCACCTCGGCAGGCAGTCTCGGTCTCGACTACTGGGCGCTTCACCGGGCCGGCGAGCCTCCGCGTGCCGCCCTTCGCCGCGTGCTGGCGCTCAACTCGGTGGAGTGGATGATCCTCGGGATCTATGCGAGCCTCGCGGCGGTGCTCGTCGCCGCGAGCGGCGAGCACGCGCCGCCGGCGATGGTGCTCGCGTGGCTGATCGTCGTTCCCGCCTGCATCGTGGCCGCGATCTGGGTCAGCTCCCCGCGACGCAGCGACCGCCTGACGTCCCTCGCGCACCAGCATGTCCGGATCACCCGGGACGCACGGACCTGGCTGGTTTGGGCGAAGCACGGCGGGCGGGCGGTCCTGTCCGACTCGATCGGGGGCGTCGTTATCGTCCGCCACCTGCTCGCGAGAGTGCGCACCTACGCAGGCGGCGTCTTCGGCTTCGCCGTCTTCTGGGCCGGGGACATCGCGACGCTCTACGCAGCGCTCCGCGCCCTCGACGTCCATCCACCCGTGCCGGCTCTCGTCCTCGCCTACTGCACCGCCTACGTGGTCACGATCCTGCCGCTGCCGGCGGGTGGATCCGGTGGGATCGAAGCCGGCCTCGCGTTCTCCCTCAACGCAGTCGGGATCCCGCTGGCCCAGGCGCTCGTCGCGACTCTCGTCTACCGCTTCTTCACCCTGTGGCTGCCGATCGTGCCGGCTGCGCTGGCGGCGACGCAGATTCGCGCGCTCGACGAGGAGCTCCCGCGCGTGCCGCGCGCTTCATTTACGTAAGTAGGCTTTTGCGCGTGGGCGAGGAGCAGCAGCTCGGTTACGAGGAGATGCTCGCGCGCTCGCGCGAGGCCTTCGACGCCGTGCCCGATTTCACGGTCGCCGTCGAGGAGGAATTCGCGCTCCTCGACCCAGAGACGCTCGGTCTCGTCAACCGCTTCGAAGAGCTGCAGGAAGCGAGCCGAGGGACGGATCTCGAGCCACATCTCGTCGGCGAGCTGATCGCGTCGGAGATCGAGATCCGCACGGGGCGCTGCGAGTCGTTCGCCGATGCCGCCGCACTCCTGGGCGAGCGCCGGCAGCAGCTTCGCGCGCTCGTGGAGCCGAAGGGCGTGGCCCTCGGCGCCACCGGCACGCATCCGTGGAGCCCGTGGCAGGAGCAGCGGATCATCGACACGCCGCACTACCGCCGCAACGACGAGATCCTCCGCTACGTCGTCTGGCGCAACAACTCGTTCGGCCAGCACGTCCACGTCGGGATCAACGGCGCCGACCGGGCGATCCGCGTCTGTTCGGCCCTCCGCAACTACCTGCCGGAGCTGCTCGCGCTCTCCTCGAGCTCGCCGTTCGTCGAGAACGCCTTTACGGGTCTGCATTCGGCGCGCACGCAGATCTTCACGCGGATGTTCCCGCGCTGCGGCATCCCGGACGCGCTCGCGAGCTGGGACGAGTGGGACACGTACGTCCGCTTCCTCTACGAGACGGGCTCGGTCACCGAGCACACGCAGATCTGGTGGAGCGTGCGCCCGCATCTCGCTTTCCCGACGGTCGAGATCCGGATCTGCGACGCGCAGCCCGACCTCGGCGAGTCGCGCTCGCTCGCGGCGCTCTGTTACGCGCTGACCGCGCGGATCGCGCGCGCGCTCGACGAGGGCGAGCCGCTCCTCGATCTACCGCACCGGCTGCTCGAGGAGAACTTCTGGCGGGCCATCCGCTACGGGCTCTCCGGCGAGCTGATCGACTTCGCGAGCGGGGAGCCGACAGCTGCCCGGGCGCGCCTCGAACAGCTCGTCGAGTGGGTGCGGCCGGTCGCCGAGGAGCTCGGCGCGGCGGAGTGGCTCGCAATCCCCGACCGGAACGCGGCCGAGCGCCAGATCGCGCGCCACGACGAGGCCGCCTCGCTGCGCGAGATCTTCGAGGAACAGGTGCGTTGGCACCTGCGCACGCCCACTTCGTGACACGGCCGATCCGGCGGGTGTGGTAAAAAGCAGCCCGCGCCGGGGGATCTCGGCGCTGACTTTGTGACGCCTCGGAGGGAGCTCTAACTAATGAGTTGGTTCATGCATCACGCCGTGCTGTTCGCGCTGCTGTGCGCGGGTGCAGCTGTCCTTTACGGCCTCGGCCTGACCTACTGGCTGCTGCAACAGCCGGCCGGAACCGAGCGGATGCAGGAGATCGCGCGGGCCGTGCAGGAGGGCGCCGCCGCGTACCTGCGCCGCCAGTACATGACGGTCGCCGTCGTCGCGATCGTGCCGTTTCTGCTGCTCGGCTTCTACCACTCGCTCGGCTGGGGATCGGCGATCGGCTTCCTCATCGGCGCGCTCCTGTCGGCGGCTGCCGGCTTCATCGGGATGAACGTCGCCGTGCGCTCGAACGTGCGGACGGCGGAGGCGGCTCGCAAGGGCCTGCCGCCGGCGCTCAACGTCGCGTTCCGCGCCGGCTCGGTCACCGGCCTCCTCGTCGTGGGTCTCGGCCTGCTCGGCGTCGCGGGCTACTACTGGATCCTCACCGCGGGCATCGGCGACACCCCGGACAAGGCCATCCACAACCTCGTCGGCCTCGCCTTCGGCGGCTCGCTCATCTCCGTCTTCGCCCGGCTCGGCGGCGGCATCTACACGAAGGCCGCCGACGTCGGTGCCGATCTCGTGGGCAAGATCGAGGCCGGGATCCCGGAGGACGACCCGCGCAACCCGGCCGTGATCGCGGACAACGTCGGCGACAACGTCGGCGACTGCGCCGGCATGGCCGCCGACCTGTTCGAGACGTACGCCGTGACCGCCGTCGCCGTGATGCTGCTCGGCGTCACGACCGCCGACCACTCGGGCAAGAGCTTGTGGCTCTACCCATTGGCGATCGGCGCCGTCTCGATCATCGCCTCGATCATCGGAGTGCAGTTCGCGCGCGTGAAGGCGGGCGGCAACATCATGAACGCGCTCTACCGCGCTGTTCTCGTCGCGACGGTCATCTCGGCGTTGATCTTTATCCCGGTCACGAAGGCATTCGTCGGGCAGTCGAGCGTCTTCACTCACGCAATCGGCAGCTCCATCGTGTCGTTCCACACGTATTCCTTCGGCGAGCTCTACGGCGCGGCGCTGATCGGCCTCGCGATCACCGCGCTGCTCGTCGGGATCACCGAGTTCTACACGGGCACCCGCTGGAATCCGGTCAAGTCCATCGCCCGCGCGTCCCAGACCGGGCACGCGACGAACATCATCGAAGGCCTCGCCATCGGGATGCAGGCGACGGCCGCCCCGGTGATCGTGATCGCGATCGGGATCCTCGTTGCGAACCACCTCGCAGGCCTGTTCGGGATCGGCGTCGCGGTGATGGCGCAGCTCTCGATGACCGGCCTCATCGTCGCGCTCGACGCGTACGGACCCGTGACCGACAACGCCGGCGGGATCGCCGAGATGGCGGACCTGCCGCCCGAGGTGCGTGCGATCACCGACCCGCTCGACGCGGTCGGCAACACGACGAAGGCCGTGACGAAGGGCTACGCGATCGGCTCGGCCGCGCTCGCCGCGCTCGTCCTCTTCGGCTCGTACGCCGACGGCCTCCACACACAGGCGAAGGCCGGCTCCGCGCTGTCGCATTTGACGTTCGATCTCTCTGATGCGTGGGTGATCGCCGGCCTCTTCATCGGCGGCCTGATGCCGTTCCTCTTCGCGTCGCTCGCGATGCAGGCGGTCGGCCGCGTCGGCGGCGAGGTCGTCGAGGAGGTGCGCCGCCAGTTCCGCGAGCACCCGGGAATCATGGAAGGCACCGAGCGGCCGCAGTACGGCCCGGCGATCGACATCGTCACGAGCTCGGCGATCCGCTCGATGATCCTGCCGGCGATCGTCCCGATCGCGTTCCCGATCGTCGTTGGCCTGATCAACGCGAAGATGCTCGGCGGCCTGCTGATCGGGACGATCGTGACGGGGCTCTTCCTCGCGATCGCGATGACGTCGGGCGGCGGCGCCTGGGACAACGCGAAGAAGATGATCGAGGACGGCCTTTACGGCGGCAAGGGCTCGGAAGCCCACGCGGCCGCGGTCACCGGTGACACCGTCGGCGACCCCTACAAGGACACGGCGGGCCCGGCGATCAACCCGATGATCAAGATCACGAACATCGTCGCGATCCTGATCATTCCGATCATCATCAGCATCCACGGCTAGCGCCTAGGAGTACCGTTGCCCGGGTGAAAACGGGCCTCGTCCGGGTTCTCGCGTGTGCGGGCGCGCTCGCGGTCGTCACCGGCGCAATCGAGCTCCTCAAGGGGCACGTGCCGGTGCTCAGCCTGGCCGTGCTCTACCTGCTCGCGATCATCCCGGTGGCGATCGCGTGGGGCGTCGTCTTCGCCGTCGGCGTCGCGATCGGGAGCATGCTCGCCTTCAACTTCCTCTTCGTCCCGCCGCTGTACACGTTCACGATCGCGGACAACCGGAACTGGTTCGCGCTCCTCGTCTTCGTCGTCACCGCGGTCGTCGTCAGCGAGCTTGCGAGCCGGTCGCGACGGCGGGCAGAGGAGGCCGAGGCCGCGCTCCGCGCGCTGCGCAAGCTGACCGAGGAGCGGGAGCGGCTCGCCGGCGAGGCGCTCGAGGCGGAGGCTCTGCGCCGCAGCGACGCCCTCAAGACGGCGCTCTTGCGAGCGGTGTCCCACGACCTGCGCTCGCCGCTCACCGCGATCCTCGCCTCGGCCGACGCGCTCGCGAGCCCCGGGCTCAGGCTCGAGGCGGAGGACCGGCTCGGGCTCGCCGAGACGATCCGCGGCGAGGCGACGCGCCT
>JAICJI010000059.1 GCA_025928515.1 Thermoleophilia bacterium
CCGCCCACCACGTCGTCGACGAGAGCGATCGAGCGTTCCTGCCCGATGGCGAGCGGCGTCATCGAGTCGGGGAGGACGACCGTCTCCTTGAGCGGCAGCACCGGCAGCTCGGCCGGGATCTCGTCGACCTGGGCTGGCTGCGTCTCGGTGAACTCGATCTCGTCCATCAGGCGCTCGTGAGCGGCACCTCTAGCCGCAACATCCCGGCTTCGTACGTGGCCGTCGCCGCGTCGGCGTCCACGTCCTCGGCGAGCTCGATCCGACGCTCGAACGGGCCGTACTCGATCTCGACCTGCCGGTAGCGGGCGCCGGCCGGATGCGGCCGCTCGCGGACGCCCGAGACGACGAGCGCGGTGCCCGCCGCGACGACCCGCACGGCGGCGGGATCGACGCCGGGGAGCTCGAGGGTGAGGTGCAGCGCCAGCGGCTCGTCGGTGCGATAGCAGTCGCACTGCGGCTGGAAGCCGCGCCGCTGCGTCGCAAAGCGCGACACCCCCCAAAGCTCTCGATGCCCGGTCATGGCCGGGAAATACCCGCAGCGAGCTAGCTGAGAACCTCCGCCCGCCTGAGCAGGGATTCCGCGAGCTTGCGAGTGGCCTCGTCCACCATGTCACCTTCGAACCGCGCGGCGCTGTGCGCCGCCTCGAGAAGGCGCTTGGCACGGTCGATCTCGGCCGGCGAGGGCGTGAAGATCCGGTTGACCGGCTCGATCTGGCTCGGGTGGATCACCCACTTGCCGTCGTAGCCGTGCTCGAGCGCGCGCCGCGCGGAGAGGACGAGCCCCAGGTCGTCGCCGAGCCGCGCGTGCGGCCCGTCGAGCACCTGCAGGCCCGAGGCCCGCGCGACGGCGACCACGTGCGCGAGCGCGTAGTCCGAGGTTCCGGCGCCGATCGTCAGCACAGGGATGCCGAGCGAGGCTGCGAGATCGGCCGGCCCGAAGACGAGCGCCTCGAGGCCGTGCCCTGCGGCTGCGATCTCGTCGGCCCGGACGAGCCCGCGCGCCGTCTCGATCAGCGCTTCGAGACCGATGCCGTCCGGGAGCAACTCGGCCGCGGCGGACACGTCCTCCGGAGACTCGACCTTGGGGAGTACGACCACGTCGGGTCGCGCTTCCGCCGCCGCGCGCAGGTCGTCCTCCCACCATGGCGTCGCGCGCGCGTTGACGCGGAGCGCAGTCGTCCGGCCCAGCGGTCCTCGCCGCAGCGCGGCCAAGGCACGCTCCCGGGCCCTCTCCTTGTCCTCGGGTGGGACGGCGTCCTCGAGGTCGACGATCACCTCGTCCGCGGGCAGCGACGGCGCCTTCGCGAGCATCCGCTCGCTCGAAGCAGGAACAGTCAGACAGGAACGCCGGGCGCGCGCAGGCACGCGCCAACGCTAACCCCGCCGCACGAAGGACGCGGAGAGCCGGCCCTCGAACGTCCTCATGTGGGCTTCTCCCAGACCGAGACGTGCTTGCGGCTCTCGGCGGTGAAGGGGGAGCGATCCCAGTCGGCCCAGCGCTCCCGCAGCTCGAGCCCGGCGAGGCGGGCCATCAGGTCGAGCTCGGCCGGCCAGACCGCGCGGAACGGCATCGATAGCCGTCGCCACTCTCCGTCGACGAGCGAGAAGTGGTGCGAGACCAGCCGCTGCGTATCGGCGTCGTACTCGTCGACGCCGACGTGTGTGTCGGTGAGGTCGAAGACCTCGAGCTGCTGAGTGACCGGAACGCCGACCTCGACGACGAAGCACCCGCCGGGCGAGAGGTGCGCTGCCGCGTTCGCGAAGGTGGCGACCTGGCCGTCCTGGGTCGTGACGTTGTTGATCGAGTTGAAGACGACGTAGACCACCGAGAACGCCCCGTCGACCTGGGTCGTTCCCATGTCGCCGACCTCCACGGGAATCTCGTCGGTCTTCTTCCGCAGCTCCGCAACCATGTCGGGCGAGAAGTCGATCCCGGCGACGCGAACGCCGCGAGCGGCGAGCGGCACCGCGATCCTGCCGGTGCCGATCGCGAGCTCGAGCGCTCCGCCGGCCGCGAACGGGAAGAGGAAGTCGACGACCGGCTCGACCGGCATGCCGGCCGTCGACTTGTCGTACCGGGCCGCGACGTCTCCTGCGAACCAGTCCGTCATCCCGACCGCTTCAGCTTCCCGTGGCGCTTCGCGTACCGCTCGCCGACGCGGAAGATCGCCAGCCCGAGCGGCGTCGCCAGCACCGCGATGATCAGCAGCGGCCAGACGTCGGCCCACGCGAGCCCGGTGCCGTGGATGATCGAGTTCCGGTCGCCGCGCAGCACGTATGTCGCCGGCGAGACCTTCGCGATCCACTGCATCCACACCGGCATCACGCTCACCGAGTAGTAGACGCCCGAGACCACGAGCATCACGCCCTGCGCGACGAAGCCGAGCTGCGCGCCCTTCTCCGGTGAGACGAGCGGCAGAACCGAGGTCATGATCCCCACGCCGATGAACGAGAGCGACGCGACCGCGAGCAGCACGAACGCGGCGCCGTAGTTCGCCTGAGGCGCATGGATCCCGATGAACGCGGCGACCGCGAAGAAGAGGATCGTCGCCCGGATCAGTCCGTACAGCACCGCATACGCGCCCTGCCCGAACAGGTGCACGAACCGCGAGAGCGGCGCCATGAACGTGTACTCGATCGTCCCTTCCCAGCGCTCCCACGCGACCGTCTCGGTCATGAACTCGAAGATGATCCCGAGGAAGGCCCAGATGGTCGCGCCGACGAGCAGCTGCGTCGCCAGCGTGTTCTCTCGCGCGGCCGGCAGGTGTTCCGCACGCGCGATGAAGACGATCGTGAGCGTGTTCGCGATCGTCCAGACCATGAAGGCCAGGTCCCAGAGGAAGTAGCGCTTCGTGAGGTATGCGTTCCGCTCGACGATCCCGAACAGGCCGACGAGTTGGTTCCGCAGCTCGATTGCGTATTCGCTCACGCGAACACCTCCCTGTACTCGTCGTCTTCGTCCTCGCCTTCCTCGGCCACGAACTCGCGTCCGGTGGCGGCGAAGAACGCCTGCTCGAGCGTCTCGACGCCGAAGCGCCGCTTCACGTCCTCGACCGGCTCGAGGAAGAGCAGCCGGCCGCGGTCCAACAGCCCGATCCTGTCGGCCAGCGCCTCGGCCTCCGCCATGTCGTGTGTGCAGAGCAGGATCGTCGCGTCGTGCTCCTTCCGGACCTCGCGGATGAAGTCCTGCACCTCGAGCTTCGAGCGCGGGTCGAGCCCGGTCGTCGGCTCGTCGAGCAGAAGGAGGACAGGCGAAGTCAGGAGCGCCCGGGCGAGGGCGACCTTCTGCTGCATGCCGCGCGACAGGCTTTCCATCGCCTCGCCGCGCCGCTCGGCCGGGAAGCCGACCTTGGTCAGGATCTCCGGAACGCCCGCGCGCGTCTGCCGCGGCGTCATCCCGTAGAAGCGCGCCGCGTACGAGAGGTTCTCGGCCGCGGACATCTTCTTGAAGAAGCTCGCCTCGACCGAGACGCGGTTGACGAGCCGGCGGATCGTCGACTCCTCCTTGAACGCGTCGTGGCCGAAGATCCGTGCCTCGCCGCCGTCGTTGATCAGCAGCGTCGAGAGCAGGCGGACGAGCGTCGACTTCCCCGAGCCGTTCTGGCCGAGGATGGCGACGCATTCGCCACGAGCGATCGTGAAGGTGACGTCGGCGAGCGCCGGCCACGGACGCTTGCGTGCGAAGCGGCCCGCTTTGCGGTCGCGCCGCTTGAACGTCTTCCGCAGGTCCCTCACCTCGACGGCGGGCGCCTGGCGGTCTGGAGGTGAAGCCAGATCGATTGTGGATGGTGCGAACGTGGACATGCTGCTCCTTCTGAAGAGGTGGAACGGAGGACGGAAGGCCGCCTGTGAGGCGGCGAGCGGACCTAGAGGGAGCCGCGCGGGCCGGCGAGCCGCACAGTGGCGCCTCCCCGGATCCGGTCCATCACGTTCGCGAGCAACATGGCCTTCTCAGGCTAGGCGCTAGGAAAGGGAACGTCAAATGTCGCGCCTGAGCACGGAGTTTTGGCGTGTAGCGTCTGACCGATGCCCTCGCTCTCGACGTATCTGGTTTTCCTCGCCACCGGCATGGCGCTCCTGCTCGTCCCCGGCCCGGCGGTGCTGTACGTCGTCACGCGGAGCATCGAGATGGGACGCGGCGGCGGCCTCGCCTCGGTCGCCGGCATCACGACCGGCACGATCGCGTACGTCACGCTTGCGGCCGCCGGGCTCTCCTCGCTGCTGCTCGCATCGACGGCTGCGTTCGACGCTGTCCGCTATGCCGGCGCCGCGTATCTCTTCGTGTTGGGTATTCGGAGACTGCTCGGGCGCGGCCTCGACGACCTCGAGTCGGAGTCACGGCCGCGGACGCGTCGGCGCGCGTACGCGCAGGGGGTCGTCGTCAACCTGACCAATCCGAAGACGATCGTGTTCGTCTTCGCCTTCCTGCCGCAGTTCGTCGACCCGCATGCGCCGCATGCGTGGCTGCAGGTGCTGGTGCTCGGCCTCAGCTTCACCGTGCTCGGCTTCCTCAGCGACAGCGCTTACGCGCTCGCGGCCGGGACGGTTGCCGACCGCCTGCGGGGCTCGAAGCGGCTCGCGCAGGTCCAGCGCTGGCTCGGCGGCGGCGTGCTCGTCGGCCTCGGAGTCCTCGCCGCCGTCTGGACGCCGAGCCACAGCCGCTGATGGTCCGTGACCTTCGCCCCGACGACTGGCCGGCGGTGCGGGCGATCTACGCAGACGGAATCCGGAGCGGCCACGCGACCTTCGAGACCGAGCCCCCGTCGTGGGAGCAGTGGGACGCCGCGCACCAGGACGTGCGGCTCGTCGCCGAGCGCGACGGTGTCGTCGTCGGCTGGGCGGCGCTGTCCCCCGTGTCGTCGCGGTGCTGCTACGAAGGCGTCGGGGAGGTGAGCGTCTACGTCGCCGAGGAGGCGCGCGGTGCCGGCCTCGGGCGTGTGCTGCTCGACGAGCTCGTGCGGCGCTCCGAACAGGCCGGGTACTGGACGCTGAACGCAGGCGTGTTCCCGGAGAACGAGGCGTCGCTGCGCCTCCATCGAGGGTGCGGCTTCCGCGAGGTCGGCAAGCGCGAGCGCCTCGGCCGGCTGCACGGGGTCTGGCGCGACGTCGTCCTGCTCGAGCGCCGCTCTACGCTGGTCGGCACGTGAGGTACCAGTTCGTCGATTGCCGGTGGGAGCTCGGGAAGCCCGAGCGCGGGCGCGAGGTGTACCTCGAGGGCCACGTCCCGGGCGCGTCCTTCCTCGACGTCGATGCGGACCTGTCGGATCTCACGGTTCCGGACGCTGGACGCCATCCGCTGCCGTCCGCGGAGAAGTTCTGCGCGGCTGCCGGCCGGGCCGGAATCGGCGACGGTGTCTTCGTCGTCGCGTACGGCAGCGGCGGTGGGCCGGAGCGGCTCTGGTGGCTGCTGCGCCACTTCGGCCACGACGATTGCGCCGTGCTCCTCGGCGGGATCGAGGAGTGGGGAGGCGAGCTGCGCGCGGGCGAGGAGTCGATCGAGCCGGCCGAGCTCGTCCCGCAGGAGCGAGAAGGCGACACGATCGCGGCGGAGGAGATCGCCCGCCGACTGGCGGATCCGTCGCTCGCACTCGTGGACGCGCGCGTCGCAAGCCGCTGGCGCGGCGAGCCGAACGAGATCGACGATCCGATGGGCCGGATCCCCGGCGCCGCGAACGCACCGTGGAACGAGCCGCTGCCGGAGCTGCCGCTCGGCGAGCTCGTCGCCTACTGCGGGTCGGGCGTCACGGCGTGCGTCACGCTCCACCGCGCGTGGCTCGCCGGCCGCGAAGGCCGGCTGTATCCCGGCTCGTGGAGCGAGTGGTCGCAGCGCCGATTGCCGCTCGAATCGGGCTAGGGGAGCGGGTGCCGCGCGGCGCCGGCAGAACCTCGTCGTCGATCCGGAAACGGAACGTGCCGTCGGGCACGTAGAGCCATTCGTCCTGCGTCCGGTGATAGTGCAGCGGAGGCCCCTCACCGTGCGCAGCCTCCGTCTCGAGCACCGTCGTCGCGTGCTCGCAGTGCGATCCCTCGAGCTCGAGGACGAGATCGCCGCCGACCGGGTTGCGCACCCGCGTTCCCTCTCGCGGTGCGAGCACGAACGGGCGCATCTCAGCGGCCGCGAACGCCGGCGGTCGCGGCTGAGAGCGCGAACTTCGTCAGCGACCGCGGCATCTTCTGCGCGCTCTTGATCGTGGAGCGCAGGGCGTCGGCGAACTCCTCGACGTCCTCGTCCCTCAGGACGAGCGGCGGCAGGATCCGGATCACCGCCATGTCGTGTCCCGCGACCTGGCTCAGGATGTGGCGCTTCGTGAAGAGCGGCACGACGACGAGCTGCGCGAAGAGCCCACGCTGGGCGCGCTCGATCATGCGGTAGGTGCGGCGGCCGCCGCCCTCGGGCTCGCCGAACTCGATAGCCCACGCGAGCCCGAGCCCGCGCACGTCGCGCACGACCTCGAACTCGTCCACGAGCGGCCGCGTCAGCTCGAGCAGTCGCTCACCGAGCCGCGCGCTCTGCTCCACGAGACGCTGCTCGCGCAGCTCGTGGAGCGTCGCGAGCCCGGCCGCCATCGCGAGCTCGTTCGGCGCGAAGGTGGAGCCGTGCGACATCGCGTGCGGCATGGAGTCGAAGACGGCCTCGTGCACGGAGCGTGCCATGAGCAGAGCGCCCGACGGCACGTAACCGCCCGAAAGCGTCTTCGCGACCGTGACGAGATCCGGCTCGAGCCCCAAGTGCTGGAACGCGAACATCCGGCCGGTCCGCCCGAAGCCGGTCATCACCTCGTCGACGCAGAAGAGCGTCCCGTAGCGGCGGCACAGCTCCTGCGCGCCTTCGAGGTAGCCGTCGGGCGGCAGGTTGATCCCCTTCCCCTGCACCGGCTCGACGAGGAAGAGCGCAACGTCCTCGCGCCGCAGCTGCTCCTCGAGCGCGTCGAGATCGCCGAACGGGACGTGGTCGAAGCCGGGCAGAAGCGGCTGGAACCGCGCGGTGAACTCTTCGTTGCCGTTCGCAGACAGCGAGCCGAGCGTCAGGCCGTGGAAGGCGTGCTCCGCAGAGAGGACGCGCGTGCGCCCGGTCGCGGTTCGCCCGAGCTTGATCGCCGACTCGACGGACTCGGTTCCGGAGCTCGTGAACAGGCAGCGCTCGATTCGGCCGCCCGCGGCCGCGATCAGCTCCTCGGCCAGCAGGCCCGGGAGGAGCGTCGTGCCGAGCGCCAGCATCCCCGGCGTCTCGAGCCCGAGCGCCTCCACGAGCGCGGCGCGGATCCGGGGATTGTTCCGGCCGACGCCGTACATCCCGAAGCCGCCGAGGAGGTCGAGGAACCGCGTGCCGTCGGCGTCGTAGAGGTACGCACCCTCGCCGCTCGCCCAGGTGCGGTCGAAGCCGATCGTCCGCAGCACGCGCACGAACTGCGGGTTGATCGTCCGGGCCCAGAGGTCGAGATCCTCGCCGCGCCGCGAGCCGAGCAGCGCCTCGAGGCTGAACTCGCTCATCTGCAGGACTCTAGTTTTCCTTCTCGCCCTCGGGGTAGCCGAGGCTCGATGGGTCTTGGCAAGCTCATGTTGCGCGCGACGGTCGGTGGCTACTTCTTCGGCCACGGCATGCAGAAGCTGACCGGCTGGTTCGGCGGGCACGGTCCCGACGGGACGGGACGGTTCTTCGAGCAGGTCGGCCTCAAGCCGGGACGCGAGAACGCCCTGCTTGCCGGGGCGGCGGAGGCCGGCGGCGGCTCTCTGCTCGCGCTCGGCTTCCTCACACCGGCGGCCGTGAGCATGCTGACCGGCGTGATGGCGAACGCGATCCGCCACGTCCACTGGGAGAAGGGCCTCTGGAGCACGGAAGGCGGTGTCGAGTACCCGGTGGTGATCCTCGGCGCGCTGGCCGCGCTCGGCGACAGCGGGCCGGGGCGCTTCTCGCTCGACGAACAGCTCGGGATCGGTCTGCGTGGCCCGGCCGTGACGGCCGTCGCGATGGGGGCCGGTGCCGCCGCCGCGGTGTACCTCGCGGAGCGCGGCCAGGAGCTCTTTTCGCAGCCCGATGCCGACGACGCGTTGAGCCGCTCGACCGAGCGGGCCGGCGCGGCGAGCTAACCGGCGCCGAGCTCGGCGAGCAGCCGCTCCGCGTACCAGTCCTCCCACCGCTGCTCGCGCGACTCGGCGGTGTAGTCGCGGTCGAGCTGGACGAGGGCGTGGACGAGATGGCTGCGAACCGGCGTCGCGCCGAGCAGCTGCGGCAATTCCGAGAGCGTGAGGAGCCAGTCGGCGTACCACGACGCCCAGTCGGGGTCGTCGCCGTCGACGATTCGGTAGACGACGTGGTGGGTCTCGGCGGCTTCGTGCAGGAGATCGGCTACTGCGGTGGCGTCGCTCACGGCGCCGATCCTCCCACAGACCTTGACTCGGCCGCATTCACTGCCGATACGCCAGTGTGGGGCACACGGCGACACGTCGCGGCGCGGTTGACGCGCCGTCCAGCTTTGCGGCCACGCTGCTCTCCGAGCGACCGGTTTCGCGCGGTCGTGTCCTGTGGCGCTCGTTGCTGCCGGC
>JAICJI010000017.1 GCA_025928515.1 Thermoleophilia bacterium
CCGAAGGCAAGAGTCGCCGCGACGCCACCCGACTCCTCAAGCGCTACCTCGCCCGCCACCTCTACCGACTCCTCGAACAACAACCAGCAATGACTTGACAAGTCATAGGAGCTTCAATCCGGAACACTGGCCAGGCGAGTGACTTAGTGCGTGGAGCGCGAGTAGAAGCGAACGCTTCGCCAGTCGCTAGCGGGCTCTCAGCTTGTGCAGGACGCGATCTTGACTGGCGCCGAGCCGGTGAGCGACACCCGGTAGGTCGGGCCGCACCTCGTGCCGCGCGGCAGGCTAGTGACGACCAGGTGAAGGGAGTCCGGCGCCCAGGAGGCTGTCGGCGAGAAGTTGAGCCTGAGCAGCGTCCGCACCTTCCGCGTTGCCACATTGACGACCGCCAGCTTGCTGGCGCCGTTACGGCCCGCCTGAGCGAAGGCGATATAGCGCCCGTTCGGTGACCAGCCAAACACGCTCTCGACCTTGCCGGGGACGAGTGTCCGGCTCTTGCCACCGGTTGTGGAGACGAGATGGAGCGAACTCGACGTCCTGCCCTGAACGAGATAGGCGACCTTGGCGCTCGTCGGCGACCGAAGGGGAAGGAGGCCGACCTTCACCAGCTGGCGAAGACTGCTGCCATTGGCGTTCGCCGCCCAGATACCGAGCGACTTGCCGGTCTGGTTCGATGTGAAGCGGCCGAATGCCACCGACAATCCGTCAGGCGAGAGACTGGGATCGACGTTGCTCAGCTTCTTACCGCCAACCTTGCCGACGACAGCGCCCGTCTGGACGGAATAGATCGTCAGCGGCCCCGCGCAGGTGTCGCAGGAGTCGTAATAGGGTGCGGCTGCAAGACGCGTACCCGCCGGGTTCGTCACGTAGCTGACCGCGCTCGGCCTGGCGATCTGCTGCGGCTTGTTGCCCGGCACGAGGCGGAAGACCGCGCCGCCGCTCTGGTAGAGAATCCCGAACTGCGTCCAGGCGATCAAGCCAGGGGCCTCCGGGCAGTGCTTTCCACTGCAGGTCGTGTAACGAACCGGCTGCACGTTCGTTCCGTCGCCTCCCATCGTGCAGAGGGCGTGCAAGATGTAGATCGGGTTCCTGTGCTTCAGCGGAGGCCAGCGCCTTCCGTAGTAGACGATCTGCGTCCCGTCCGGCGACCACAGCGGCTGGCTCACCCAGCCGCAGGGCGAGACGGTCGAAGACGCTGCACCGCCGCAGGCAGCTGCGACGCCGGCAAGCACCACAGTCGTCGCCATCAGAAGGCGGGTAATCATGCCGGGAAGATACTCCCCGCCACTAATTGCGCACTAATGAAATGCCCTCCTACTTCGTCACGAAAAAGCTAGGACGTGAGGAGGGCGAAGTCAGCCATACCGACAGTGACCGTGGTCGAGGACGGCGGCGCTCGAGGTTCACGGAGGGTCATCCCGGAACACTGGCCCAGGCGAGCGACCTGGCATCATAAGCGGGATTAGGCGTAGATCCACAGTTCGCGGAACTCATCGTCAACGAGCCAGCTGAGATGGCAGCCGCGAGGTAAGGACACGACCACACCGGGTCGAAGCTCGATCGGCTCGCCCTCGTCTACTCGAACCTCCCCGCCCCCTTTCAGCACGACCAGCGTCTCATCCGCTTCCAGCGAGTACTCGATCTTGCGGCCCGCCGCACCTCCGGGTTTCCACAGGCCGACCATGACCGAGTCTTCGTCTCGGACCATGCGTACAAGTCCGCCCGTCTCGTCGTCATGCTCCCATCCCTCGTCCGCATCGATGTGTGTAACCAGTGGACGAGCATCTCCCTCCGACACGGCACGAGCCTAAGCCCGCGGGAGCACGCGAAGCAACTCGGCGCTGAGACCCTGCCGCAGGCGTCATTCCGCGACCCTCGCACGTAGCCGGCCACGGTCTCGGACGTCATTCCCGAGCAAGGGCTCGCAGCGCGTCCTACCGTTGTCCCCGCCCACGTTGAAAAGCGGCCAATCGAGCGAGGCCGGAGAAGAGGAGGCCACGATGCCGGAGCTACTCGTTGACTTCATCACGTCGCTGGACGGCTATGCGGCCGCGGAGGGCTGGCCGGGCTGGTGGGGGTTGCAAGGCCCCGAATATCTCGCCTGGCTGGGCGCGCAACCGGAAGCGGACTACGTGGTGCTGATGGGTGCAACCACGTACCGCGTCATGTCCGGATTCTCGGCCGAGGGCGAACCCGGTACCGAGGCTCTCGCGGAGATGTCGAAGGTCGTCTTCTCGAGCACCCTGAACGAGCCTCTTTCCTGGCCGAACACACAACTCGTGTCCGAGGACGCGGTGGAGACCGTGCGGGAGATGAAAACCACAGGCTCGAAGTCGATGCGCACGATCGGAAGCCTCGCCCTGTGCCGCTCTCTCTTGGAGGCCGGCCTCGTCGACCGGTTCCGGGTGGTCGTCTTCCCGGTCATCACCGGGAACACCGGCCGGGAGCGGATCTACGACGGCTACCCCGACGTGGCTCTCGACATGATCGGCAGCAAGACCTTCGACGGACGCATTCAGTTGCTCGAGTACGTCCCGACCATTCTCGCCGGGCACCGCTAGCCGGCCCCCAAGCACGCCGAGCAGATCGTGCCCCGGCGTGGATCTCAAGAACGCGGCGGCGCTTTCAGCAGGTCGGCGGTCCAGTTGGCACCTAGCCCGGACTCGCCCGTTGGAGTGCCTTCGACCTCCGCAGCCGCTCGTGCGCGAGGTTTTTACCATTCGCCGCGGACGGCTCCAACCCTCGCTCAGGAGATCGAGGCGAGGTCGGCCTCGATGTGCTTTCGATCCTCCTCGTCGGCGACCTTGGCGACGGTCTCCAGGCCGAGCGACCGGTAACGGGCAGCCTCCCGCTCGTCGCCCGCCTCATGGTGCGCACGGGCCAGCGCCTCGTAGGCGCCCGGCAGGTCCCACTCCTCCATCTCGTCCGCGTTGCCCTCCACCAGCGCGAGGCAGCGACGCGCGTGATGGAGCGCGCCTTCCGGTTGGCCGGCGAGCACGTGGACGCGGGAGCAGAGCCAATGCGACCGCGCGCGGTGCGCCGCGGTGTGCGGGGCCTGCAGCCAGTGGTAGGCGGAGGCGTGAGCCCGGTGGAGCATCTCGTCGTCCTCGTCGGCCGTCCGGTCCGCTTGCTCGATGAGAGCCCACGTCCCGTTGTAGAGCTCGACGCCGAGCCGGCGATGCTCCTCGGGGGTCACGCCTCCGATCCTACGTCTAGGCCTCGGCCTCCTGTGCCTTCTCGTCCGAGGCGCGCTTGGCGATCTCGTCCACCACGGTCGGGTCGGCGAGCGTCGTCGTGTCGCCGAGCTTCCGGTCGTTCGCGACGTCCCGCAGCAGGCGGCGCATGATCTTGCCGCTGCGGGTCTTGGGCAGCTCGGGCGTGAAGACGATGTTCGCGGGCTTGGCGATCGGCCCGATCTTCTGCGAGACGTGATTGCGGAGCTCCTCGAGCTTCTCGATCGAGCCCTCGCCTCCGCCCTTGAGCGTCACGTATGCCACGATCGCCTCGCCCGTCACCGAGTCGGCACGGGAACAGACCGCAGCTTCGGCCACCTCCTGGTGGTCGACGAGCGCCGACTCGACCTCGATCGTCGAGATGCGGTGCCCGGAGACGTTCATCACGTCGTCGATCCGGCCGAGCAGCCAGTAGTCGCCGTCCTGGTCGATCCGGGCTCCGTCACCCGCGAGGTAGATGTCCTCGTACTTCGACCAGTACGTGTCCCGGTAGCGCTGGTCGTCGCCGAAGATGCCGCGCAGCATCGCCGGCCACGGGCGCTTGAGGACGAGATACCCGCCCCCGCCGGGCCCGACTTCATTGCCCTGCTCGTCGTAGACGGCCGGCACGACACCGGGGAACGGCTGGGTCGCCGAGCCCGGCTTCAGTGTCGTGACGCCCGGCAGCGGGGTGATCAGCACCATCCCCGTCTCGGTCTGCCACCAGGTGTCGACGATCGGCGTCCGGTCGCTGCCGATGTGCTCGCGGTACCAGATCCACGCCTCGGGGTTGATCGGCTCGCCGACGGAGCCGAGCAGGCGCAGCGACGAGAGGTCGTGCTGCTGCGCGTACTCCGGGCCCCACTTCATGTGCGAGCGGATCGCCGTCGGCGCGGTGTAGAGGATCGTCACCTTGTACTTCTCGACGATCGACCACCACCGGTCCTTGTCGGGGAAGTCCGGCGTCCCCTCGTAGAGGACCGACGTCGTCCGGTTGCAGAGCGGCCCGTACACGATGTAGCTGTGCCCGGTGATCCAGCCGATGTCGGCGGCGCACCAGTACACATCTTCGTCCTGCTTCAGGTCGAAGATGTAGTTGTGCGTCGTCGACGTGCCGACGAGATAGCCGGCCGTCGTGTGGATGATCCCCTTCGGTTTCGCGGTCGTGCCGCTCGTGTACATGAGGAAGAGCAGGTCCTCGCTGTCCATCGGCTCGCACGGGCACGACTGCGGATCGTCCGAGACATCCCCCACGAGATCGTGCCACCAGTGGTCGCGCCCCTCCTGCATCGGCGTGTCGCTGCCGGTGCGGCGGAGGACGACGCAGCTCTGCACGCCGGGTGCATCGGCCATCGCCTCGTCGGCGATCTTCTTCAGCCCGACCTTCGAGCCGCGCCGCCACGCCTCGTCCTGGGTGATGAGGACCTCGCACTTCATGTCGTTCATCCGGCCCGAGAGCGAGTCGGCCGAGAAGCCGCCGAAGACCACGGTGTGCGGAGCGCCGAGCCGGGTGCACGCGAGCATCGCCACCGGTAGCTCCGGGACCATGCCCATGTAGATCCCGACCGGCGTCCCCTTCTGCACGCCGAGCTTCTTCAGCGCGTTCGCGAAGCGGACGACGTCCTGCTGGAGGTCCGCGTACGTGATCGCGCGCGCGTCGCCTTCAGGCTCCCCCTCCCAGTGGTACGCGACGACGCCGCCGTCGCCGGCCTCGACGTGCCGGTCGACGCAGTTGAAGCAGACGTTCAGCTTGCCGCCGAGGTACCACTTCGCATACGGCGGCTCCCACTCGTACAGGTCCGTGAACGGCTCGAACCACGTGATCCGCTCGCGGCCCTCCTGCTCCCAGAACTGCTCGAAGGGGATGTCGTAGATCCCGGCCTGCGCGTTGGCTCCGGCCGCGAAATCCTCGGGCGGCGGATAGGTCCGCTCCTCGAGGAACATCGTGTCGATCGCGTGCTGCTGGCTCGTCTCGGCCACCCGCTACACCTCCGCTCGTCGGGGCATCGGGGAGCCGATGCGACCGATCGGAGCGGCGCCCACGGGCAGGACGGGCGTCGGCGACATGCCGTTCACGACTCCTGCCGCTGATGTGTACCACGCGACCGCGGCCGTGACCACACCGCACCAGCCGCCGGCGTGGAGCCACCACTCGCTGCCGCCGTGCGAGAGGTTGAAGAAGCCGATCGCGAGCACGATCTCGGTGATCTCCAGCGTGAGGAACACGAAGAAGACCGCGAGGCTCACGCGAGCACTCCAGAAGAGCATGTACGTGTTGAAGATCGCGAAAGCGATCAGGAACCACGCGAGCGCGTTCGTCACGCTGCCGGCAGCGAACGCGGTGCCGAACGACTTCGACAGTGTCGCGAGGGCGACGACCGAGCCGAGCCCGAGCCAGAAGCCGCCGTACGTCGAGAACGCCGTCGCACCGAAGACGTTCCGGTTCCGGAACTCCCACATGCCCGCGAGAAGCTGGATCGTCCCTCCGTAGAAGAGTGCCGGCCCGATCCAGATCACGTCGGGGATGAAGCTGGCGTTGTGGCCGCTGAGCAGGAACGTCGTCAACGCGAACGCTCCGAGCCCCAATGGGGCGGGATCGGCCGCCGGAATGCTCTCGACGAGCGTGGTCGGCCGGTCCTGGGCGAGAACACCCATGCCTCGTTGCCTCCTTTTCGGCGGTCGGCGGGATGGCCCCGCGGCCAATCCGTCGGCCTCCGATCTATTTGCGGAGCCTTTACCCGATTTCGCGCGGATTACTCAGGCTTCGCACTCAGGGTTCGAGGTCGTACGGGTACTTCGTGAGGTTTTCGGCGCCGCTCTCGGTCACGAGGACGATGTCCTCGAGCCGCACGCCGCCGTAGCCGGCGCGGTAGAGGCCGGGCTCCACCGTGACGACGTCGCCCGCGACGAGCTTCTTCTCTGCTGCGCGGCCGAGGCTCGGTTCCTCGTGCACCTCGAGGCCCACCCCGTGGCCGAGGCCGTGGAAGAAGCCGTCGCTGAGCGTCTCGCCGGGCTCTTTCGTCCGCTGCGTCGGCTCGCCGGCTGCCTCGAAGAGCTCGCACGTCCCGTCGAAGATGGCGCGGCAGTCGGCGCCGGCGCGGATCTCGGTGAGTGCACGGTCGAGTGCCTCCTTGCAGAGGCGGTGCCACTCGCGCACGTCGTCGGGCACCTCGCCCACGACGAACGTTCGGGTCATGTCGGTGTAGGCGGCCGAGCCGTTGTCGCGAGGGAAGATGTCGACGACGAGCGGCGTGTGCGGCCGGATCGGCCCCGAGCCCATGTCGTGCCCGACGGCTCCCTGCGCGCCCGGCGCGACGATGTACTCGTCGGCGGTCGTGTCGTGCGAGGCGAAGACGACGTTCAGGTCCGCCTTCACACGCTCGACGGTGAGCTGCTCTCCGTCGAGCAGGAGCTCGTCGCCCCGGATCTCGGCTCGCCGCAGGAGCTCGCGGCACGCGTCCATGGCCGCCTCGGCGGCGCTCTGCGCCTTGCGGATTCCCGCGACCTGCGCCTCGGTCTTGGCCCGGCGGCGATCGTCGAAGAGATCCTGGTCGACGCCGAGGTCGACTCCTTCGGCGCGCAGGCGGTCGGCGAGCCAGACGGGGAAGGTCTCGGGCACCGAAGCCCGCTTCACGCCGATGCTCTCGACCGCGCGGAGCGCGAGCTGCGCAGTCACTTCGCGCGAGCCGAGCCCCGAATCCATCAGCTCGTCGAAGCCGAGCTCCTCGCGAACGTGCACCTCGAACAGCCCGAGCTCCCGGATCCGGACGGCCTCCATCGAGCTCGTGAAGATGTGCCTGGTCCCGTTCTGCTCGGCGTAGAGGAACGGATCGGGCACGCCGAGCGGAACCGCGTGCCGCATGTCGGCGGAGCGCAACGAGTCGGCGTAGATGAGAACCCCGTCGGCCAAAGCGCCTCGATCGTAGCGACGGGCACGCGGTTCCTCTTCCGCTTCAGTGGCCGAGAGGCGATACTCGCGGCTCGATGGCGGCGATCGGCGAGAGAGACGATCCGGCGTTCCCGGTCGGAGCTGCGTGCCGGATCGATTCGCGCTCGCCGTGGCGCCAGATTGCCGAGATTCCGGTCGGTCTCGACCCCGAGGGAATCGCAATCGACAACGCACGGAGGCGCGCGTTCGTGGCGTGCTCGCGCAGCGACTTCGTCTCGGTCGTCGACCTCGAGACGCACGAGGTCATCCGCGAGATCGCGACCGGCAACGAACCCATCGACATCGGGCTCGACGAGCAGACGGGGCGCATCTTCACTGCCGATGCGCACTCCGACCAGGTGACGATCATCGACTCGGCGACGCTGGAGGTCGAGACCGCCGTGCCGGTGGGCGGCTATCCATCCGGCCTCACGCATGTCCCCGACTTCCGCCGCCTCTACGTCGGCAACTCGCTCGGCTCGACCATGAGCGTGATCGACCTGGACACGCTCGAGACGGTCGCGACGGTGGACGCGGAACCGGGTGCCGGGGCCATCGGCGTCGACCAGACGCGCAATCTCGTCGTGTGCGTCAACTTCGTCGCAGCTTCCGCGAATTTCTACGACGCCGAGACGTTCGAGGAAGTGGGCCGCCTCGAGCTCGGCATAGGGACGTGTGCGATCGGGATAGTCCCCGAGCGAGGCGAGGCGTTCATCGTCAACTCGATCGCCGGCACGGTGTCTCGCGTCGACCTCGACAAGATCGAGGTCGTGGAGGAGATCCGCACGGGCTCGGCTCCGGTCGGGCTCACCGTCCACCCCTCGCACGACCGGGTGTACGTCACGAACCGCGGAGCCGGCTCGGTGAGCGTGCTCGGGGTCGCGGACGGGGTCGAGTGGTCGCAGATCCCGGTCGGCGGCGGCCCCGGCGGCGTGGTCGTCGACCCGCACGACGGCCGGATCCTCGTCGCCAACGCCGGCAGCCAGACGATGTCGATCGTCGAGGACCTGCTCGCGGGCCGGCCGCCGGCGCCGGTCGTCGAGGAGCCGAGCCCGTGGATCGGCAACAAGCTGCCGGCCTTCGCCCTCGAGGATTACCGGTCGGGCGAGCGGCGGACGAACCACGACTGGGCCGAGAAGAAGTACATCCTCAACTTCTTTGCGTCCTGGTGAGGACCGTGCAACGCGGAGGCGCCGTTCCTCGAGGACGTGCGCGTTCGTGAGGAGTCCCGGTCGGGGCTCGAGATCGTCCTCGTCGACATCTGGGAAGGGACGGAGCCCCGCCCCGAGGTCGAGCGCTTCTGCGAGATGTGGGGCATCAAGGGGCCGATCCTGCTCGACCCCGGCCTCGAGCTCGCTTCCGCGCTCGGCGTGCGCGGCGTGCCGACGAACGTCGTCGTGGACTCCGACGGGACGATCCGCGCCTTCGGAGCCGCCCGCCTCGACGAGCTCGAGCAGGCGATCGACGACCTCTACGGCCGCTAGGCCAACGCCGCCAGCTCGCGGCCTTCGCGCTCGTTCCGGACGCCGACGATCGCACCGGTCACCGCCGGGTGGGAGAGCACGAAGTCGAGCGCGCCTCGCGTGACGCTGCCAGCGCCGCGGTCGCGTAGCTCCTCGCGCGTGTCTGCGAGGTCGAGCTCCGCGAACGGATGCGTGCGACGAAAGTCGTCCTCGGCGAGGGCGTCGAGCGAGAAGTCGTCGGTGAGGGAGCCGCTCGCGAGCGGCGACCACACGATGACGCCGAGGCCGCGCTCCTGCGCGAATGGGAGCAACCGCTGCTCGTCGTCGCGGACGAGCGCCGAGTACTGGAACTGGAGGCCCGCGACCGGTCCCACGGCGAGCGCGCGCCCGACGAGCTCCGGCGGATGGTTCGAGAGCCCGCCGTGGCGCACTTTCCCCTCGGCGACGAGCTCGAGCAGCGTGCCCCAGGACTCCTCGATCGGCACGTTCCGATCGGGGTCGTGGAACTGGAGCAGGTCGATCCGCTCGCGACGTAGCCGGCGGAGGCTCGCGTCGACGTCGCGCCGGATCCCGCCTGGGCTGAGATCCATGTAGTCGTCCCCGTCGTCGCGCCGCCAGGTGCCGCACTTCGTGAAGACGAGCACGTCTTCACGGCCGGCGAGCGCGCGTCCGACTACCTCCTCCGCGTGACCCCAGCCGTAGAACGGCGCCGTGTCGATCCAGTCGACGCCGCCGTCGAGCGCCGCGTGGATCGCCCGGGTCGAATCGTCGTCGTCCTGCGGGCCCCAGTTGACCCACCATTCGCCGGGGCGCGAGCCGATCGGCGCGGTGCCGAGGCCGACGCGCGAGATCTCCAGATCGCTCGGGCCGAAGCGGCGCCGTTCCATAGCCTCGGTCAACGCGCGTACGCTCACGCCTATGCCCGTCCTACGGCCCGAGGAGGAGGAGAAGGTTCGTGGGTGGTTCGCGGAGCTCGAGCGGCCCGTCGAGCTGCTTGTCGGGCTCGGACCCGAGGAGACGCCGCTCGCCGGCTCCGGAGACGTCGACTTCGGCGCGGAGATGGTTCGCGTCTGCGAAGGCCTCGCCGAGCTCGGCGACCGCGTGAGCTGTCGCGTCGAGCAACAGCCGGACGGATTCCCGCGCTTCCCCGCGGTCGCGATCCGACCCGACGGTCGGGACGTGGGTGTCCGCTACGACGGGCTGCCGTGGGGCTACGAGCTCGGCTCCCTCGTCGGCGCGGTCGTCGAGGCCGGTCGCTCCGAGCCGTCGCTGCGCCCCGAGTCGATCGCGGCGCTCGGCGAGCTCGAGCGCGAGCTCGCGCTCGACGTCTTCGTCACGCCGACTTGACCGCACTGCCCGCCGGCCGTGTTGCTGGCGTACCGTTGCGCCCTCGCCTCCGAGCGTGTGACCGCGACTGCGATCGAGGCGAACGAGTTCCCGCAGCTCTCGCAGGAGCTCGGCGTGTGGGCGGTGCCGCGGGTCGTCGTCGACGGCGAGCCACGGTGGGACGGCGCGGTGCCCGAGCCGGAGTTTCTCCGCCGGATCCTGGCTCCTGCCGCCTAGCCGGTCAGCTTCACCGCCAGCCAGACACCCGCGATGCCGCCGAGGCACGCGAGCGCGAGCGAGGCGACGCCGAACGCACTCCCGCCCCAGGCCTCCGGGGCGAAGCCGCCGAGCGTGGAGCCGGCGACGACGAACAGCCAGACGACGCGCCGGTCCATGACGCCCATATCGGCTCCGGCCGGTCGGCTCTCGACCCTCACAGGCGCGGGTGGAACCAGCGCACCGGTCCGCGTAGCGGAGTGTGGAACCTGATCCGGGCGACGACCGGCCCTCGCATCGGGCCGCGGTAGGCGAACACGGCGATCCCGGCGCTATGCGGCAGGAGCTCGCTGCGCCTGGGGCGCAACGTCGCGAACACACGGCCCCGGCGAGAGAGCAGCAGTCTCAACGCGGAACCGCCGACCTCCTCCGTCACGTTGCCGCGGTTGACGAGCCGCACGTCGAGCAGGCGGGTCGCGCCGCGACGCTCGACGGTCAGCGACCGCGCATCGAGCCGCCGCACGACTCGTCCCCGGACGCGGAGGACGACGATGACGCCGACCCGCAGCCGCACGCGCACATGGCGCACGCCGAGCGGCCGCGTGGTCAGGAGCACGAGCGCCGGGTGATCTCCGGGCATCGCCCCGCGCGGGGGAGACGCACGCACGTGGAGGACTCCCATCGCACCGGCAGCGATCCGGATTCGCCGCGGCCGCACCCGAAGCCACTCGGCGGCGCCGTCCGTCGGCCGTACGCGGGGCTTCCCGCGCAGCGAGCGTGCGAAGCCGGCCCGCGAGACGTCGACGAGCACGGCGCGGCGGCTCGGGTTCCGCACCGTGATCGCGGCGGCCGCGGCGCCCCGCAGAGTCAGGCGCAACGGGCTCGCAGAGAGCCCGAGCCCCGGGCGGGCCGCGGCACCCGGGATGGATGCCGCGGCCACGCCGAGAACCAACGCTACGAGCGCACGTCTCACTTGCCGATCACCGTGAAGGTCAACGTCGCCGTGTAGTGGCCCGCCGGAACTACGGGGAGCGGAGAGACGAACCCGACGCTCGTCGCGATCGTGTCGCCGCCCGCCGCACTCGGTGCGCCGGTGCCCGCGATCACGAGGTCAGGCGCCGGGGCGATCGGTACCGCTGCGAGGCTGCCGGCTCCGACACCGATGCCGAGCGGCAGGTCGTGCGGCGCGAACGCCGTGCGGTGAACCGTCACCGAGTAGCCGCTCGAGTCGTTGCTCGTCACCGTCAGGTGCTCCGGCAGCGGATCCGGCGTCGCACCCGGCACCGCGGCCGGGAAGCTCAGCGTCGGGTGGTCGAGTGCGATCGACAGCAGCGGCTGGACGTCGACGTCGACACCCGCCGACCCGCTCGACCCGTTCGGAGGAGGAGCAGCCGAGCAGGGGCTCGCTGTCGCCGACGAGTTCTGTGGATCGGCTGCCGCAGTCGCGAAGTCGGCCGCGTTGTCGTCGGTATCGGTGCAGCCGGCGCCCGCACGCGCCAGCGCGTTCGTCGCGCTTCCCGCAGGCGCCGCATCGCTGCCCTCGAAGTCGGCAGCGCTGCCGTACCCGACGAGGTCTTCCAGACCGGCGGCCGACGAGCAGCTTCCGGCGGACGCTCCGCACGAGAGCGCGGTCGCACCACTGACGACCGCGACCTTGCCGCCGGTCGCGGCGAGGTTCGAGGTGCCGGTCGCGTCCGCCGCCGGCAACACGGCTCCGTTCGCTCCGCCGGAGGCGAGCTGGACGAGGTACCGGCCGCCCGCTGGGATCGTGCCGCTCAGGGCGGTCTGTTGCCACGACGTGCTGGCGGCGGACGCGTACTGCAGCGTCCAGCCGTCGATCGCGACGTCTCCGGCTCCGCGGTTGAAGAGCTCGACGTAGTCGTTGGCGTACACCGCACCGCTGTTTCCGCCGGCGGCGAAGACCTCGCCAACGACGATGCTCCCCGAGCCGCTGGCTCGCGCCGACGCGGCACAGAGCGGCAGGGCGAGAGCCGTGAGCAGGACGAGCAGGTGGATTCGCTTCATGGAGCCTCCGATCGGGGAAAAGATGAACGGCTCCTTGCTACCGCCCGCCGGGGCGCGGCGACAGTGTCCTTTCCAAAGTCGGCACGGAATCGGCACACATCCGCGCGCGACGCGGGACGCCGGTGGACGGCTAGATTCAGCGGATGGACGCGCTGGAGCGGGCTGGTGAGGTCGCGGCGTCGTGGGACGAGCGGCTGCGTGCCGACCTTCCCGCCGACCTCGACATCTTCGACGCCCACACTCACCTCGGCACGGACATCGACGGGATGGTCGGGCGCTACGAGGAGCTCGTGGGCTCCATGGACAAATACGGCATCTCGCGGGCCTTCGTCTTCTGTCTCGACGAGCCCGACCGGCAGCCGGGCTTCCGCGCCGGCAACGAACGGACGCTCGAGTTCGCGGCTCGCTCCGGCGGCCGCCTCATCCCGTTCGTGCGGCTCGCGCTCGACGAGGAGCCGATCGAGGAAGCCCGCCGCTGTCTCGACCTCGGCGCGCGCGGGATCAAGCTGCATCCGCGCGCCCAGAAGTTCCTGCTCAACGACGAGCGGCTCGCGCCGGTCTTCGAGCTCGCCGCCGAACGCCGCGTGCCGATCCTCGTCCACGCCGGCCGTGGCCTGCCCCCGATCGCCGCCGGGCTCGAGCGGCTCGTCGACGCGTATCCGGGGGCGCAGCTCATCCTCGCCCACGCGGGCATCGCCGACCTCGCGAACCTCGCGAACCGCTTCTCCGGGAAGCGCGGCGTCTTCTTCGACACGTCGGTGTGGAGCGCGATCGACCTGCTGGGGCTACTGCGGCTCGTGCCGCCGGAGCAGATCGTCTACGCGTCCGACTACCCCTACGGCCAGCAGCCGGGCTCGCTGCTCCTGTCGTCGCGCGTCGCCCGCGTCTCGGGCTTCGACGACACGCACCTGCGGGACATGTTCGCCGGCAACGCGAACCGCATCGCCGACGGCGAGGAAGCGCTCGAGCCGTCTCAGCCGCAGGGCTCCGACATCCTCGAGCAGCCGCTCGCGCAGGCCCGCATCCACCAGTACGTCTCGATGGCGATGCCGCTCCTCTTCATCCGCCAGCCGGACGCCTTCGGCGCGCTCGGGCTCGCGCTCAACGCGACGGAGGAGCCGAATGGGGCGCATCGTGAGACGCTCGAGCAGATTCGCGAGCTGCTCGAGGCCGCGCGCGACCTCTGGCGGACGCTGCCCGAGGCAGACGACGACAGCGAGCGCCGCCTCGTCGCACGCACGGCCGTCCGCCTGATTCAGATTGCCGACACGGTGGCAGTGACCTCTTCATGAGCGCTCTGCGGCTCACGGTGAACGGCGGCGAGCACGTCCTCGACGTGCCGGTCGGGACGAGCCTCGCCCAGATCCTGCGCGACGAGCTCGGCCTCACCGGCACGAAGATTGCGTGCAACGAGGGGCATTGCGGCGCCTGCACCGTCCAGATCGACGGCGTCCCGCAGCTGTCGTGCATCACGCTCGCCCACGCGGTCGAAGGCGAGGTGACGACGATCGAAGGGCTCCGGGAGCATCCGCTCGTCGAGGCGTTCGTCCGCGCCGACGCAGTCCAGTGCGGCTACTGCACGCCCGGCCAGGTCGTGTCCGCCGCCGCGCTCGTCGCGGCCAACCCCCAGCCGACGCGCGAGGAGATCCGGCACGCGATGGCGGGGAACATCTGCCGCTGCGGCACCTATCCCAAGATCGAGGAGGCGATTCTCAGTTGGCAAGGCTGATCCGCACCGAGAAAGAGGTCGAGGGACGCTTCGAGGAGGTGTGGATCGTCGTCGAGGAGGATCCGCTCGAGCAGTGGCCGGAAGGCCCGCTCGAGGTCGTCGGCCGCCCCGCGCCGCGCAAGGACGGGCCCGAGCGCGTGCGCGGCGAGGCCCGCTACACCGCCGACCTCCGGCTGCCGGGGATGCTCCAGGCGGCAGTGCTGCGCTCGCCGCATGCGCACGCGAAGGTGCGGCGAATCGACCTCGCCCCCGCGCTCGCACTGCCGGGCGTGCGGGCGGCGATCGGCCCCGGCGAGGCGCACGGGCTCGAGGAGGAGGCCGGCTTCGCGGGCGCTGCGGTCGCCGCCGTCGCAGCGGACACCTTCGCCCAGGCACGAGCCGCCGTCAAGGCGATCGACGTCGAGTGGGAGGAGCTCGAGGTCGTGCTCGATCCCGACGACGCCGTCAAGCGCGAGCAGCTCACCGCCGAGCCGCGCACCTACGAGCGCGGCGACGTCGACAAGGCGTTCGCCGACGCGGACGTCGTCGTGGAGGGGACGTACCGCACGCAGACCGTCCTCCACAACTCGATGGAGACGCACCAGGCGATCTGCGAGTGGCAGGGTGACACGCTCCACGTCTACATCTCGACACAGTTCATCTGGGGGATCCGGCAGGCGGTCGCCCAGACGCTCGACCTGCCCGAGGACAAAGTGCGGGTCGTGTGCGAGTTCATGGGCGGTGGCTTCGGCTCGAAGAACGGCCCCGACGAGTACACGTTCGTCGCGGCGGAGCTTGCGAAACGGACCGGACGGCCGGTGCGCTGCGCACTGACGCGCCGCGAGGAGAACACCTCGGCCGGCAACCGGAACGCTACGATCCAGCGGCTCCGGGCCGGTGCCCGCGGCGACGGCACGATCGTCGCGTTCGAGGGCGAGTTCAGGAACTCCGTCGGCTGGTCGGGCTGGAACGCGTCGACCGAGGGGCCGATGCGGATGCTCTACGACTGCGAGAACGTCCGCAGCGTCACCTACGGCGCCAAGCTCAACACCCCGCCGATGAAGGCGTTCCGCGCGCCAGGCTTCGTCGAAGGGACGTTCGGCCTCGAGTGCCTCGTCGACGAACTGGCGGCGAAGCTCGACGTCGACCCGCTCGAGCTGCGGCGGCGTAACTACGCGGCCTCGAACGAGGGCACGCCGTTCTCGTCCAAGAACCTCGAGGACTGCTACCGCATGGCCGAGCCGCACTGGGAACGGCGGCACGAGGTGCGTTCGCGGTCCGACGCGGTCTGGAAGCGCGGGGTCGGGATGGCGAGCCAGATCTGGTACGGCGGCGGCGGGCCTCCCTCGTATGCGTGGGTGCGCCTCGGCTCCGACGGCCGCGCGACCGTGATCACCGCGATGCAGGACATCGGTACCGGCACGCGCACCGCGATGGCGCAGATCGCGGCCGAGGAGCTCGGCATCCCGCTGGAGCATGTCGACGTCGCGCTCGGCGACTCGGCGCGCGGGCCGTATGCCTCGATCTCGGCCGGCTCGTCGACGTTGCCGTCGATGGGGCCTGCGGTGCGGGCGGCCGCAGCCGACGCGCGCGAGCAGGTCGAGGACATCGCCGAGCAGCGGGGACTGCCGGCGGACACCCCACTGCAGGAGATCGTCGCCGTGCTGGAGGAGTCGCAGATTCTCGGCAAGGGCGCGCGCGGGCCGAACCCGACGGGGATGAGCGTCCTCACCTTCGGCGTCCACGTCGTCGAGGTCGCCGTCGACGTCGAGACCGGCGAGGTGAACGTCGAGCGCGTCGCGGCGATCCACGACGTCGGGCGGATCGTGAATCCGCTCGGTGCCTCGAGCCAGGTCGAAGGCGGCGTGATCCAGGGGATCGGCCACACGCTCTCGGAGGAGCGGCTGCTCGATCCCGAGAGCGGCCGCATCCTCACCACCTCGCTCGACTCGTACCGGATGCCGACCATCGCGGACGTGCCGGAGATCATCTGCGAATTCGTCGACCGGCCCGACGAGCACCTGACGAACCTCGGCTCGAAAGGACTCGGCGAGCCGCCGATCGTCCCGATCGCCGCCGCGATAGCGAACGCAATCCGGGACGCAACCGGCGCCGAGGTGCACGAGCTCCCGATCTCGCGCGAGGAGATGCTGCGCGCGCTGCGCGAAGCCGAGGAGCGAGCACGTGAGAAGGAGAAGCGTGGAGCTCCTGCGGCCGTCTAGCCTCGAGGAGCTCGACGGCGGACTCCTCCTCCACGGCGGGACGGAGGTCGTCCCGCTGTTGCGCGAGGGGCTGCTCGAGACGGAGCGGCTGGTCGACGTGCGCGGCGTCGTGCCGCGCGGCGTCGACGGTGCCGTGATCGGTGCGGGGACGACGCTCGCGGAGCTCGAAGTCGAGCCGGCGATCCCGGACGCGCTGCGCGAGGCGTGCCGGCTCGCCGCGTCGCCGCAGCTCCGAAGCATGGGCTCGCTCGGCGGCAACCTCCTGCAGGCGACGCGCTGCTGGTACTGGCGGCTCGGCTACGACTGCCGCCTCCACGGCGGTGACCGCTGCCACGCGCGGGACGGCGAGCACCGCGAGCACGCGATCTTCGCGAATGAGTTCTGCGCCTCGGCGCATCCCTCGGATGTGGCGGCTGCCCTCGTCGCGCTCGGAGCGCGAGTGCGGACGAACCAGCGCGAGCTCGCAGTCGAGGAGCTGTACCGCCTGCCGGACGAGGGCAACCGGAGCACGACGACGCTCGAAAGCGGCGAGCTCTTGCTCGAGATCGAGCTGCCGCCGGCGGGCGCGAGCGTCTATCTCAAGGCGATGGACCGTAAGCGGTGGGCGTTCCCGCAGGTCGGCGTCGCCGTCGCGCGGCACGAGGACGGCTCGCCACGGATCGCGCTGGCCGGCGTTGCCCCGATCCCGTGGCGGATCGAAGGCGTCGACGACCTCGACGCCGCCACTCCGCTCCCGCGGACAGAGTGGAAGGTCCCGCTCGCGCGGGCACTCGTGCGCCGCGCCCTCGCCGCCCTGGCGTGATCGCCGCCGTCGTGCTCGCGGCCGGGGCGTCGTCTCGCTACGGGACGCAGCCGCCGAAGCAGGTCGAGTTGCTGCCGCGCGTGCTCTCCTCGTTGCGGCAGAGCTCCGTCGACGCGATCGTCGTTGTCAGCGGAGCGCACGCGTTGCCGGTCGAGAGCGTCCGGTGCCCCGATTGGGAGCGCGGGCCGGGCGCATCACTTCGCTGCGGGCTCGCCGCCTTGCCGCCGAAGACAGAAGCCGCGCTGGTTGTCCTGTCCGACGGGCCCGACCTAGACCCGTGCGCCGTCGACCGCGTCGTCGACGACTGGCGTACGAACGGCGGTGACGCCGTCGCCGCGACCTACGGAGGAGTCCGCCTCCACCCCGTCCTGCTCGCGCGTGCGGTCTGGGACGACGTGCCCGACGAGGGCGCGCGGGCGCTGCCGGCCCGGCTCGTCCCCTGCGACGACCTGAGGCCGCCGGGAGACGTCGACTTCAGTCCAGCGGGATCCTGAGAGCGGCGAGCTTCTGCCGGAGCTCGGCCGGCATCTGCTCGTCCGCTGCCTTCCGCACGTAGACCCGCAGGCTCTCCTCGAACTTGTAGCGCCTGCGGCAACCCTCGCACTCGGCGAGATGCGCCTCCGCCTCATGCAACTCCGCGTCCGTGAGGACGTGGTCCATGTACGGCTGCATCATCTCTTCGCAGTGCGCGCACGGGTCCTTCATGTCGCCTCCTCCAGGGCCGACTCGGCAAGCTCCCGCTTCAGGATGCGGCGGCCCCGATGGAGCCTCGACATCACGGTGCCGACCGGGATGTCGAGAATCTGGGCCGCATCCGCGTAGCTGAAGTCGCCGAGGTCGACGAGCACAATGACGTCGCGGAAGTCGTGTGGCACCGCGGAGAGCGCCGTCACGATGTCGTCCTGCGACAAGCGCTCCACGACCCGGTCCTCGTCGGAGACGCCGTCGTCGTTCTCCGCGAGCCGGTCGTAGAGGTAGTAGTCGTTGGCCTCGAGCGGCTGCATCTGTGGCGCACGCTGCTGCCGCCGCCCGCGGTCGATGTTGAGGTTGGTGAGGATCCGCAGCAGCCAGGCGCGCATGTTGGTTCCGGGCTGAAACGAGCGCCAGCTGCGGAACGCCCGCGCGTACGTCTCCTGCATGAGCTCGTCGGCGTCTTCGCGGGACGACGCGAGGTGGCGGGCGACGCGGTAGACCTGGTCGGAGAGGGCGAGCGCGTCCTCCTCGAACCGGACGCGGTCGCGGGCCTCGGTCGCGAGCCGCTGCGCGTCTTCCGCATCGGCCTCCATGCGATCAACCGTACCAGCGAGGGCCACTCCCTCCGGAACGGCGCGGGGAGTGTTGCTATTCCGCCGCCGCGAGCCCGCTAGACCGCGGCGAGCTCGGGAAAGCCGGACTTCCTCAGGCGCTCGACGATCGCGTCGCGGCTCGTCTGCTCGTCGTCCCACGCGAGTGTGACCTGTCCCATCAGGTTCGCATTCGCGCCTTCGAGGCCCTCGTGGCCCTCGAGCGCGTGGGCGAGGCGCATCACGCACCGCTCGCAGCGGACACCGGAAACCTGGATCGTCTCGGACTGCGTCGCCACAGGGTCAGCCTACCGTGAGGGCGGCAATCTCCCGCACCGCTGCCTCGGGCCCGAGCTCGAGCTGGCGCTCTGCCTCCGGACCGCCTCCCTCGCGGCCCGCGACATCGCGCTGTGCCCCGTATTCCTCTCGGTCGAACGGCCCGCCACCGGTCTCGGCCGCCTCGCGGACGAGCCGCTGCACCTCGGCGGCGAGCTCGGTCGTTCGCCGCAGCGACGTGGGCTGGTCGAGCACACGCACCTCGAGCGTCCCGTACTCCGGCCGCGGCCAGACGTCCCAGTGCCGGCGCGTGCTGTCGCCGCGCGTCGCCGCCTGCCAGTCGTCCCAATCGCGCAGCAGCGGCGGCGGGCCACCGGTCGGCATCTCGAAGATGACCTGCGAGCGGATCGAGCGCCAGCCGCTGTCTGCGCCGTCCCAGAACGGAGAGTTCGCGGACTCGGCCAGGAGCGCGGGGAGCCGCGGCAGCATCCCCTCGAACGCCCGGAGGCAGGTGTCGGGATCGGGCACCGAGACGTGGACGTGCAGCCCGCAGATGTGCTGCCGGTAGAGCTTCGGCCCGAGCTTCTCCTCCAGGCGCAGGTAGCGCTCGACCGGTACGAGCGGAACCGGCTCGTGCGCCGTCGGATGCGAGCCGGTGGCGAGCAGGGCGAGGCCGTGCGCCGCCGCTCGCTCGGCCACCTCGTGCCGCAGGGCGCGCAACTCGGCCTCGGCCTCCGCAGGTGTGTCGACGACGGTCGTCGTGATCTCGACGAACGACTCGAACAGCTCGGGCTTGATCCGCTCGGTCGCCTTCCCGAACACGCGCGAGAACCCGTCCCGCGCGGGCTCGAACGTCTCGGCGTCGACGAGCATCAGCTCCTCTTCGATCCCGAGCGACCACGGCGGGGCCGAGCCGAAGCGGCTCAGATCCACGGCCTGGACCCTCTACTTGCCGCGGACGCCGTGCACCGGCCGGCCCGCCGCTTCCCACGCGTAGTACGAAGCGCTCGGGCCGAAGACGACCTCGTAGGAGACGATCCGCGGGTTACGCCCGACCTCTTTGGCGCGCTGGGCGTGGCGAAGGAGGTTCGGGTCGTCCTGCTCCTCCCAGACGAGCACGAGGTGCGCGGCCGTCATGAAGGTCGCGACGAAGACGCAACCGGGCGCTGGACACGGGAACGGATCGGTAGAGACACAGAACCAGCCGACGTGCTCGTCGCCGTCCTCCGGCCAGAGCTCATCCGCCTCCTCGGGAATGGCCTGCTCCGCCAGCCCCCCACCGCCGGCGTGGATCTCCCCTCGCTCCACCGGGCAAAGGTAGCGCCAGTGTCCCGCCCGTCGCTACTCAACGCAGGAGGATCGCCCAGACGCCGCCGGTGACAGCCGTTCCGACCACCACCCACGTGACGTAGTCGCCCACCACTCCGCTGTGCAACGAGTGGAGGACGCGGACGGGAGGCGCGAGCGCGCGCGGCATCCTGCGGCGGTAGAGGCCGGCGAACGCGAGGCCGAGCGCGAAGATCGTCGCGCCCGACGCGTAGAGGAGCGAGTCGACCGACGTGTGCTGGATCGTCACAGGCAGGCTCCCTGGCGCGGGCATCGCACGGTCGTGGAGGATCCGGGCTGCGTAGCCGCTCGTATCGCGGAAGCGACCCGCCGCGTACTCCGCGCGCTGCCCAAGCCCCGGCACGACGCTGATCGCGACCCCGAGGACGACGGCGACGAGCGCGACTCCCACGAGGATCGGCCGCCGCACCGCGCGCTCGAGCGGATCCTCTTCGATCGCCCTCCCGAGCAGCTCGTCCTCGTCGTCGCCCCAGCCGAGGAAGATGCGGGCGCCGGCGCGGAGCAGCGCCGCCCCGGCGAGAGCAGAGCCGAGCCAGAGCAGCGCAGGCACCCACGACCTCCCGAGCTCGCTCGCGCCGTCGTCGATGAGCCCGTGCCCGAGGTAGATGCCGACGTACGGCGTCCCGATCAGCCCGATCGTTCCGGCGAACCAGGCGACAGCGGGAGCCCAGCAGCCGCGACCGCGGCCCCGCAAGTGCAGTTCGTCGATCAGCCCGTGATCGACGTGGAGGATCCCCGCGACGAAGAAGAGGCTGGCCGTGAGGAGCGCATGCGCCAGGAACATCAGCTCGGTCCCGGCCAGTCCCGACGTGTCGAGTAGGCCGATCCCCGCGAGCATGATCCCGATGTGGCAGACGACCGAATAGGCGAGCATCCGCTTCAGGTGCCGCTGGAGAAAGGCCATCGTCCCCGCGAGCACGGCGGTCACGAGCCCGAGCCACAGGAGCACGTCGCCGACCCCGTGCCCCTGCCCGAAGGGGACGGCGAACACCGTCCAGTAGAGCCGCGCGACGCCGATCAGGCCGATGTCGGTCATCACGCCGCCGAGGACGGCACAGACCGGAGCAGGCGCGACCGCATACGCGTCCGCCGCCCAGAGGTGGAACGGGACGACGGCTCCCTTGATGAGGAACCCGCAGAGGAGAAGCGTCATGGCCACGATCACGAGGCCGCCGGCCGGGCCGTGTGCGAGGGCCTTCCCGATCTGCGCGAGGTTGAGCGCGCCGGTGCGCGCATAGATCAGGGCGATCCCGACCACGAAGAGGTAGCCGCCCAGGGTGTTCGTGATCGCGAAGTTGACCGCTCCCTGCACGGGGCCGAGCCGCTCGACCTGGAAGCCCGTGAGCGCATAGGCGGCCACCGCCATCAGCTCGAGCCAGACGAAGAGGTTGAAGAGGTCGCCCGACATCGCGAAGCCGCACATCGCACCGAGCGCGGCGAGCATCAGCGCGTCGAAGAGCCTCGCAGCCTCGCGCAGGAAGGTCAGCGCGTAGAGCAGCGACAACGTCACCACGATCCCGATCACGACGCACATCCCCGCGGCGAGCGGGCCGACGGCGAAGTCGACGCCGAGTGCGACGCCGTGCTTCGGTTGCCAACCGCCGAACCAGTGCACGACCTCGTGGTCTTCCGCATGCCAGAGGAGCACGAAGGCGAGCGCGGTCGTCGCGGCCGAGGCGCCGATCACGAGCGCGTCCTGGACCGGCTGGGGCGTGACGTGGTCGAGGCCCGCGGTCGCGGCCGCCGCGAGCAGCGGGATCGCCACGAGGAGCGGCGGGATCCAGCTCATCCGGAGACGTCCGCGATGCCGTCGGGATCGACGGTGCCCGAGAGCCGGTGCGCGTCGAGAGCGAGCGCGAGGATGAGCCCGATCACCGCGACGCTCACGACGACGTCGGTGAGCGTGAGTGCCTGCACAACGGGATCGACGGCCGTCGTGCCGAGCTTCGTCCCGAGAAAGATCGGCGCGACGCCGTGCTTGACGTAGCCGACCGAGAGCAGGAGCACGTAGCTCGACGACTGCGTGACCGTCAGGCAGACGGCGAGGTGGATGAGGTTCTTGCTCGTGGCGATGCCGGCGATCCCGACGAGGAAGATCCACCCGGCGACGGCATACGGCAGATAGCTCACGAGCCGGAGTCCTCGGGCTCGAGCGGGACGACGTACGTCTCGAGGAACTCCGCGAAGAGGAGCACCATCGCGCACGTGACGGCGATCGCGGACGCCCAGTTCAGGATCGCGATGCTGCCGCCTGAAAGCAGCGTGCCGGTCGTGCCGAGACCGAACAGGTTCGTGAGGAAGGCGGTGCCGGAGGCGAGCGCGGCCAGCCCCACGATCACGTAGCCGCCGGAGCCGAGACTCTCCAGCGGATCGAGCGCGTGCACGTCGCGGAACGGCCGGTAGTCGCGGTGGCTGCCGACGACGTACAGGAGCAGGATCGCGCCGGCAGCGAGGACACCACCCTGGAAGCCGCCGCCCGGCGTGATGTAGCCGAAGGCCATCAGCCAGAGCCCCACGAGAAGCCCGCCGCCGACCATGGCGATGCCGACGAGCCGTGCGGTGTCGTTCGGCAGGCGCCGCGTCCGCCGTTCGGCCTGCTTCGAGCGCGTCTCGTCGCGGAGCAAGAGCGTCACCCCGACGACGGCGGCGTAGAGGATGAACTCCTCCCCCATCGTGTCGACGCCGCGCACGTCGAACGTCGTCCCCATCACGACGTTCGTCGTGTGCCGGAGCGGGACGACGACCCGGTTGAGGACGAAGCCGTAGGGGCCGTGGTAGTCGCCGAACGCAGGCAGCCCCGCCATCGCCCAGGCGAAGAGCGAGCCGAGGCCGAGCAGCCCCGGGCCGAGCACCATCATCCGGATTCGTCTGCTCACCGCTCGTCGCCGTCCTTCGTCCGTTCGTGACCACGCACGCGCGCGATGGCCGCGAGGATCACGAGCGGGTAGCCGACGCCCGACACGACGAGCATCGACAGCGCCGGATCGGGCGCCTCGAGCACGACGAAGAGGAGCACGAGCGAGACGCCGTAGACGCCGTTCACGAGTGCCTGCCTCAGCGGGTCGCGCGTGAGGACGACGAGCGGCGCGCCGAGCGCGACGAGCCCGAAGGCGACCGCCTGCAGCGGCACGAGCGTCGCGAGCACCATCACGGCTCGTCCGGCTCGTCGATGCGCCTCGCGGCCTGCGCGGTCGCGACCAACAGCGCCGGGTTGAGCAGGAAGAGCAGGCCGACCGCGGCCAGGGCCTGGAGCCCGCCGGCGGACAGATGCTCGCGGACGAGCGCCGCGGCGAGGATGAGGAACGCGGGCACGCTCGTCGCGGCTCCCACGTAGTGGAGGCGGTCGAACGTCGTGCGCATCACGAGCACGCCGGCGACGCACAGCAGCTCGGCGGCTACGCCGAGGCCGAGGAGAACGTCGACGGCGAGATCGGACGCGTGCATCAGGTCCAGCGGCCCAGGAAGCGGACGAACACGAGGCCGCCGATCCACGATGCGACGGCGGCGGCGATGGCCACGGTGAAGAAGATCGACTGGCCGAGGCCGACGGAGAGACAAACGAGGGTGAGCGTCGCCACCGCTCCCGCCGTCTCGAGGGCGACGAGCCCGTCGATCGGGCGTCGCAGCGACGCCGCGACGAGCAGGGGCGCGAGCGACGCCAGCAAAACCGTGGCGGCGATGAGGAACGCGTTCAGACCGGCTCCTCCGACTTTCGGTGCGGGATCAGGTCGTGGAGGAGAACGCGCTCCGTGTCGGAGTCGATGTCCACGACGTATGCGTTCGGGCTGTACGACGCGAGAAGCACCGTCCAAGCGCGGTTCCCGGTACCGCGCGCGGCGGCGCTTTCGCGCTCGATGAGCTCGCCGCGGACGACCCGCCGGCGGAACACGCTCGCGACGAGCGCCCAGGACACGATCCCGAAGTCGACCACGACCATCCAGAGCGCCTGCGGCACGTCGGCGAGCAGCCGCGGCGGCAACGGCGCGCTGAGCCCGGTGCGCGTGCGTGCGAACTCGGCCGCGGCGCCCGCAAGCGTCGCCGCGATCGCAGCGGCCACCACCTGTTCCCGGTTCCACTCACCGACCAGGAGCAGCCAGAGCCAGAAGAGGGCGATCCACCACGCTGCCAAAGCGACGACGTGCTTCACGCGCCGCTGTATCCCCATCCGGGGACGGTGCAAATCACCCGCCGCGCAAGAGACGAGGGCCCCGCGGGAGCCCTCGTCTCTCGGGCGAACCGTGTTGCAGTTGCGTTACTGACCCTGCTTGATGCCGGGCTCCGCCCACGGCAGCTCGACGGCCTCGAGAGGCTGTCGGCCCGGAACGTTCCGTTCCTTCTTGAAGTGGCCTGTCGGCAGGATCGTCCGCTTCGTCGCTGCCGTCAGGCACATCGCCAACACCATGTAGGCGGCGAGGCCGGCCGAGGCGACGAACAGGACTCAGCCGGCGCCGAGCCACGTGTTGCCGATCCCGGAGATGAACCAGCCGGCCGCCGAGAGGCCCGAGCCAACGGCGAGCGTCCAGAGGACGGCCGCGATGCCGATGCTCTCGGTCGTCGCCGCGATCGCGGCGATGCCCGTCATGTACGCGAGCCCCAGGAACCAGAGCCCGAGGGCGTCGTTCGCGGCGCCGGGAACGGGCGCCGGGATCTTCCCCGCGAGGATGAAGATCTGCAGCAGCCCGAACGCGATCCAGAACGCGCCCCACATCCCGTGTGCGACTGTCGCGACGACGTCACGCGCCTTGTAGGACCACATGCCGGCAGCGAATTGCGCGATGCCGCCGAACGTCATCGCGAACAATCCGACCACGCCGAGGTCCGACCAGTGGCCGAGCCAGCCGGCTTGGATCAGAGCCACCATCATCGTCGCCACCGAGAAGCCCGCGAGGCCGAGCGCGGACGGCGCCGCGATCGGCTGCAGGAAGACGCGCGGACGGGCGAACCCGTCACGCCAGACGTCCTCGTCGCGGATGGCGACGCCTGCGGAGGCGCGCTCTCTACGCTGATCGATCGTGCTCATGAAGCATCGACCCCTTTCTGCTTCGTTTCATTTACTTCGTAGTACGGTGTTCTCTTCCCATCGGCCGAACCGAAAAACCTCGGCTTGCATCGGATCCCCGTTTATCCAGGTAGGCACCTAGGAAAGAATCCGTCTCGATGGCACTCGCGAAGCTCCTCGACTCCTGGCCCGCATTGCGGCAACTGCGGGAGGGAGATCCGCTGGGCCTCGGCAAGGCGGTGCAGTCGCCGCGGTCGAAGAAGCTCGTGCCCCGCATCGACGAGGCCGACCACGTCGTCGAGTCGGTCTGTCCCTACTGCGCGGTGGGTTGCGGCCAGCTCGTCTACGTCAAGGACGGCGACGTCACCCACATCGAGGGCGATCCCGCGTCCCCGATCTCACGCGGCCGCCTCTGCCCCAAGGGCCAGGCCTCGAAGAGCCTCGTGCAAAGCCCCTTGCGTGAGTACAAGGTGAAGTACCGCCGCCCGTACGGCACTCGGTGGGAGGAGCTCTCGCTCGACGAGGCGATGGAGATGATCGCCGAGCGGGTCATCCGCACCCGCGCCGAGACGTGGCGGAAGCGGACCGATGGCGGCGCGCCCGCGAACCGCACGATGGCGATCGGCAACCTCGGCGGCGCGACGCTCGACAACGAGGAGAACTACCTCATCAAGAAGCTGATGACGGGCCTCGGGATCGTCCAGGTCGAGAACCAGGCCCGCATATGACACAGCTCCACGGTGCCCGGTCTGGGCACCTCGTTCGGACGAGGCGGGGCCACGACGTTCCAGCAGGACCTGCAGAACTCCGACTGCATCGTGATCATGGGCTCGAACATGGCCGAGAACCACCCGGTGGGGTTCCAGTGGGTGATGGAGGCCAGGGAGCGCGGGGCGAAGGTGATCCACGTCGACCCGCGGTTCACGCGCACGAGCGCGATGGCGACGAAGCACGTCGGCATCCGCGCCGGTAGCGACATCGCCTTCCTCGGCGGCATCGCCAACTACATCCTCGAGCACGACCTCTACTTCCGGGAGTACGTCGCGAAGTACACGAACGCGCCCGTGATCATCGACGAGCGGTTCGTCGACACCGAGGACGCCGACGGGCTCTTCTCCGGCTGGGATCCCGAGGCAGGCCGCTACGACATCGAGTCGTGGCGCTACGAGGGGATGGAGGTGCACGGCGCGGCCGGGCAGCGCGGCGAGGGCTTCGAGCCGCGCGGCGAGCAGTCGGGCCACGGCGCCGCAGGCGGCGGGCTGCATCACGGCGAGCCGCCGGTGGAGGATCCGGAGCTCGAGCATCCGCGCTGCGTCCTCCAGATCCTCAAGCGCCACTACCGCCGCTACACGCCCGAGTTCGTGGCCGAGACGTGCGGCTGCTCGGTCGAGGACTTCGTCGAGGTCTGTCAAACGCTCGTCGAGAACTCCGGGCGCGAGCGGACGAGCGCCTTCTGCTACGCGGTCGGCTGGACCCAGCACACGACAGGCGTCCAGACGATCCGCTCGGCTGCGATCGTCCAGCAGCTGCTCGGCAACATCGGCCGGCCCGGCGGCGGGATCATGGCCCTCCGCGGCCACGCCTCGATCCAGGGCTCGACGGACATCCCGACGCTCTTCAACATCCTGCCCGGCTACCTGCCGATGCCCCACACGCTGAGCTACTCGAAGCTCGAGAACTTCATCGACGCGAACACGTCGCCGACGGGCTGGTGGGGGAACTTCGAGGCGTACTGGGTCAGTCTCATGAAGGCGTACTTCGGCGAGCACGCGACCGTGGAGAACGACTGGCTTTTCGATCTGCTGCCGCGGATCGACAGCGACAACTCCGCCTATTTCACGGTCCAGCAGATGCTCGCAGGGAACGTGAAGGGCTACATCATCGCCGGTGAGAATCCCGCGGTCGGCCATGCCAACGGCAAGGCGCACCGGCTCGGCCTCGCGAAGCTCGACTGGCTCGTCGTGCGCGACATCGTCGAGATCGAGTCCGCCTCGTTCTGGTACGACAGCCCCGAGATCGAGTCGGGAGAGCTCGAGACGGAGGCGATCGCGACCGAGGTCTTCTTCCTCCCGGCCGCGACGCACACCGAGAAGGACGGCTCGTTCACGAACACGCAGCGGCTGCTGCAGTGGCACTGGCAAGCGGTCGAGCCGAAGGAGGACTGCCGCTCGGAGCTCTGGTTCTACTTCCACCTCGGCCGCCTGATCAAGCAGAAGCTCGAGGACTCGGAGGAGGAGCGCGACACGTTGATCAAGGCGCTCCGCTGGGAGTACCCGACCCACTCCCAGATCCAGGAGCCCGCCGCCGAGGCCGTACTGCAGGAGGTCAACGGCTGGGAGATCGAGAGCGGGAAGTTCCTCTCCGGCTATCCGGAGCTGAAGGACGACGGCTCGACGCTCTGCGGCTGCTGGATCTACTCCGGGTGCTTCACGGACGGGGTCAACCAGACTGCGCGCAAGAAGCCGCACTGGGAGCAGGAGAGCTACGTCGCGCCCGAGTGGGCGTGGGCGTGGCCGGCGAACCGGCGGATCATCTACAACCGCGCCTCGGCCGATCCCGACGGGAACCCGTGGTCCGAGCGCAAGCGCTACGTCTGGTGGGACGGCGACGAGGGCAAGTGGACCGGCCTCGACGTGCCCGACTTCAAGGAGGACAAGGAGCCCGGCTATGTCCCGCCGGAAGGCTCCGGAGCGGAGGACGCCATCGCGGGCGACCACCCGTTCATCATGCAGGCCGACGGGCGCGCCTGGCTCTACGTCGCCCAGGGCCTCGAAGACGGCCCGCTCCCGACGCACTACGAGCCGCACGAGTCTCCCTTCGACAACCCGCTCTACTCGCAGCGCGCCAACCCGCGCCGGCAGCAGAACAAGGACCTCGCGGAGGATCCGTACAACCCGGTGGCCGACGAGCCCGGCTCGGAGATCTATCCCTACGTCGTCACGACGTACCGGCTCACCGAGCACCACACCGCCGGCGGGATGACGCGCACGGTGCCGTACCTCGCCGAGCTGCAGCCGGAGATGTTCTGCGAGGTCCATCCGGACCTCGCCCGGGAGGTAGGGCTCGAGCACGGCGGCTGGGCGACGATCTACACCTCGCGCTCGGCCATCGAGGCGCGCGTCCTCGTCACCGACCGCATCCGGCCGCTCCGGATGAACGGCCGCGAGGTGCACCAGGTCGGGCTGCCGTATCACTGGGGCGGGCGCGGCCTCGTCACCGGCGACTCCGCGAACGACCTCGCGCACATGGCGCTCGACCCGAACGTGCACATCCAAGAGGTGAAGGCATTCACGTGCGGGATCCGCCCTGGCCGCCGCCCGCGCGGCCCGGAGCTGCCGCGCTTCGTGGCCGAACTGCGCGACCAGGCTCATTCGCGGCGTGAGCAGGACCCACGGATCGAGCCCGAGGAAGCGAGGAAGACGTGAGCGCGCCCGACGGCCTCGTAACCTACGGCGACGAGCAGCAGGAGCGCGTCGGCTTCTTCACCGACACGTCGGTCTGCATCGGCTGCAAGGCCTGCGAGGTGGCCTGCAAGGAGTGGAATCTGATCCCGGAGGACGGCCTCTCGTGGACGGGCAACTCCTACGACAACACCGGCGAGCTCTCGGCCAACACGTGGCGGCACGTCGCCTTCGTCGAGCAGGAGAAGCCGCTCCTGACCAATGGCAACGGCGAGACGGGGCTCCGCTGGCTGATGGAGTCGGATGTCTGCAAGCACTGCACGCACGCCGCGTGCCTCGACGTCTGCCCGACGGGCTCGCTCTTCCGCACCGAGTTCGGAACGGTCGTGGTGCAGCAGGACATCTGCAACGGCTGCGGCTACTGCGTGCCTGCGTGTCCGTTCGGCGTCCTCGACAAGCGGCATCTCGCTCCCGCTCCCGACCTCCCTGCCTTCGCGAAGGAGGACGGCCGCGTCTGGAAGTGCACGCTCTGCTACGACCGCCTCAAGGGTGGGCACGAGCCGGCTTGCGCGAAGGCCTGCCCAACGAAGTCGATCCAGTTCGGGCCGCTGGACGAGCTGCGGGAGCGCGCCGACGCGCGGCTCGCGAAGCTCGATGCCGAAGGCTGGAACGGCGCGCAGCTGTACGGCCGCGACCCTGACGACGGCGTGGGCGGCTTCGGCGCCTTCTTCCTGCTCCTCGACGAGCCCGAGGTCTACGGGCTGCCGCCCGACCCGGTGGTGACGACGCGCGACCTGCCGGAGATGTGGACGAACATGCTCGCCGCGGCCGGCGCGCTGGTCGTCGGCGTCGCGGCGGCGTTCGTGGGGAGCCGGTCGTGAGCTACGTCACTGCCGCCGGCACCGAGACACGCTCGTACTACGGCCGGCCGATCATCAAGGAGCCGGTCTGGACGTGGGAGATCCCGACCTACTTCTTCACCGGCGGGCTCGCGGGCGCCTCGGCGGTGCTGAGCTCGGCCGCGCGGGTGTCGGGCAACGAGAAGCTCGCCCGCACGGCCCTCTACGTCGGCACCGCGGCCGAGCTCGTCTCGCCGGCGCTGCTCATCTCGGACCTGGGCCGGCCCGAGCGCTTCCACCACATGCTTCGCGTCGTCAAGCCGACCTCGCCGATGAACGTCGGCTCCTGGGTGCTGCTCGTGAGCGGCGGCGCGTCGACGACGGCTGCGCTGTGCCAACTCCTCGGCCGCTTCACGCCCCTCAGACGCGCAGCCTCGGTCGTCGCCACTCTGGCCGGCCCTCCGCTCGCGACGTACACCGGCGTCCTCGTCGCGGACACCGCTGTCCCCGCGTGGCACGAGGCCCGCCGCGAGCTGCCGTGGATCTTCGGGGCGAGCGCGGCCGCGAGCGCGGGCGCTGCGGCCTCGATGTTCGTCGACCCGAGAGACGCAGTCCCGGCGCGGCGTGTCGCGGTCGCCGGCGTCCTGGCCGAAGGCGCCCTGATGCAGGCGATGGAGCTACGGCTCGGAGCGCTCGGCGACGTCTACCGCCAGGGCCAGGCCGGCAAGCTCTCGTGGGCGGCGAAGGGTCTCGCGGTCACGGGAGCCGCGCTGCTCGGAACCAAGGGCCGGAAGAGCCGCGCCGCAGCCGTGGCCGGCGGCGCGCTCGTCTGCGCCGGGGAGCTGTGCATGCGCTGGGCCGTCTTCACCGCCGGCCGCCAGTCGGCGCGCGACCCGAAGTACGTGGTCGAGTCGCAGCGCCGGCGGATCGAGCGAGACGGCACCAAGGCGACGACGAAGCCGGCCTAGCGGCGCTCACCAGTCCGGTTCGAAGTTCTCGCCCTTCTTCGACGACACGTGGAGGATGTGGCGGATCCCCTGGCCGTTCGGCCGGATCTCCTTCACGTAGTCGCCGTACGTGAACACGATCCACCGGCCGTCAGGCGACCAACTCGGCTGCGCGCCGAAGACACCGAGCGAGTGGTAGCGGGTGCCGGCCGTGTTCACCGTCTCGAGCTTGCCGCGCGAGTTGAAGACGAGATGCCTGCTGTCCGGCGACCAGGCGACGTCGAGCCCCGTCGCCTTGCCGACCGCGCGAGCCTTGTGCGTCTTCGGCGAGAGGAGGTAGATCCAATCGGGAGCGACGGCGCCGACGAACGCGATCCAGCGGCCGTCGGGCGACCAGACAGGCTGCGTCGCGCCGGTCGCGAGGCTCGTCAGCCGGCGAACGGCGTGCGTGCGGACGTTCACGTCATACAACTGCTCCAGCCCGCCGTTCTTGTCGGCGAAGGCCGCGAAGACGAGCTGTTGCCCGTCGGGCGACCACGTCAGGTCGGGCGTGACACCGTTGCCGAAAAGCTGCGGTGCGTTGGTGAAATGCGTCAAAGCGTGCTGATTCGTCCCGTCCGCGTTCATCACCCAGACCTGGTCGCTCGTGTGCGGCCTCGGCTTGATGAAGGCGATCTGCTCGTGGTTGGGCGACCACGCCGGCGAGGTCTCGGTCACCTGGTCGTGGGTGAGGACTCGCAGGCCCGTGCCGTTCGCGGCCACGACCGCGATCTCGCCCTTGCCGCAGTCCGCCGGCTCCGGCCCGCTGGCGCCCTTCACGATGCAGAAGTGATTCATGCCGAAGACGATCTGGCCTGTCGGCTGCGTCCCGCTGCTTGCGGACGCCGCGCCTGCGAGCAGTGCCAGGCACGCGAGTGATGTCAGCACGAGGCGTCTCATGGACCGGAAGCTAATCCCGAGATGTGATGGCCAAGTAATTCATCGGGAGCTACCGAGCCGCCTCTAGACTCGGAGCATGGAGCAACTGCGAGTCGGCGACGAGAGCTACGGGTTCCACAAGCTCGACGCCGACGCCGCCCGCCTTCCCTACACGCTCCGGATCCTGCTCGAGAACGTCCTGCGGAGCGGCTCCAAGGAGGGCGTCGAGGCCGTCGCCGGCTGGGTGGCAGATGCGGAGCCGTCGCGCGAGATCGCCTTCCATCCGGCGCGCGTCCTGCTCCAGGACTTCACCGGCGTGCCGGCCGTCGTCGACCTCGCGGCGATGCGGGACGCTATGCGCGACCAGGGCGGCTCGCCAAGCGCGATCAATCCGCTCATCCCCGTCGAGCTCGTCATCGACCACTCCGTCCAGGTCGACGAGTTCGCGTCAAGGCTCGCAATCGAGCGCAACGTCGAGCTCGAGTTCGAGCGGAACAAGGAGCGCTACGCCTTCCTGCGCTGGGGACAGGGCGCGTTCGACAACTTCCGGGTGGTGCCGCCGAACACCGGCATCGTCCACCAGGTCAACCTCGAGTACCTCGCGCGCGTAGTCGAGGTGCGGGACGGCGTCGCGTTCCCCGACACGGTGATCGGCACCGACTCGCACACGACGATGATCAACGGCCTCGGCGTGCTCGGCTGGGGCGTCGGCGGGATCGAGGCCGAGGCGGCGATGCTCGGCGAGGCGCTCTCGATGCTCGTGCCGCAGGTGGTGGGTTTCCGGCTCACCGGCGAGCTACGTGAGGGAGCGACCGCGACCGACCTCGTCCTCACGGTGACCGAGATCCTGCGACGCACCGGCGTCGTCGGGAAGTTCGTCGAGTACTTCGGGCCAGGCGTCGGCTCCCTCGCCCTCGCCGACCGCGCCACGCTCGGGAACATGAGCCCCGAGTACGGCGCGACGTGCGGCTTCTTCCCTGTCGACGACGTGACGCTCGGCTACCTGCGCCTCACCGGCCGCAGCGACGAGCGGATCGCACTCACCGAGGCGTACTGCAAGGAGAATTTGCTCTGGCACGAGCCGGACGAGCATCCCGAGTACTCGCGGGTCGTCGAGCTCGACCTCGACGACGTCGAGCCGTCGCTCGCCGGGCCGCGTCGCCCGCAGGACCGCGTGCCGCTCGCCCGCGCGAAGAAGATGTTCATCGACTCGCTCGACTCGTTCGGCGTCGACCTCGTGAACGGGACGTACGACAAGGAGATCGCCGACTCGTTCCCGGCGAGCGACCCCCCGACCGGCGACGGCGTCACGGACTCCGACCCGGTGCCGGCGCACACCGCGACGCTCGAGAAGAAGCAGGTCGCGGTCGAAGGCGAGGACTACGCGCTCGAGCACGGCTCCGTCGTGATCGCGGCGATCACCTCGTGCACGAACACGTCGAACCCGTCAGTCATGATCGCCGCCGGCCTGCTCGCGCAGAAGGCGGTCGAGCGAGGGCTCGAGCGGCAGCCGTGGGTCAAGTCCTCCCTCGCGCCGGGCTCGAAGGTCGTGAGCGAGTACTACCGCGCGTCCGGCCTCGACACGTATCTCGACGAGCTCGGCTTCAACACGGTCGGTTACGGGTGCACGACGTGCATCGGGAACTCAGGCCCGCTGCCGGAGCCGATCAGCGCCGCGGTCGCGGAGGGCGAGCTCGTCGTCTGCGCCGTCCTCTCCGGGAACCGGAACTTCGAGGCGCGCATCCACGGCGAGGTGAAGGCGAACTACCTCGCGTCGCCGCCACTCGTGGTTGCGTACGCGCTCGCCGGCCGCATGGACGTCGACCTCGTGAACGAGCCGCTCGGCCAGGGCTCCGACGGCGAGGACGTCTTCCTCCGCGATATCTGGCCGAGCCGCGACGAGATCGACGCGGTCATCGGCAAGTCGGTCAAGGGCGAGATGTTCTCCTCCACCTACGCGGACGTCTTCACCGGTGACGACCGCTGGCGTGCGCTCGACACGCCCGAGGGAGAGCTCTACGAGTGGGCGGACGACTCGACGTACGTGCGCCTGCCGCCGTACTTCGAGGGGATGCCCCGCGAGCCGGAGCCCGTCACCGACGTCGAGGGTGCGCGGTGTCTCGTCATGATCGGCGACTCGGTCACGACCGACCACATCTCGCCGGCGGGCGCGATCCGTCCCGACTCGCCGGCGGGTAAGTACCTGATCGATCACGGCGTCGAGCGGCGCGCGTTCAACTCCTACGGCGCTCGCCGCGGCAACCACGAGGTGATGGTGCGCGGCACGTTCGCGAACGTCCGGCTCAAGAACCTCCTCGTGCCCGGCAACGAGGGGACGTGGAGCGTCCACCTCCCGGACGGCGAGGAGGGAACGATCTTCGACGTCGCCGCGCGCTACCGCGCGGAGGGCGTGCCGACGATCGTGATTGCCGGCAAGGAGTACGGCTCCGGCTCGTCACGCGACTGGGCCGCGAAGGGGCCGAATCTGCTGGGCGTGCGCGCCGCGATCGCGGACTCGTACGAGCGGATCCACCGCTCGAACCTCCTGATGATGGGGATCGCGCCGCTGCAGTTCATGCCGGGCGAGAACGCGGAGTCGCTCGGGCTCAGCGGCCGCGAGGAGTTCTCGATCACGGGGCTCGAGGGCGGCGAGGCCGACGAGGTCACGGTGCGCGCCGACGACAAGGAGTTCCGCGCGCGCCTCAGGCTCGACACGCCACGGGAGCGAGAGTACTTCCGCCACGGCGGCATCCTCCAGTTCGTTCTGCGGCGGCTGCTGAGCGAGTAGCGTCGCGTCGAGGCGGCCCCTCGGGATCCGCGCAACTCCCGGGCGCGACGATCCACGCCGAAGGCGATCGCAGCGTGAGCAAGACCGGTACGTAGTACCGTCACGAGACCGTCACGACGACACCGACACCGGTGCGAAACCGCCGCTGAGTTAGGCCGGCTCATTTACCGCGGCACGAGGATGTCGTTACCAGTACGTGCGGTACGTGGTACCGGTCGTCCGGGCTAGGACTCGAGCGCGTCCGGATCGCCCGGACGCTCCGCTCCGTGCCGCATTCTCGTGAGCCGCGCCTCTTGCTCGGCCTCGTGCCGGTCGCGGAGGACGAGCTCGCCCGCCTGCAGTTCCTTGCACGTCCACCAGGCGACGAGCCCGAAGACGACGGGCAGCACCCAGACGACCACGCGGTAGACCCAGATCTGTGGCGCGTAGCCGATCCCGAGGGTGACGTCGACGCGATCCGAGGCTCCGGCGAGGAAGACGAGGAAGACCCAGCTGACCATCGCGACCCCGATGCCGGTGCGAACAGGCGCGTCGCGGGGCCGGTCGAGGAGGTTGTGGAACGCCTGGTCACCGGTGAAGCGGCGCTCGAGCCATGGCCAGAAATAGAGGAAGCCGAAGACGACGAGCGGGAAGGCCGCGCCGCCCCAGAACGGGTTCGGCAGGAGCGTGTAGTGGCCGATCGTGAGGTCGAAGCTCGGCACGAGTCGCAGGGCACCGATCAGCCAGCCGAGGTACCAGTCCGGTTGCGCGCCGTTCGTCGAGGAGTACGTGTGGAACGGCCCCCAGAGCCAGATCGGATTGATCTGGACGAGGCCACCAATCAGGAAGAGCACGCCGGCCGTCCCGACCATCAACCCGAGCGACCGCGGCGCCTGACCGGGGAACGCCGGGATGCCCACGATCGTCCGCTCGCTCTGCGCCTTCTTCCGCCGGAACTGCGTGTGGTGCCGCATCGCCACGAGCAGCAGGTGCGCGCCCAGCAGCAGCCCGATCAGGATCGGGAAGATCAGCACGTGCGCGATGTACATGCGCGGCCACAGCTTCGGGCTCCCCGGGAACATCCCGTCGAACAGCCAGTTCATGAGGTTCTGGCCGACGAACGGCAGCGAGAGCCCGACCGAGTAGCCGATCACGAGGCCCATCCCGGACATGAGGTCGTCGACGAGCGAGTAGCCGATGTACGCCTCGAGCAGCGACAGCATGAGCATCGTCACTCCGAGCCAGTACGTCAGCTCGCGCGGCTTGCGGTAGGCGCCGGTGAAGAAGACGCGGAAGAGGTGGAGGACGATCGCCGCGAGGAAGACGTTCGCGGCCCAGTGGTGCGTCTGCCGGATGAGCAGGCCGGCGCGCACGGCCAGCGAGAGGTGCAGGACCGACGCGTACGCCTCGCTCATCCTCTGGCCGTAGAGCGCCGGGTAGTAGTCGCCCCGGAAGACGACCTCCCTCGTGGAGTCGACGAAGAAGAAGGTCAGGTAGATCCCGGTCGCGACGAGGACCATGAACGCGTACAGCGCGACCTCGCCGAGCAGGAACGACCAGTGGTCGGGGAAGAGGTAGCGAAGCGTCTTGCGCAGGAGCGGCGCGGTCGCGCTGCGCTCGTCGAGCCAGCGGACGGCGCGGCGGGTCATGGGGGCGCCGCGGCGGCTCATGGCTGCGCCTTCCAGATGCGGACGCCCCACCACGAAGGCCCGACCGGGCCGTCGAAGTTGCCCTTGGCGCGGAGGTAGCCGCTCGAGTCGACGTAGACCGGCAGCAGCGGCAGGTCGCGCCCCGCAGGCCCGAACGTGACCGTGCCGCCGGTCGCGGGGTCGAAGGTGGAGTAGTGGCACGGGCAGACGAGCGCCGGCCGCGGCTCGTCGGGCTGGAAGAGCGGTGCCCGGTAGAGCGTGATCGCGCAGCCGGCGTGGGTGCAGATGCGCGAGTAGGCGAGGATCCCGTGCGCGTCGTAGCCCGTGAGGTGCGGCGGCAGGTGGAGCTGATCCGGATCGAGGCGGATCACGACGAGCGACGCGGCCATCTGGTCCTTCTCCTCGTCGTTCGTCCCTTCGGGGAAGGCGAGGTAGAAGTTCTTCTTCTCGATATCGGAGGCCTTGTACGGGCGGCCGTTCTCGTCGACGAGCCGCCGGCCGCGCCGCCAGGGCGTGCGGAGGAAGTCGCCGACGTGGAAGAGCGGCCCGAAGGAGACGGCCGGCGTGAGGAGAGCGAGGCCGAGCGTCCCGCCTGCTCCGAGCAGGCCGAGCTTGAAGAAGCGCGAGCGCGTGAAGCGCGTGCTGCTCTCGTCGATCAGCTCCGCGATCACCTGCTGCTCGCCCGGGTGCTCGTGGGGCGGGTACGCCTCGGCGACCTCCTCCTGGGGCACGAGCTTGAGGCCGACGACGACGAGCGCCGCCGCGAGGAAGAGGAGCGAGAGGCCGATCGTCGCGCCGAGCAGCGGCGTCACCGCGGGCAGCGAGCCCGCGAAGGCGTAGACCAGGATGAAGCCGAGCGCGCTGAGCGACGAGAGCCCGAGCAGGGCGAGCACGGCGAGCTCCGCAGCGGGGTTCGGCGGCTGCGCCGGCACGATCCGCGTCTCCTCGGGCTTCGGTCTCCGGTGACGGCGCCGGCCGAGCAACAGCACGAGCCCGGACACGATCCCGTTGCGCAGACGGCTCACCGCGAGAGCCTCCGCCCGAGCAGCAGGCACAGCACCAGGAGCGCCGGGATCGCGAGGAACCACGTCACGAGCCCCTCCGGGACGGGGCCGAGGTAGCCGAGCCCCCAACCGCCCGGCCGGGTCGGCGCGTGCGTGAACTGGACGTAGCGGACGATCGAGTCGAGCTGCCGGTCGCTGAGCGCGCGCTGCGAGAACCTCGGCATCACGTACGGCCCGATCCGCACCGCCTCCGCGACCTGCCGAGCTGTCGCCTGCATGAGGTCCGGCGGCAGCCCTCCCTTCACGTAACCGCCCTGAGCGAGGACCTGGTGGCAGCCGGCGCAGTGCTCGGTGAAGAGCGCCTGGCCCTGCGAGAGGCTTCCGAGCGCGGGCTTCGGCGTCGGGATCGCCGGCCCGCCGAAGGTCGCGACGTACGCGACGAGAGCCTTGATCTGGTGATCGCTGAAGAGGACTGGCCGGCGGCGCGGCTGCAGCCCCAGGTGACGCAGCGGCATGTAGCCGGTGCGGAGGTAGAAGTCGGCCGCGAGCGCCCCCACGCCGTGCAACGACGGCCCGATTCCGCCCTGCTGTCCCTGCTCGCGGCCCGGCCCTTCGCCGGTCGCGTTCGAGGGCTCGTCGTAGCGGCCGGCCGCGTTCCCACCGTGGCAGGCGAGGCAGTACTGGCCGTAGAGGTGGTAGCCGTAGGCGGCGAGCGGCTCCTTCGGCGTGCCGTGCGGAGTGCCCGCGTCCGCCGCTCCCGGCACGAGCAGCAGCGCGACCGCGAAGGCGAGGGTCAGGACTGCGCGCATAGCGAGGCGAAGGTCGAGAGGAGCCCGTCCATGAGCACGACGGTGAAGAAGAGGACGTTCGCGACCATCGCGGCAGTCGCGAAGAAGTGGAGGCGCGTGTAGGGCGTCGCTCCTCCCCAGCGCCCGGCGCCCGGCGGCCCGTCGCCGTAGTTCGTCTCGCGCGTCGCGAGGAAGACGTGGATCGCCGCGGCCTCGGAGGCGAGGACGAGCAGCGCGGCAGCAGACATGATCGCGAGCTGCCACGTGTCGTAGCCGATACCCCAATGCAGGCCTCCCACTTCGCACCGCGCCTCGCCGACCCCGTAGCCGACCACGTGCTGGGCCGCCCAGGCGAGCGGCGCCACGACGACTCCGACCCACTGCACCACCGAGAGCCTGCGCGTGCTCATAGGGTCGCCGAGAGGAGGACCCCGATCACGATCAGGGTCAGGAGGTTGACGGCGTGCCAGTAGAAGGCGACGACCCGGATCGCGTTGAGCCGGTACGTCGTCAGGCCGCGCAGGAGCTTCCAGAGCAGCCAGACGACGAGCAGGATCCCGAGCGCGACGTGCGCATGGTCGGCGCCGAGGAGCGTGTAGTAGATCGAGCTGTACGCGTTGTCCTGCGGCGCCGAGCGGTGGAGCTGGGCGACGTAGTCGTGGATCTCGTAGACGAGGTAGCCACACTGCACGGTGAGCGCCCAGCAGAGGAAGAAGCGCGCCGCCCAGAGGTGCGCGCGTCGCGCCGCCCTCGCCGCGAGCTGCAGCGGCAGGCTCGTCGTGGCGAGGACGCCCGCCAGGATCAGCGGCACGACGACTCGCGGCTCGGGCGTCCCGGGCGGCGGCCAGTGGGCGTTCGTGAAGCGGAGGTAGTAGTACGTCCCGATGAAGGTGCCGAAGAGCGTGACCTCGCTCGCGACGACCATCGCCATGCCCCAGAAGCCGACGCCCGAGCCGCGCGGAACGGACCGCTCGGCGATTCCGCCCGCGACGTAGTCCGTCACGCCACAGCCTCCTCCGGCTCTTCGCCGTGCCAGCCGAGCAGCGCGAGCACGACGCCGGCGAGCCCGAAGCAGAACCCGAGCCAGAGGTGCAGGAGCAGGAGGATGAACACGATCGCCAGCGCGAGGGCGAGGACGATCGGCCACGGCGAGTCGTGCGGCATCTCGACGATCTCCGCCCACCAGCCGTCGACAGGAGAGCTCACGGGCTGCTCGTGCCCCTGCTCGAGCACCATGATTCCCTCGGCGAGCTTGCGCCGGTCCTCGGCCCGGTCCTCGTAGTCCCAGTTCGCGTACGCGCTCGAGACCTTCGGGATGACCGCGAAGTTGTATTCGGGTGGCGGCGACGGGATCGTCCATTCCAGCGTCGCCCCATGCCAGGGATCCGGCCCCGCGGGCGCGCCGCGGAACCAGCTGACGACGAGGTTCACGAGCAGCACGACGATCCCGACCGTCGTGATGTACGAGCCGATCGTCTCCGCGAGGTTGTCCGGCCCCCAGCCGAGCCCGCCCGGGTACGTGTACTGGCGCCGCGGCATCCCCTCGAGCCCGACGATGTGCATCGGGAAGAAGAGGAGGTTCGTCCCGATGAAGATGATCCAGAAGCTGATCTGGCCGGGCAGCTCGAAGTAGAGCTTCCCCGTCACCTTCGGGAACCAGAAGTACAGCCCGCCGAAGATCGGGAAGACCGCGGCCCCGAAGATGATGTAGTGGAAATGGGCGATGACGAAGTAGGTGTCCGTCACCTGCTGGTCGAACGGCACCGCGAGGAACATGATCCCGGTCAGCCCGCCGGCGACGAACATGAAGATGAAGCCGGCGATGAAGAGCAGCGGCGTCTTGAACTGCGCTTGGCCGGTGACGAAGGTCATGCACCAGGCGAAGACCTGGATCGTGCTCGGGATCACCACCACTCCGGTCGCGGCGGCGAAGAAGACGACGGTCACGGTCGGCATCCCCGTCGCGAACATGTGGTGGGCCCAGACACCGAAGCCGATGAAAACGACGAGCAGCTCGGCGACGGCGACGAGGGGGAAGGCGACGACGCGACGCTGCGTGAAGGCGGGGATGATCTCCGTCGCGATCCCGAAGGCGGGGACGATGAGGATGTAGACCTCGGGGTGGCCGAAGATCCAGAACAGGTGCTGCCAGAGCAGCACCGAGCCTCCCTTCGCGACGTCGAAGAAGTGGGTGCCGACGTTGCGATCGAGGAAGAGAAAGATCGAGTCGGCGGTCAGAGAGGGCAGCGCGATCAGGAGTCCGAAGGAGGCCGCGAGGAACGCAAAGCAGAAGAGCGGCATCCGGTTGAACGACATCCCCGGCGCCCGCAGCTTGAGGATCGTCACGATGAAGTTCCCCGCGGTCAGGCTCGACGAGATCCCGTTGAAGATGATCCCGAGGCAGTAGAAGTCGATTGCGTGGCCGGGGTCGTACTTCGCGTTCGCGAGAGGCAGGTAGTCGAACCAGCCGGCGTTCGGCGCCTGGCCGATGAAGAGGCTCGTATAGACGAAGATCCCCGAGCCGAGGAAGACCCAGTAGCTCAGCGCGTTGAGGCGGGGAAAGGCCATGTCCCGCGCGCCGATCATCAGCGGCAGTAGGTAGTTCCCGAACGCTCCCGTCGTCATCGGGATGATGAAGAAGAAGATCATCGTCACCCCGTGCATCGTGAAAAGCTCGTCGTAGGTGGCCGGGCCGACGAGGTGCTGATTCGGCTGGATCAGCTGCGTGCGCATGATCAACGCCTCGGCTCCGCCCGCCGCGAAGAGCACGAGCGTCGTCCAGAAGTAGAGAAGCCCGATCCGCTTGTGGTCGGTCGTCATCACCCAGCCGAGCACGCCGGGCCGCGACTGCCACATGCGCCCGAGGCGCTCCTCGTACGCCGCGGCGCTCAGCGCAATCCCTCCAGGTACGCGACGAGCGCGTCGAGCTTCGAGCCGGTCAGGTGGAAGTCCGGCATCTGGTTCCCCGGCTTGAGGTGCTGCGAGTCGACGATCCAGCGCGCGAGGTAGCTCCGCGAGTTCGGGATGAGCACGCCGGCGAGCGTGGTGCGGCTCGCGAGATGGGTGAGGTCGGGGCCGACGAAACCCCGCGCGCTCGTGCCGCGGATCGCGTGACAGCTCGAGCACGGGCCACTCAGGAAGGCGTCCTCGCCACGCCGTGCGAGCGCCGTCGTCGGCGCCGGGGCGGGCGCAGACTGCTTCCTCAACCACGCGCGGAACTGGGTCTTCGGCTGGACGAAGACGAGCATCCCCATGTGCGCGTGCTGGAGCCCGCAGAACTCGGCGCACTGACCGCGGTAGACGCCGACCTTGTCCGCGTAGAGGAGGATCCGGTTCTGCCGGCCCGGGATCGTGTCGATCTTCCGGTTCAGCTCGGGAACCCAGAAGCTGTGGATGACGTCCGCGGTCGTCGCCACGAGGTTGACGCGCGTGTCGACGGGAATGTGCAGCTCGTCCGCCGTGACCGCCTTCGTCCCCGGATACCTGAACGCCCAGTACCACTGATGGCCGACGGCGTCGACGGTCATGGCCGTACTGGACGCCGCGGGTGCCTGGGTCACGTTGAGGACCGCCCAGTCGCCGACGATGAAGAGCGCGAGGATCACCATGAGCGGGAAGACGACGCCTCCGCCGATCACGACGAACCAGGCGGGCTTCTCCCCCGGATGCGGGTCGGCGGGGTCGGTAGCGCGGAAGCCGCGCCGCCTGCGCGTCACCCACGCCCACACGAGCAGCCCGGTCACGAGCGCGAGACCGCCGAAGGCGATGCCCGTCATCACCCAGAAGAGGTTCGAGATGTCGCTCGCCGCGTGACTGTGCGGCGCCAGCGTGTTCTGCGAGCCGCCGCAGCCTGCGAGCAGCGTCGGCAGGAGCAGCGCAGCCGCCGCGATTCTCCCGCGCCACGTCCTCCTCCGAGTCGCCAACTCCGAAAACGGGTACCCGTGCGGTCTGGACGAAAAACCGTGACCCGATGAACACCTGGAACTTCGATCCACTCGAGCTGTGCGTGCTGGCGCTCGTCGGCGTGCTCTACTGGCGGCGGGCGAGGACGCTCTCGCGGCGCGGCCGGCCGGTGCCGCAGCTGCGCGTCGCGGCCTTCGCCGCCGGACTGCTGACGCTCGTCGCGGCGCTCGTCTCTCCGCTGGACACGATCGCCGAGGAGCGGCTGTTCTCGGTGCACATGCTCCAGCACCTGCTCCTGGGCGACGTCGGCGCGCTTCTCCTCGTGCTCGGCCTCGACGGCCGGCTGCTGCAGCCGCTGCTCCGCGTGCCGCTCATCCACCGGCTGCGAGTGCTTGCCCATCCGCTCGTCGCGCTGCCGCTCTGGGCCGTGAACTTCGTGGTCTGGCACCTGCCGGCGCTGTTCGACGCGGCGCTCCGGAACGACGCGATCCACGCGCTCCAGCACTCGCTCTTCGTCGCGCTCGGGATGCTGCTGTGGGCCGCGCTCGTCGAGCCGCTGCCGGGCCCGGCGTGGTTCACGGCCCCGTGGAAGATCCCCTACGTCGTCGGGATGTGGCTTGTGATGCTCGTCCTCTCGCAGGTGTTCATCTGGTCGAGCCACGTCTACTACGCGCCGTACGCGCACGACGCGACGCTGTGGGGGCTCGGCCATCTCGCCGACCAGAAGGCCGGCGGCGGCGTGATGCTCGTCGAGAGCGCGCTGACGATGCTCCCCGCGCTCGTCTGGGTGCTGCTGCGCGTGCTACGAGAGAGCGAAGCGCGGCAACGCCTGGTCGACGCGGGAGTCGCGCCGGCGACCGCAACCCGAGCAGCCCGCTACGGCCGAGCCTGAGCAGAGGTGACGGTCAGGTGAGAGGACGCTGGCCCAGCCGAGCGCGGGCTAGCTCAGGCTACGCAGCGCCTTCCAAACCTGTGAGCGAAACCGCTGCTCCCACATGACCGTCAGATTTGCCTTGTTCGTTCGATGCTCTGAACCACCCACGACACTCACCAACTCGCCGGACTTGGGGCCAACGAATACGTCGACCTGGAGTCCGTCACCATTGTCGAGACAGACAAATCCCGAACCACACGCCCACGCGCCCTGTGAAGTGCAACTCCGTGGGCATTGAAGGCCGCTACGACTTGCTTTGCGGAGTACTCGGATTGTGGCCGATGAGCCGATCCGCACGCAGAGAGCACGAAGAGAGCTCCGATCACCGCCGTTGCGCCAACGAGTCTCACGCTCGGGATTTTGGCTGAGCGGGGCTGAATTGCCAATCCGGCCCGCCATTCCTTCAGGGGTCGGTAAGACTCGGCGAGGGTGTCTGTCTGGGACGCTCGCCAGCCTGGTTGTCGCCGTGTGGGGTGTGACTCGTCAGGGGTTTGGCCGCTTGGTCGTGCCTTGGGAATGAACTGTCCGCTCGTGCGCGGCGGC
>JAICJI010000015.1 GCA_025928515.1 Thermoleophilia bacterium
CGGATCTGGTCGCCGAGAGCGGCCCGCTCGGCGCGGACGGACTCGTCGAGCACGCGGCGTGGGCGAGCAAGCTCGTCGCGGAGCCGGAGCACCCGCGCCTCCGCCGACTCGCGCCGCAGGTCGAGCCGTTCGGCCGCGCTGCGGAGCCGATAGAGCGCCTGCAGCGCCTGCTCGCGCGCTCCGGCAGCGTCCGCGAGCTCCTCCTCGGCGCCCCCGCGCTCGGCGAGCAGCGCCTCGAGCCTCTCCTCCACCCCGCGCCGCCCGGCGCCCGCCGTGTTCCGACGCGTCTCGAGCTCTGCCAGCCGCTTCTCGAGCCCCGCGAGATCGAGCTGCGCGACGCGCGCGAGCAGGCGAGCGATCTCCACTGCGAGCTTCTGCGCGCGCTCGGCCGCGGTCGCCTGCAGCGCCAGCGGACGCAGCCGCTTGCGAACCTCCGCCTCGACGTCACGGGCGCGCTCGACCTCGATCGCGACGCGGGCGAGCTTCAGCTCGGCACGGTGGCGTCGGGCCTTGAACCGGCCGAGGCCGGCGGCCTCCTCGATCAAGGCTCTCCGCTCGGCCGGCTTCGAGGCGAGGATCGCCTCGACCTTGCCCTGGCTGATGATCGAGTGCATCCCCTGGCCGAGCCCGAGGTCTGCGAGGAGCTCGACGAGGTCGAGGCGCCGCACCGCGGCACGGTTCACGAGGTACTGGCCCTCGCCGCCGCGATGCAGCCGCCGCGCCACCGAGAGCTCGGCGAAGTCGACCGGCAGCGCGCCGTCGGCGTTGTCGAAGAGGAGCTCGACCTCGCAGAAGTCGGACGACCCGCGGGAGCCGCCGCCGGCGAAGAGGACGTCGTCCGGCTTCTCGGCCCGCAGCTCGGTCGGGCTGAGGGAGCCGGCCGCCCAGCGGATCGCGTCGGAGACGTTCGACTTGCCGGAGCCGTTCGGGCCGACGATCACCCCGACGCCCGGCTCGAGGCGGATCTCGACCGGGTCCGGGAAGGACTTGAAGCCACGCAGCTTGACGGCGCGCAGATGCACGCCCTGACCCTAAAGACGCGGGAGGACGCTACTGGTCGGGCTGCTCGTCGTCGCGCGCGAGCGGAGCGTCTTCGTCCGCCGGCTCGGCGTCGGGGAAGATCTCGCAGATCCCACGAGGCTCCGGCTCGACTTCCTCGGCCGTGAGCCGCCGCAAGCGCAACTCCGAATTGGTGGGGCGCCGCTCGGCCATGAGGCCGGACAGGTTAGCTGGACTCTCCTTCGACCCGTGCGAGCGCTTCTCGAGCCGCTTCCTGCTCTGCAGCTTTCTTCGTCTGCCCCTCGCCGCGGCCGTGCTCCTCCCCGCCGATCAGCGCGGCGCAGGTGAAGCGGCGGTCGTGCGGCGGCCCCTCGACCGAGATCTCCGCATACGTCACCTGGAGCCCGCTGCGCGCGAGCAGCTCCTGCAGATCGGTCTTGTAGTCCACGCGCGTCGTCAGCGCCTCCTCGATCTGCCCGGAGAACGCCGCGACGATCGCGTCCTCGATGGCCGCGAAGCCGTGCTCGAGGAAGAGCGCGCCGAGCGCTGCCTCGATCACCGCGGCGAGGACGTTGCGGTTGCGCGAGAGCCGTTCGAGCTCCTCGTCGGTCTGGGTGTCGCCTGCGTGCTCGATCAGACGTCGGCCGAGGTCGAGCTCGCGCGCGACCTCGGCGCAGGTCGCCCGTGAGACGACGTGGGAGCGAACCTTCGCCAGCCGTCCCTCGTTGAAGTCGGGATGGCGCACGTACAGCGCGTGCGCAACCGCGAGCTCGAGGACGCTGTCGCCGAGGAACTCGAGCCGCTCGTACGAAGCACCCCGGTCGCTGGCCCACGAAGTGTGCGTGAAGACGGGCTCCGCCAGCTCCGGCGGGAGCGCGTCGATCAGCTGCGCGAGTTCCCCGGAGTTCGCGGCTACTGGTGCGAAGCGACGTAGTCGACGGCCTGGCCGACCGTCTGGATCTTCTGCGCGTCCTCGTCCGAGATCTTGATCCCGAACTGGTCCTCGAGCTCCATGATCAGCTCAACGAGGTCGAGAGAGTCGGCGTCGAGATCCTCCTGGAAGGAAGCCTCCTCCGTGATGTCCGCCTCGTCGATGCCGAGCTGCTCGGTGAGGACCTCTTTGACCCGCTCGTAGACTTCCTCGCGCGACGCTGCCATGTCACCTCGTTGTGTCGTGGGGGAAAAGCGCGCCGATCATACAATCTCCGCCCGCTGCGGCTGCGCAAGGCGCGCAGAGACCCGGCCGACGACGTCGTGCTCGACGCCGCGCGCGGCGAGTCGGATCGCGTTCGCGATCGCCGTCGGGGAGGAGTTGCCGTGCGCGATCACGACGAGCCCACGCAAGCCGAGGAGGTACGCGCCGCCGTACGTGTCCGGGTCGAGGCGCGCCCGCAGCCGTCGCGACGCCGGGCGGATGAGCAGGCCGCCGAGCGTTCCTGCCGTCGTGGCCGTGATCTCCGTCCGCAGCGCTTCGAGCAGGGTGCGAATCGTCCCCTCGACAGCTTTGAGCGCGACGTTGCCCGTGAAGCCGTCGGTGACGACGACGTCGGCCGCGCCCTCGAGCAGGTCGCGTCCCTCTGTGTTGCCACGGAAGTCGAGCTCGGAAGCGGCGAGCAGCTCGTGTGCCTCCAGAACGAGCCGGTTCCCCTTCTCGGGCTCCTCTCCGATGGAGAGAAGGCGGACGTTCGGCCTGGCGATGCCGAGGATCTCCTTGGCGAAGACGACGCCCATGGTCGCGAACTGGAGCAGATGCTCGGCTCGGCAGTCGGAATTCGCACCGGCGTCGATCAGCACCGATGGGCCCTTGCGCGCGGGGATCGGGACGGCGATCGCCGGACGGCGCACGCCGTCGACGCGTCGCAGCAGGACGAGCCCCGCCGCCAGGATCGCTCCGGTGTTGCCCGGCGACACGACCGCGTCCGCCTCGCCGTCCGCAACAGCCTTGACCGCGCGGACGAGCGAGCTGTCGGCCTTCGCGCGGAATGCGTCCGCGGGCTTCTCGTCCATACCGACGACCTGCGTCGTCGCGACGTGCTCGAGCCCGCCGGTGTCCAGCTCCGCCGAGCCGAAGACGACCGGCTCGATCGCGCCGGAAGCCGCCTGCTGCGCGCCCTCGATGACGGCAGGCGCACCACGATCGCTGCCCATCGCGTCGACGGCGACCCGGATCATGTCGGGGAGACTACGGCGCGTGGACGCGGAGCGGCTCGACCTCGCGGCCCTTGTACGTGCCGCAGGTCGGGCAGACGTGGTGCGGGCGCTTCGGCTGGCCGCACGTCGGGCAGACGTTGACCTTCGGCGCGCTGATCGCGTGCGTCGCGCGCCGCTTGTCGCGGCGGGACTTGGAGGTTTTCCGCTTCGGGACGGCCATCGCAGCGGGCCACTATAGCCTGGCGCCCGTGGAGACGGACGAGATCCGCGCGCGCTTCGACGACCAGATGCGGCGACTGGCCGCACCCGACGGGCTGTTCGTGAGCAAGAGCTGGAGCGCGGTGCTGTGGCGCCCCGACGACGGGGACGTCGAACCGCTCGTCGCCCGGATGCGCGAGATCCCCGGGCACGTCGAGTGGAAGTACTACTCCCACGACGGGCCCGAGTTGCGCGAGCGACTCGTCGCCGCCGGGCTCGAGCCGGAGGACGAGGAGACGGTGGTCGTCGCCGAGGCCGCCTCGATCGCGCCTCCGCCTGCGGAGATCGAGGTTCGCCTCGCGACCGACGAGTTCATCGAGCTCGCGGATCGCGTCTTCGGTCGACGACACGGCGCGGGCCTCCCGGACAGGACCGCCGCGGTCGTCGCCGTCGTCGACGGACAGCCTGTGTCCGGCGGACGCGTCGACTTCGAGGAGGGCGTGGAGTTCGCCGGCCTGTTCGGCGGCGTCACGCTGCCGGAGTTCCGCGGGCGAGGTTTCTACCGCGCGGTCGTCGCGAAACGAGCCGAGCTCGCACGCGAACGCGGCTACCGCTGGCTCTACTCGGACGCGCTGCCCACGAGCCGCCCGATCCTCGAGCGGCTCGGCTTCGTCCGCCTCACGACGACGACGCCGTTCGTCATTCCGTCTTCAACTCGCTGAGCTTCGCCCAGCGCGGGTCGGTGCGCTCCTCGACGTGCTCATGGGGCTCGGCGTTCAGGTCTTTGCCGCAGACGGGACAGAGCCCGGCGCAGTCGTCCCGGCAGAGAATCTGGTCGGGCAGCGCGAGGGCGATCGCATCGCGCGCCCAGGCGGAGAGGTCGACCCGGTCGTCGTCGAGGTACTCGGTCTGATCCTCGTCGGTCTCGGACTTCGTCGCCTGGTACTCGCGGAGGCGGAGCTCGACCGAAAGCGCAGCGTCCTGGAGGCAGCGGAAGCACGGTCCGGCGAGCGTGACGTCGAACGAGAGCTCGAGCACTGTGCCGCTCGAAGCGCGGGTGACGAGAAGCTCGGCGGGCACGGGATTCGGCCGTGGCTCGTAGCTCTGGCCGCCGAGCACGAGCGGCTCGAGCTCGATCTCGACGCGCTCGCGAGCCTGGTCGCCCGAGCGAAGTCGAAGCTTGCGGAGGTCGAACGTGGTCATGCCGCCACCGTAGCGCGGCCGGGAAGAGGTCTCGGGCTACTCAGGGAGCCATGCGGCGCAGGTCGGCGAGCTGCGGCACCGGCCGGATCGAACCCTCCTGCGCCTCCTTGCGCCGGAGGTACGGGCCGACCGTCTCCGGCAGCGGCTCCGCGTGCTCGTGGGCGTGCGGCTCGCGGGCGAGGACGAGCATCCCGACCGAGGCGACGACGATTGCGCCGGCGGCGAGCTCCCGGCTTCCGACAGCCTCACCCGCGAACGCCCAACCGAGGAAGACGGCGATCGCGGGGTTGACGTATGCGTACGTCGAGATGACCACGGTCGGCGCACCGCTCCTGAGAAGCCAGCCGTAGGCCGTGAAAGCAACGATCGAGCCGAAGACGACGAGATACGCGAACGCAGCGAGCGAGCCCGAGGAGACCGCGCCTGGATGGACGCGGCCGATCTCTCCCATCGCCGCGCCCGTGACGGCGAGCAGCGCGGCGGCGCAGAGCATCTGCATCGCGGCCGACAGGAACGGCGCCCTCGGCAGCGGCGCGACGCGCGCGTAGGCGGAACCGCCCGCCCAGGCGAGGCCTCCACCGAGGATCACCGCGGCGCCGACCGGGTCGATGTGCGCGCTCTGGCCGACGAGCAGCGCGACCCCGAACAGACCGGTGGCGATTCCGCCGAGTGCGCCGAACGAGATGCGGATCCCGAAGACGGTACGGTCGAAAAGCGCCGAGAACAGCGGCACGGCAGCGATGAGCAGAGCGGTCAGCCCGGAGGCGACCCGCTGCTCGGCCCACGCGACGCCGCCGGTCTCGACGAACAGGAGCAGCCCGCCCACGATCGCGGCCGCCGTCCACTCGCGACGTCCCGGCCGGGCGCGCGCGACATCGCCGCGCCAGAGTGACCACCCGTACATGAGCCCACCGGCCAGCCCGAACCGGACGGCGAGCATCAGCAGCGGCGGCAGCGTCCGGTCGGCCACGGCGATTGCCAGGTAGGTCGATCCCCAGACGACATAGACGATCCCGAGCGCGATGACGATTTTCGTTCTCACGCGTCCATGGTGCCGACGCCGATCGATCAGGGCAAATGGAGTTATTGTTCGTATCGATCATGAGTGCTGATCAATGGCTGGGCGTCGAATTGCGGCATTTTGCGGCTCTCGAAGCGGTCGCACGCACGCGCTCGTTCGGCCGCGCGGCGCGCGAGCTCGGCTATACCCAGTCCGCGGTCAGCCAGCAGATCGCCCAGCTCGAGCGGATCGTCGGACAGCGGCTCTTCGACCGGCCGGGCGGCCCTCGCCGCGTCGAGCCGACCGAGGCCGGCCTCCTCCTGCTCGGACACGCGGATGCGATCGTCGCGCGACTCGACGCAGCCCGCGCCGACATGGCCGCGCTGGCCGAAGGAGCCGCGGGAACCCTCCGCGTCGGCATCTACCAGAGCGTCGGCGCGCGCCTCCTCCCCGCTCTCGTCCGTCGCTTTCGCGAGCAGTGGCCGCTCGTCGGTGTTCGCGTGCGCGAGGAGAGCTCGGCCACGGATCTCCTTCGCCTGCTCGAACACGGCGAGCTCGACCTGACCTTTGCCGACCTCCCCCTGCCCGAAGGGCCGTTCGAGTGGGCCGAGATCCTGCAGGATCCGTACGTGCTGCTCGTGTCGGCTCGCTCGGAGCTCGCGAAGCTCGACGCGGCGCCGCCGCTGCGTGAGGTCGCGAAGCTGCCGCTGATCGGGCGTCGCACGACCGACGAGCCCGACCGCTTCCTCGCCGGCCGGGTTCCGGAGCTAAACGTCGTCTTCCGCACCGACGACAACGGCACGCTCGGCGCGCTCGTCGCCGAGGATCTCGGTGCCGCGATCGAGCCGCGCCTCGTCGTCGACCCGCGCGACCCGGCTGTGAAGATGCTGCCGTTCGGCTCGCGAATCCCGCCTCGCACGCTCGTCCTCGCGTGGCACCGCGACCGCTACCGCGCGCAGGCAGCCGAGGCGTTCGTCGCGCTGGCGCGCGAGGTCGCGACGGCCTAGGGCAGCTCGCCCTCGAGCGCACGGCAGTACCGCTCGGCCGAACGCTGCACGACACCGCTGCCGTCGCGCGGCACGAGCCTGTCCCACCACGCGCCGTGGATCGTGTCGAACGCGAAAGGCTCGAGAACGCGCGCAATCCGCTGCACCGCCTCAGCGGGGAGCGGGATGAGGTTCGGATAGCTGTACATGAAGCTCACCCAGGCGCGGTCGGGAATCACCTGGACGATGTCGCCCGAGAGGAGCGCGCGCCGCGGCTCGACGTGGAGCACCTGCCCGCCCGCGAAGTGACCGCCGCAGCGAAGGAGCGTCAATCCGCCTCCGAGCTCCTTCGCCTCGCCGTGCCAGTGCTCGATCCGAGGCGACGGCCGCATCACCCACTCCGCGTCGTCTTCATGCAGGAGGACGGAGCAATCGAAGCGGTCGGCCCACTCGACCACCGCGGAGTAGTAATGCGGATGCGAGATCGCAATCGCGGCGATGCCCCCCCGGCGCTCGATCTCGGTCGCGGTCTCGTCGTCGAGCAGCGTGATGCAGTCCCAGAGGAGGTTCGAGTCGCGCCAGGGCACGAGGAGTGCCCGCTGCCCGATCGCGAAGGCCGGCTCGGTGCCGACGCCGAGGAAGCCGGCGTCGTCGCGGATCACGTTCCGATGGTCACGACAGAGGTCGGGGACTGTCGTCCACTCCTGACACGACTGCGGCACGTACTGGCGCACGTCCTCGCAGACCGGGCAGCGATCCGGATCGGCAGTGCCGAACTGGACGCCGCAGGTGGCGCAGACGGCGAGCTCGGCCACGGACGGTCCGGCTAGGAGCTAGAAGCGCTCGTCGTCGGCGACGTCACCGTTGGCGCCGATGCCCGCGATGACCGACTCCTGCGACCGCTCGTGCAGCCGCTCGCGACCCCGCCGGACGGCGGTGAGGAACCGCTCGAGATTGACCTCGAGGGAGGCGAGCTGGTTGTCGGCCCAATCCTCCATCTCGAGCTTCATCTCGCGCGCGCCCCGCCGCGCATCGTCGACGATCTCGTCGGCCTGCCGCTCCGCGATCTTCACGATCTCGGTTTGCGACGCCTCGCGCACCGCCTGCTCCCGCGCCTCGGCGAGAAGCCGGTCGACCTCGCGCTTTGCCTCGGCCAGCATCTCCTGCCGCTCCTTGACGATCCAACGAGCCTGCTTGATCTCCTCGGGGATCGTGGCCCGCATCTGGTCGAGGATGTCGTAGATCTCCTCGCGGTCGATGCGCACCTGGTCGGTGAGCGGGACGGCCTTGGCGTTGTGAACGAGGTCGTCGAGCTTGTCGATCAGAACTAATACGTCCATTGGCTGAGCAGTGTAACCCTCGTAGCGGCCGATACCGTTGTCGTTACTCGCCTGGGCGCTCGGGCGTGCCCGGCCGGCCGTCCGGGAAGAGGTCGGCGAGGCGCCGCGCCACGGGTGCCGGAACGAGCGCCGAGACGTCGCCGCCGAAGGCCGCGATCTCCTTCACCCCGCTCGAGGAGACGAAGCTCACCTGCGGGCTCGCCATCACGTAGACGGTCTCCACCTCGGGCGCGAGCGTCCGGTTGAGCTGGTTCATCTGGAACTCCCACTCGAAGTCCGAGATCACGCGAAGGCCTTTGACGATCGCCTTCGCTTCCCACTTGCGCGCGAAGTCGACGACGAGCTCGCGGAAGACGTCGATCTCGACGTTGCCGAGGCCGGAGAGGGCACCGCGCAGGAACTCGACCCGCTCCTCGACCGCGAACATCGGCTCCTTGTGCTGCGGCATCCCCACGACGCCGACCACCACGCGGTCGAAGATTCCGGCCGCGCGCGTGATCACGTCGACGTGGCCGTTCGTGACGGGGTCGTACGAGCCGGGAGCGATCGCGGTGATCACGTTGAAACGGCCTCGAAGAGGGTGACGCGCGTCTGGCCGTACTTGCGCGTCGTCCGGATCGGCAGCGGCAGCTCGGGCTCCGTCCGTGCGTCGGTCTCGAGGACGACAAGGCCGCTCGCTGCGAGCAGCGAGGGCAGGTGGCGCGCGAGGCGTGGCTGGATCTCGGTGAGCATGCCGTAGGGAGGGTCGACCAGCACGAGATCGTACTTCGCGCCCGCCGTCGCCTCCTGCGCGATCGTCCGGAGCACGTCGCCGCGGACGATGCGTGCGCCTGTCAGGCGCAGGTGGTCGAGGTTGCGCTCGATTGCCCGCAGGGCCTCCGGATCGTGCTCGACGAAGACTGCGCCGGCGGCGCCGCGCGACAGCGCTTCGATCCCGAGCGCTCCCGATCCCGCGAAGAGATCGAGCACGCGCGCTCCGTCGAGCGGGCCGATCAGGTTGAAGATGTTCTCCCGGACGCGGTCGGAGGTCGGCCGCGTGTCGAGGCCGTGCGGCGCGGCGAGCTTGTGCCCTTTCCGGCTGCCGGCGATCACGCGCATGGGAGGATCGTCGCATGGCGTCGTTCTCTCTCGTCCACGGGTCGTGGCACGGCGGCTGGTGCTGGGACCTCGTTCGCGTCGAGCTCGAGGCGCGCGGCCATGTCGTCCATGCGCCGGATCTTCCGTGCGAGGACGTCGCGGCCGGCGTCGAGGAGTACGCCGCTGCCGTCCCCGGGGCGGACATCGTGGTCGGGCACTCGCTCGGGGGCTTCACGATCCCTTTGGTCGAGGCGCGCACGCACGTCTTCCTCACCGCGGGCGTCGGCGGCACGGGCGGGCCTGACGTCCTGGCGCCCGGCTTCGGCGACGGCCAGATGGAGGACGAGCTGGGCCGCTCGTACTACCCCGACCCCGCCGTGGCCGCGGCCGAGCTCCAGTACCCGCCCGAATGCGCAGAGCTGGCGTCGAGGCTCCGCAAGCAGGCTCCGATCGTGCATGACACGGTCGCCGTCGAGAGCCCCGTCTACATCGTCTGCGCTCGGGACGCCGTGATCCGGCCCGAATGGCAGCGCCACCTCGCCCGGGACGTTCTCGGCGTGGAACCGATCGAGCTCGACGCGGGCCACTCGCCGATGCTCGAGCGCCCGCGCGAGCTCGCGGAGCTGCTCGATCAGGCGGCGCGGCGGAGCTTCTCTACCTGACGATGCGTCTCGCGGTAGATCCGCTGCAGCCGCTCAGCGTCGGCCGGCCGCGGTGCGGGCCGCCGGCGGCCGAGTAGGCGACGCAGGAGCTTCATGCGAGTGCCTCCGGCTCGACCTCGGCGAAGAGCGCGGCAGCAGCGTCCTGCAGCGGTCCAGGCTCGATTCCCGCCGCCTCCGCGCGAGCGCGTTCCAGCAGGTCCCGGTCGCGGAGGAGGTGAGCGAAGCGAAGGTCCGAGAGGCCCGACTGCCGCGTGCCGAGCAGTGCGCCGCCGCCGCGCAGCTCGAGGTCGACCTCGGCGAGCTCGAAGCCGTCGCTCGTCTCACAGAGCGCCTGCAGCCGGGACTGTGCGGATTCCGTCAGCTCCTCCTTCGCGCGCGAGACGAGCAGGCAATACGACTGCTCGGCGCCGCGACCGACACGGCCGCGCAGCTGGTGCAGCTGCGCGAGACCGAAGCGGTCGGCTTCCTGCACGATCATCACCGTCGCGTTCGCGACGTCGACGCCCACCTCGATCACGGTCGTCGCGACGAGCACGTCGAGGTCGCACGCCTTGAAGCGGGACATCAGGTCGCGCCGCTCTGCCGCTTTGAGCCGGCCGTGAAGGCAGCCGACGCGGAACTCGCGCAGCTCGGCCCGCCGCAGCCGCTCGGCCTCCTCCTCCGCCGCCCGCGCGAGCGACGTCTCGGACGCCTCGATCAGCGGGCAGACGACGTAGGCCTGCCGTCCCTCGCGCAGCAGGCGGGTCAACCTCGTGTACGCCTCGGAGGCCCGATCCTCGGTGATCCAGCTCGTGATCACGGGCTTGCGCGAGGCGGGCGGCTTCGCGATCTCGGAGACCTCGAGGTCGCCGTAGACGGTGAGCGCGAGCGTGCGCGGGATCGGCGTTGCCGTCATGTGCAGGACGTGCGGAGCGCGGCCGGCCGCGAGCGCAGAGCGCTGCTCGACGCCGAAGCGGTGCTGCTCGTCGACGACCGCGACGGCGAGGTCTCGCAGCTCGAAGCCTTCCTGGATCAGCGCGTGCGTCCCCACGACGACGTCTACACCGAGCGCCGCCTCGCGCTCGCGCTTGCCGGAGGAGCTCGTGAGGAGTGCGCAGCTGACTCCGAGCTCGAGGCAGAGGTCGGCGATCGTCAAAAAGTGCTGCTCAGCAAGGGTTTCCGTCGGAGCCATGAGCGCGCCCTGACGCCCGTTCTCGACCGCGCGCAGCAGCGCGTAGAGCGCGACGACTGTCTTGCCGGAGCCGACGTCGCCCTGCAGCAGACGCTGCATCGGGATCGTGCCCGCCAGGTCGCCGTCGATCTCGCGGATCGCCTGCTCCTGGTACGGCGTGAGTGCGAATGGCAGCGCCTGGCGATAACGGTGGATGAGCTCGCCCGGCTCACCCAGCCCCGGAGCGAGGGTTCGCTCGCGTTCGGCCGCGCGCCGCGCGATGCCGACCTGGAGGACGAGCAGCTCCTCGAACGCAAGCCGCTGCCGTCCCGTCTCCGCCTCGCGGAGATCGCGCGGCCGGTGCACGGCAGCGAGCGCGTCGCGCTTCAACGCCAGGCCTTCGCGCTCACGCAGCGCGGCGGGCAGCGGATCCGGAACGTGAACAGCGAGCGGGAGTGCCGCGTCGACGACCCGCCGCACCGTCGCGGCGGCGATCTCCTCCGCCGCGGGATAGACCGGAGCGAAGTCGGCCGTGGCTCGCGCGTCGTCCCCGATGTCGTACGAGCGCGGCTCGAAGCCGAAGCGGCCGAGCTTGCCGCGCAGCCGGATCTCCGTTCCCGGCTTGAGGCGGTCGGCGAGCCACGGCTGGTTGAACCAGGTGACGCTGACCGTCGCCGTGTCGTCGGCGACCCGCGCGACGATCCGCGTCCGCCGCCGGCCTCGCATGGGGCGCTTCTCGACGTTGAGAACGCGGCCCGAGACGACGAGCTCCTCCCCCTCGCGGAGCTCCGCGATCGCAACCTCTTCCGCCGCGGTCTCGTAGCGCCGCGGCCGGTGCTCGAGCACGTCGCGCACGCTGGCGAGCCCGAGCTTCCCGAGCTTCCGCTGCGTCGTCGCGGCGACGCCGGGCAACGAGTCGAGCGCGAGGTCGAGCCGCTGCGGCCGTAGGGCGCGCGGCGTCGGCGGCCAGACCCCGGGCTGGTCCAGGCTGGCAAAGACCGTCTGTCGACGGGCGCTTGTCATCGTCCGCGGCACCGGGCGCAGGGGAGTATCCCGCGCGGACCGGACGTCAGCCGGAGTCCCGGAACCAGAAGAGCGCGAGCGTGCCCGGCCCGGCGTGAGCACCGATCACCGCGCCCAGGGTGACGACGAGCTCTAGCTCGGCTTGCGGCCGACGGTCGCGCACGAGCGCCTCGAGCTCGGCCGCCCGCTCCGGCGCTGCGGCATGCGCGATGCCGAGCCGGAAGCCGGGCTCGTCCCGCGTCTCGGTCTCGAGTGCCGCGGCAAGCTCGGCGAGGGCCTTCCTCTCGCCGCGCACGCGCTTGACGGGGACGACCTCGCCGTCCTCGATCGAAAGGATCGGCTTGACCTGCAGCAGCGTGCCCGCGAACGCGGCCGCCTTCCCGATCCGCCCGCCGCGCTGGAGGAACCCAAGCGTGTCGACCGTGAACAGGAGGCCGCGCTCCCGGCGGTAGCGCTCGACGAGCGTGTCGATCTCCTCGTCGCTCGTGCCATGGTCGAGCCGGCGCTGGATCGCGAGCGCGAGCATCGCGATCGAGGCGGAAGCGGTCTCGGTGTCGACAGCGCGCACCCGCCCGTCGCCGAGCTCGGCTGCCGCTGCCTCGGCACTCGCAAAGGTGCCGGAGACCCGCGCCGAGACGTGCAGCGAGTAGATCCGCTCGTACCCTCCGAGCTCGCGGTAGCAGGCGAGGAAGTCGCCCGGCGTCGGCTGCGACGTCGTGGGAAAGACGCTCGTCTCCTGCAGCCGCCGGTAGAACTCCGCGGCGTCGATTTCCACACCGTCGCGCAGGCTCTCGTCGCCGAAGTTGACGTAAAGGGGAACGACGCGCCAGTTCGGGAAGCGGCCGGCGGCGTTGGGCAGGTCGGCGGTCGAGTCGAGGACGATCGCCGTGTTGTCGGCCGTGAGCCTCACACCGCGGCAGCAGCGTGCAGGATCGCCGCCACGATCTCGTCGAGCTCCTGGTCCTTGGCGAGGCAGGCGACCGCGCCCGCCTCGACGAGCGCGACACGTTCCGCGGCGTCCGCGGACGCCGTCAGCGCCACGACCGCGACATCCGGAAGCGCCTCGACGACCTGCGCCGTCGCCTGGATCCCGTCGAGGACGGGCAGGCGGTAGTCCATCAGCACGACGTCCGGCCGGTGCTCGAGCGCCGCCGCGACCGCGGCCCCGCCGTCACCGACGGAGGCGACGATCTCGACGTCGTTCCGCATCCCGAGCAGAAGCTCGAGGGCATCCCGGAAGACCTCGTTGTCCTCGACGAGCAGGATCCGGACCGGGGGCATCGCGTCAGCCTATTCCGCGCCGAGCAGGAGTTGGTAGTGCGGCTGGCCGCCGTCGTGCACCTCGACCTCCAGCTCCGGATGCGACGACGCGAGCTGCTCCACGAGCCCGTCGAGCGGGGGCGGCTCCGCTCCGGCGAGGAGGGTCAGGACGGCACGCGGCTCCGCAAGCAGGCGCGCGACCACTTCGATCGCGACGGCGGTGAAATCGTTCCCTCCTGCGACCGGCTCGCCGTCCGCGAGCCCGAGCCAGTCACCGCTGTTGATCTCGAGCCCGTTCAGGTCGACGTCCCGCGAGGCGCGGGTCACCTCTCCTGTCGCAACAGCCGCGGCGGCTTCGGTCATCGCCGCGGCGTTCTCGGCGGCGCTGCGCGCTCCGTCGTAGACCACGAGCGCGGCGAGACCGGCGGGAATCGAGTCCGTCGGCACGACCTCGGCGAGCTGTTCCGACTGCTCGGCCGCGTGCTCGGCGGCGAGACGCACGTTGGAGTTGTTCGGCAGGACGATCGCTTCCTCGGCTGCGAGCCCGTCGATCGCCGCGATGAGCTCGGCCGTGGACGGGTTGGCGGTCTGGCCGCCCGACACGACTCGGATCGTCCCGACCGGCTCAGCGAGCGTCTCGAAAAGGAGCCGGTTCCCCTCCCCCGCGACGACCGCCACGACACCGCACTTCACGGTTACGTCCGCGGCCGGGACGAGCGACAGCCGCCGTTCTCGCTGCTCCTGCTGCTCCTGCATGTTCGCGATCTCGACGCCCTCGATCGTGCCGGCGGCGGTGCCGAGCGAGAGTGCGGCGCCCGGGTCGTCGGTGTGGACGTGCACCTTCAGCGCGGTCTCGTCGCCGACCACGACGAGCGAGTCGCCGAGCCGTTCGAGCTGCGCCTCGAGCTCGTCGCGCACGAGCGCGTCCCCCTCGACGACGAACACCGTGCAATAGCGGTAGCGGGACGGCTCGAGGTGAATCGCGTCGGCGCTCAGCGGTGCGACGGCTTCGGGTGCGGCGGGCAGCGCCTCGCCCGTGACCACGCCGGCGAGGCCGCGGAGGAGCTCGACGAGTCCAGCTCCGCCCGCATCGACCACTCCGGCCTCGCGCAGGACGTCGAGCTGCTGGGGCGTGCGCGCGACCGCCCCCTCCCCGTGATGCACTAGCTCGACGAGGAAGCTGCCGAGAGGCTCGGGCTCGGCCGCCCGCCGCTCAGCCTCCTCCGCGAGCTCGCGGATGACCGAGAGCATCGTCCCCTCGACCGGCCGCCGCACCGCGCGATACGCGGCGTCGGAAGCGCCGCGCAACGCGCGCGCAGTCAGCGCCGTGTCGATACCGTCGGTCGACTCCGCGAGCACGTCGGCGACCCCGCGGACGATCTGGGAGAGGATCACGCCGGAGTTGCCCCGCGCTCCCATGAGCGCCGCCCGCGCGACGGCGTGCGCGAGCGCCGGCCGGTCCATGGGCTCAGCCGAAGCAAGACCTTCCGCAACCGCGCGCACAGTCAGAGTGAGATTGGTGCCGGTGTCGCCGTCGGGCACCGGATAGACGTTGAGGTCGTCGATGCGGCCGCGGCTCGCCTCGAGCGACGCGAGCGCCGCGCCCGCGAGGCTGCAAACGAGCTCGAGATCCGCCTCGGCGCTCACTTCCCGCCGGTTCGCACGTCGTCGACGTGCACCTCGACCGCGCGCACGGAGAGCCCCGTCAGGCGCTCGACCTCGTACGCGACGCGATTGCTCACGCTCGAGGCCACCTCCGCGAGGTTGAGGCCGTACTCGACGACGACGTGGAGATCGACGGTCACCTTGCCGCCGTCACGACCGATCTCGATGCCGCGCGGCCGACGGCGGGCGCGCGCGAGCTGCCCGCGCAGCGAGCCCTTCATTCCAACCACGCCGTAGCACTCGAGCGCGGTCTCGGCGACGATCTGTGCGATCGCCTCACTCGAGATCGTGATCCGGCCGAGCCCCGAAGAAAGCGCGTGTCCCGCCTCCATCGCTGGGTTCGACCGTCGACCCCTGCGCGCGGTTGCGCGCGATGTGAGCTAGAGCGCCTTCTGGACCTTGCCGGCCTTGAGGCAGCGCGTGCAGACGTACGCCCGCGTCGCCTTCCCGGCGATCAGCACGCGGACGCGCTGGAGGTTCGGGTCGAAGCGGCGCTTCGTCGCCACCATCGAATGGCTCCGGTGGTTACCGAAGCCGGGCTTCTTGCCACAGACTGCGCAGACCTTGGACATCGGCGGCCCAGGATAGCCGACGCCGCGTAGCCGCTATCCGCGTGCCTGCTTGCGCACCTGGGAGAACAGATCGGCCATCTCGAGCGCGGCGCGCACGGCTTCGGCACCCTTGTCGACGCGGGCCTCCGCCTGCTCGGTCGTGTCCACCGTGAGAACGCCGAACGCCACCGGCACGCCCGTCTCGAGGCCTGCGAGCTGCAAGCCCGACGCCGCTTCGCCGGCGACGTAGTCGAAATGCGCGGTCTCACCACGGATGACGCAGCCGAGAGCGACGACACACGAGTAACGGCGCGTCTTCGCGAGAGCCATCGCGCCGATCGGCAACTCGAACGCGCCCGGGACCGGCATCACGGTGATCCGCGCCTCGCCCACGCCCGCCGCGGCGAGCGCTTCGAGCGCCGAGCCGAGAAGCTGGTTCGAGATCTCGCCGTTGAAGCGCGACACGACGATGCCGACCGTTCGCTGGGCGCCCGACGGGGAGCCTTCGAGAACCGCCACACCGTCCGGGATGTCCAGGTCGCCGGGCACGTGCCCGACGGGAGCGACCTCCTGCTCCTCCTCGGCCTCCGCCTCAGGCTCGTCGGCCGCCTCGGGCTCGGCAGCGGCCTCGGGCTCGGCCTCGCCTTCGGGCTCCGCGCCGTTCGTCGCGTCCTCTTCCTCGTGCGGCTGCGGCCAGCCGAGCGGCTCCGCGGCCGGAGGCACCGCGACCGCCGCGACCTCGGGCTCGCGCGCCTCGTCCTGCTCTGCCGGCGCCTCGCCCGGCCAGAAGCCCTCTGAACTCATTCGCCCTCCGACTCGAACTTCAGATCCTGGTGATGCAACTTGTGTCCGAGCTTATCCCGCTTGGCGGCCAGATACCTAGCGTTCTCGGGATGAGGCGGCATCTCGATCGGCACCTGCTCGGTCACCCTCAACCCGTACGCCTCGACACCGGAGACCTTCTTCGGGTTGTTCGTGAGCAGGCGCATCGTCGTGATCCCCAGCTCGGCGAGGATCTGGTTGCCGATCCCCCACTCGCGCTCGTCGGCGGCGAAGCCGAGCGCGAGGTTCGCGTCGACGGTGTCGAGCCCCCGCTCTTGCAGCTCGTAGGCCTTGAGCTTGTTGAGCAGGCCGATGCCGCGCCCTTCCTGTGCCATGTAGAGGACAATGCCGCGCCCCTCGGCGGCGATCGCGCCGAGCGCGGCCTCGAGCTGCTCGCCGCAGTCGCACCGCAGCGAGTGGAATACGTCGCCGGTGAGGCACTCGGAATGGACGCGAACGAGCACGTTCTCGCCCACCTCGCCCATGACGAGAGCAACGTGCTCGCGGCCTGTGAGGGTCTCGCGAAAGGCGATGGCCGTGAAGTGGCCGAACTCGGTCGGCAGCTGCACCGAGACGACGCGCTCGACGAGCTTCTCCGTCCGCCGCCGGTACTCGATCAGGTCGGCGACGGTGATCATCCGCAGCCCGTGCCGCTCGCAATACGGCACGAGGTCGGGGACGCGGGCCATCGTCCCGTCCTCGTTCATGATCTCGCAGACGACGCCGGCCGGCACGAGCCCCGCTAGGCGGGCGAGATCGACTGCGGCCTCCGTCTGGCCGGCGCGCACGAGGACGCCGCCGTCTCGCGCACGGAGCGGGAAGACGTGGCCGGGCTGGACGAGGTCGTGCGGCGACGAGGCCGGGTCGATCGCGACCTGGATCGTGTGGGCACGGTCGGCCGCCGAGATGCCGGTCGTCACGCCCTCACGCGCCTCGACCGAGTTGGTGAATGCCGTCCCGAGCCGCGCCTCGTTGCGAGACGTCATCTGCGGCAGGCCGAGCTGCTCGCAGCGCTCGCCCGTCAGGCAGAGGCAGACGAGACCGCGCGCGTGCATCGCCATGAAGTTGACGGCCTCCGGCGTGGCGAATTGCGCCGCGACGACGAGGTCGCCCTCGTTCTCGCGCTCGGGGTCGTCGACGACGACCACCATCTTCCCGTTCCGGATGTCCTCGACCGCCTCGTCGATGGAGGCGAACGGGGTCACGGCGGAGCTCACGAGAGCCTCGCCGCGAGAAGGCGCTCGACGACCTTGCCCAGCACGTCGGCCTCGAGGTCGACCTCGTCACCCGGCTCGAGCCGGCCGAGCGTCGTCACCGCGAGCGTGTGCGGGATCAGCGCCACCTCGAAGCCGTCGTCGTCGAACGCCGCGACCGTGAGCGAGACGCCGTCGACTGCGATCGAGCCCTTCTCGATGCAATAGCCGAGCACGGTCCCGGGCGCGTCCACCCAGACGCGGCGGCCGTCTCCTTCCGGCTCGACGGCGCGCACGCGGCCGACCGCGTCGACATGTCCCTGCACGACGTGGCCGCCGAGCTGGTCGCCGACGCGCAGCGACGGCTCGATGTTGACGGATCTGCCCTGTTCGAGGCCGCCGAGCACCGTCCGGGACAAGGTCTCGGGGACGACGTCGAACGCGAGCCGTCCTTCGCCCGCTTCGACGACCGTCAGGCACACGCCCGCCACCGCGACCGAGTCGCCGACCGCCGCTCCGGTCGCGGTCCCGGGCGCCTCGACGACGAGACGAGAGCCGTCGAAGGCGACGACAGCTCCGACCTCTCGGACGATGCCCGTGAACATGAGACAAAGGTTACGGCTCGCGCAGGTACGCCTCGAGGAGCACGTCGTCCCCGCACGGCTCAACCCGGAGATGCAGGAGGTCCAGCGGGGCCGGCAGAGGACCGAGCACGTGTGGGCCTTCACCGGCGACGACGGGCGCGACGAAGAGGAGCAGCTTGTCCACGAGGCCGGCCGCGAGGAACGCCGTGGCCAGCTTCGGGCCGCCTTCGAGCAGGAGGGACTGCACGCCCTCCGCGGCGAGCGCGCTCAGCTCGTCCTCGAGCGGTCCGCTGCGGAGCTCGAGCTCGGATCCCTCCGGCAAAGGGCCTCGCCCGAATGCGAGCCGCCGGGGTTGCCTCGCGGCGTCGACGTCGCGCGCGTCGAGCCGCGGCGCATCGGTGCGCACCGTTCCCATCCCCACCGCGACCGCGTCCGCAGCCGCGCGCAGCTCGTGCACCCGCCGCCGTGACTCCTCGCCGGACACCCAGCGGCGGCCAGGGACGGTGACGCGACCGTCGAGCGTGACGGCGGCCTTGAAGGTGACGAAGGGCCGGCCGAGGGACTTCCAGAGACGCCACGCCTCGTTCTGCCGGCGCGCCGCGAGGTCGTCGAGGAGCTCCACCTCGATCCCGGCAGCGCGAAGGCGGTCGAGGCCGCGACCGTCGACGACCGGGTTCGGGTCGCGGGCGCCGACGACGACGCGGGCGACCCCGGCCGCGATGACGGCGTCGGCGCAGGGCGGCGTGCGCCCGTGGTGGGAGCAGGGCTCGAGCGTCACGTAGAGCGTGGCCCCGCGCGCGGAGTCGCCGGCCCGCTCGAGCGCGATTGCCTCGGCGTGGCGGATGCCGTCGTACTCGTACCAGCCCTCCCCCACGACCTCGCCGTCGCGCACGACGACGGCGCCGACGAGCGGATGGTCGCGGGTCTCGCCGCGTCCGCGCTCGGCCAGCTCGAGCGCCCGCAGAAAGTGGCTCACTCCAGATCCCGGACGAGGCCGCGGTAGGCGTCCGCAAGGTCGCCGCGGCCGAAGACCGCAGAGCCGGCGACTAGGAGCGTCGCGCCGGCCTCGTAGGCCGGGCCGATGGTCTCGTGGTCGATACCGCCGTCGACCTGGATGTGAATGTGCTCGGGCAGCGCCGCCCGCAGCCGCCGGATCCGGTCGACCGCGTCGGGTCTGAACTTCTGGCCGCTGTAACCGGGATGGATGCTCATGCACAACACGAGGTCAGCGTCCCCCGCGACCGTGGCCACGTCTTCCGGCTCGCTCTCGGGATTGAAGGCGACGCCGACCTGGAGGCCGTGCTCACGCGCCGCGGCGATCGTGGCGGGCACGTCGTCCACGACCTCGTAGTGGAACGTCGCGCTGTCACCGCCGGCCCTGGCGATCTGCGGAAAGTGGCGCAGCGGGTTGTCGACCATGAGGTGGCAGTCGAGCACCCCGCCGGCCTCGTGTACGCGCGGCGCAATCGACTCGAGGACGACTGGGCCGATGGTGACCGGCTCGACGAAGTGCCCGTCGCCGACGTCGAAATGGAAGATGCGGCACCCGGCGCCGAGGAGCACGTCGACCTGCTCGCCGAGGCGCGCGAAGTCCGCCGCGTAGAGCGACGGCTCGACCTCCGTGGTCCGCACCCACTCCGGCCAGGTCATCCTGTCGATCGTACGAGACGAGCGATGAAGAAACCGCTGGTGCCATGGACATGCGGGAGCGTGAGCAGGAACTCGGGCCGCGTCAGATGCGCGAACGCCGGCCACTCGTCCCCGAGCGGCAGGGCGCGCAGACCGCTCGCGTCGACGATCGCCTCGCATTCGTCCGGGTTGAGCGTGCAGACGGAGTAGACGATCGTCCCGCCGGGACGGACGCGCTCGGCGGCCGAGCGGAGCAGCGCGACCTGGAGCTCGGGGAGCGGCTTCGCGCGCCAGCGGAGGTCGGGCCGCTGGGCGAGAACGCCGAGGCCCGAGCACGGCGCGTCGACGAGTGCGCGGTCGAAGCCTTCGAGCTCGGGCGGCAGTGCGGTCCCGTCGGCCTCGACGACGGTGACGTCGTTCCGGCCCATCGTGGCGAGGTTCGCGCGCAACTCGCGGGCGCGGGCCGGGTCGATCTCGACCGCCGTCACCTCGCCGCGCAGCTGTCCCGTCTTGCCGCCGGGCGCGGCGCAGAGATCGAGCACGCGCTCGCCGTCCTCCGAGCCGAGGCAGAGGCCGGCGAGTTGCGAGCCGCGGCTCTGCGGCCAGATCCTGCCGCTCGCGACGAGCGCCTCACTCACGCGCTCCACGCGGTACGCGCCGGGAACGTCCGTCTCCTGCGCGCTCGGCGACGGCTCGCCACGCACGAGCCGGACGACGGTCTCGAGCGGCTCGTTCATCGCCCGCATCAGCGCGAGCGCTCCCTCGTCGCCGAGTACGCGCACGAAGACCTCGTGGACCCAGTCCGGATACGACTCCTTCAGCGGGCCGTCGGGCAGCGACTCGAGGAGCCGCATGATCCCGTCGGAGAGCCGTCGCATGACGGCATTCGTGAACGGGACGGCCCGCTCGAGCCTCGCGCCGCGCACGAGCTCGACCGACTCGTTGACGGCAGCGTGCACCGCGGTGTCCGTGTAACCGAGCTGATACGCGCCGAGCCGCAGCGCTGCGCGCACCGGCGGGTCGAGCTTCCGCACGGGCCGCCGCCCGAGCGTCTCGATCGCATGGTCGAGCGTCCGCATGCGCTGGACCGAGCCGTAGGCGAGCCGTTGCGCGAACGCGCGCTCTCGCTCGTCGAGGCCCTCGGCGGCGGTACGAAAGGCGCGATCGGCGTACGCGTCCTGCTCGAAGACGCGCAGCAGCACCTCGTACGCCGCCCGACGCGCAGGGCTAACGGCGGCCACGAAGGTACGCGTCGTACGCCATGCGGCGGCCGCCCGCGGGCTGCACCTCGAGCGGCTCGAACGAGCCGTCCTGCGCCACCTGCGCCCGCCACACGATCAAGTCGCCGAGCCGCGCGCCGATGTGCGGCGAGAGCGCGCGGACGCGGTTCACGAGCTCCGGCGCCGGCGCGTCCTCGTCGAGCACGCGGTCCTCCGGGCGGATCTTCTCCGCATAAGTGACGCCGTCCTCGGCCTGCGGCTCGAAGCGCGGCTCGTCCTCGGCAAGCACACCACTGAGGAGCTCGGCAGCGATCTCGGCGGCGCGCTCGTAGACGACTCCGGCGTCGTCTTCGGGGGCTATCGGGAAGGGGCGCTCCGCCGCGACCGGCCCGGTGTCGAGCGCCTCGACCGTGCGGTGGATGGTCACGCCGGTCTCCTCGTCCCCGGCCATGATCGCGCGCTCGACCGGAGCTGCGCCGCGCCACCGAGGCAAGAGCGACGGGTGCACGTTGAGCCAGAGCGCACGGTCGAGCAGCGAGTTCGGGATGAGGAGGCCGTAGGCGCAGACGACGACCGTGTGGGCGGCCACCCCGACGGAGTCGTCGAGCTCGGCCGGCTGCTCGACCGGGATGCCGAGCCGCTCCGCGACCGCCTTCGCGGGCGTCGGCGCCAGCTTCCGGCCGCGACCGCGCGGCTTGTCGGGCCGGGTGAACAGCTGCACGACGTCGTGCTCCGCGGCCAGCCGCTCGAGCACGTCGGCGCCGAACGGCGCGGTCGCGGCGACCGCAATCCGGCGGCTCACGGCTAGCCGAGGACGATGCGAGGGCGCAGGCTCGCGAGCGCCTCGCGCCGCGCCTCGGGCGTCGTCCGGTCGAGGATGAGGACGCCGTCGAGATGGTCGGTCTCGTGCTGGGCGACGCGCGCGTAGGGCTCGTCGAGCTCGTACCGCACGCTGGCTCCATGCTCGTCCTGCCCCACGATCGCGATCGTCGTCGGACGCTCCACCGGCAGGAGGACGCCTTGAATCGAGAGGCAGCCTTCGTCCTCGACCGTCGTCTCCTCGCTGCGCTCGACGATCTCCGGATTGGCGATCGCGACGGTCTCGTCCTCGGACGCCTGGAAGACGAACAGCCGCTGCAGGACGCCGACCTGGGTTGCGGCGAGCCCGATCCCGCTGGCATCGACCATCAGCAGTTTCATCCTGTCGACGAGCCGCCGCAGGTCGTCGTCGAAGTCCTCGACCGGGCGCGCAGCCATCTTCAGGGCGGAATCCGGGTACTGGCGGATCTGCGCGAGCGCCAGACGTCGTCGTGCCTGCTGCTCCGGGTCGAGCTCCTCGTCCTTGACCTGTCCTTCGATCTCCGCCATTGGGGCGGACTGTACCCTCGGAGAGGTGGATCCCAAGACGCTGAACGAGATCATGAGCCAGGGTCCAACGCGGGCGGAGACGCCGCAGGAGCGGCGCGACCGGGAGACTCTCGAGGCCGACCTGGCGTCGAGCCCGGTACACGGGAAGCCGCTTCCGTCGAGGCTGCGAAACTTTCGTCCCGACCCCGAGTCGGGCATTCGCGCGCTCGGCGGCCCCGCCGCCTGGATGCGCAGGCTGCGCGCGATCGAGGACGCCCTCGACCAGCACGAGCGTCAGCTCGGCGAGGCGTGGCGAACGCTCGCGGAGGAGGTCGAAGATCCGGAGGAGTTCGCGGCCGGCTGGCGCGAGCTCGCGGACGGTTGGAGCTTCGCCTCGATGAACGAGCTGATCGAGCGCCACAACCGCAACTTCCCCGCCGAGGCCCGGCTTGCGATGGATCCTCGCACGCGCGATTTCGTCCGCGTCAACGGCCGGTCGTACCTGCGCGAGCCGCTCGACGCCCAGTGGATCCTCGCCCGTTTCCCCGCAGACCGCGCAGCAGCTCTGTCGTGATCCGGCCCGTGCGGCCGGAGGACGCCGAGGAGATCGCGGCGCTCTACCGCGCCAACCGCCAATTCCTCGCGCCCTTGGAGCCCGTTCACCCTCCCGCGTTCTTCACGGCGGACGGCCAGCTCCTGCGACTCCGGCGGCAACTCGAAAGGGACACGCGTCCGTTCGCGATCCTCGACGACGGCGCGATCGCCGGCACGATCAATCTCTTCGGCATCGTCCCCGAGGGCCTGCAGAGCGGCGTCATCGGTTATTGGGTCGATCGCGCGCGGAACCGCCGCGGACTGGCGACCGGCGCGGTCGCCGAGGTCCTCGCGTACGCGTTCGGCGAGCTCGAGCTGCACCGCATCGAGGCCGCGACGCTCGTCGACAACCTCCCCTCGCAACGGGTGCTCGAGAAGAACCGCTTCGAGCGGATCGGAGTGGCGCGGAGCTACCTCCGCATCAATGGCGCGTGGCGCGACTTCGTCCTCTTCCAGCGCGTCGCAGGCGACTAGCGCCGGTTCTCGTCGTGCTGTGCGGCGCCCTCGATCTCGGGGATCCACGGCTCGCGGCGCTTGATCCAGAGCTCAGCCTGCGGCCGGAGCTCGAACGGTGCGTCGTCGAGCGAGCCGAGCTGGATCTCCACGCCTTCTTCGGCGTCGATGAGGAAAAGTCGCGAGCCGCACCGCGGGCAGAAGCTGTCGTGGTCGTAGGTTGCGAATTCGCCGGTCGTCTCGAACGCGCTCAGCGGCCAGTGCCCGTAGATCGTGTACGTGCTGCCCGACCGCTTCCGGCAGTCCCCGCAGTGGCAGCGTCCGACGTGGAACGGTTCGCCGCGAACGGTGTAGCGAACTGCGCCGCAGACACAGCCTCCGGTACGCATCACACGGATTGTGGATCAACGTCAACGACGGCCGCCAGGCCGGCGCGCCGCATCGCCGGCGCGGCCGCGGCGAGCAGTGTCGCCGCACGAGAGGCGAGCGCGCGCGGCCGGTCGGTCTTGCCGACGAGCTGGGCGCGGTGGCGGCCGCGCAACCTGAGCAGCGGTGCCGGCCCGAGCAGCTCGAAGTCCGGGAGCCCGGCCTTCAGCTCCTCGAGCGCCCGAGTCGCGTCGGCGAGCTCCGGCCCCGAGGCGAGCACGCGTACGAGATGCCGGAACGGCGGGTAGCCGAGCGCACGGCGTCGCTCGAGCTCTCCCGCCAGGAAGCCGGCCACGTCGTGACGCGCAGCGTGCTCCACGGCGCGCGACTCGGGCTGGAACGTCTGGATGATGACGCGGCCGGGCGCGTCGCGGCCGCTGCGGCCGGCGAGCTGGGTGAGGAGCTGGAACGTCCGCTCCTCGGCGCGGAAGTCGGGCAGGCCGAGGCCGGTGTCGGCGTCGACGACGGCCGCGAGCTCGACGCCGGCGAAGTGGTGCCCCTTGGCGACCATCTGCGTGCCCACGAGAACCGCACGCTCGGCTCGAGCGAACCGCTCGAGCGCCTCGCGCAGCTGCTCGGGCTTCGCGATCGCGTCTGCGTCGAGCCGGATTCGCTCGAGCTCGGGGACGTGCTTCTCGAGCTCGCGCTCGAGCCGCTGCGTCCCGGCGCCGATCCGCGCGAGCTCGGGGGAACCGCACGCCGGGCACGTCTCGCCTGCCGGCTCGCGAGCGCCACAGTGGTGGCAGCGGAGGGTCCCGTCCCCATGCAACGTGAAGGCGACGTCGCAGTTCGGGCAGCGGCGGGTCGCGCCGCAGGCACGGCAGTGGAGGGCGGGCGCGACGCCGCGCCGGTTGAGCAGGACGATCGCCTTCCCGCCGTCCTCCGCGAGCCGACCGAGCTCGGCGAGCAACGGCGTGGAGAGCGGATAGCCCGTCTCCTGCCGCAGGTCGACGACGCGGACGGTGGGCAGCGGCGCCGCGATCCGACCGCCGAGCTCGAGCCGCTCGAGCGCGTGCCAGGACTCCGGCCGCGGCGTCGCCGAGCCGAAGATGGCGACGGCGCCCTCGAGCGCTGCCCGCTTGGCCGCGACCGTGCGGGCGTCGTAGCGGGGATCGGACTCCTGCTTGTACGACGCGTCGTGCTCCTCGTCGACGCAGATCACTCCGAGCGACCGGAGCGGCGCGAAGACGGCCGAGCGCGCTCCGACCACGACCGGCGCCTCGCCGGACACGATCCGCTCCCTCTCGTCCCGCCGCTCGGCCTCGGTGAGGCCCGAGTGGAGAACTGCGACGCGGTCTCCGAAGCGTGCTCGAAAGCGGCCGAGCGTCTGCGGCGTCAGCGCGATCTCGGGCACGAGGACGATCGCGCCGCGACCGGCGGCGACGGCGGCCGCGCACGCCCGGATGTACACCTCGGTCTTACCGCTCCCGGTCGCACCCGAGAGCATGACGTTGCCGCCTCCGGTCGCGAGCAGGCTCTCGATCCGCGCGAGTGCCACCTCCTGCGACTCGGAGAGCTGCGCGGGCGCCGGTTCCGCCGCCAGAGCGGACGCGGCTGCCACCTCGCGCCGCTCGCCGCGACGCGCAGGCTGGTACGGCGCGACGAGCGCGAGTGCGCGGGCAGGCGTCGAGCCGTAGTAATCCGCGACCCAGAGCGCGAGGTCGACGAGCGTGGGCGGCAGCGTCTCGAGCACCCGCTCGGCGGCAACCGGCTCGACGTCCGGCGGCGCCTCGGCGTCGGCGTCCACCACGACGCCGCGGCGGCGCGCGTTGCCGAAGCGGATCGCGAGCACCGCGCCCTTCTCCACCTCGTCCGCGATCTCGTACGTGAACGGCCGCGCGAGAGCGCGCGCGCTGACGATCGGGTAGACGGAGGCGAGGCGGGACACGGGCAGCGAGCGTAGCCGCGAGCCTGGTCGTCATATGATCGCGCAACCCTCAAAGGAGGCTTTCATGGCAGTTGCCTACATCCAGGAGTTCGCCATCGCCGATCGCACGACGACGAACTACGACTGGGTCGCGGATCAGATCGGCGACGGGCCCTTCCAGGGTCTGATCGCACACACGGCGGGCTTCGACGACGAGGCGGGAGTGTTCCGGATTCTCGACGTGTGGGAGACCCGCGAGGACGCCGAGCGGTTCCTCGCCGAACACGTCCAGCCCATCGTCGACCAAGGCCCGCAGGCCTTTCCGAGTCCCGACACCTTCACCGAGCCGACCCGGGACGGCTTCTACGAGCTGCATCACGTTGTGCGCTAGGGAGACGTAGCCGCCGGCGGGGAGCGTGGAGCGTGTCGCCCGATTGGCCCGTCGAGACCGCACGCCTGACGCTGCGTCCGTTCGCGGCCGAGGACTTCGACGCCATGCATGCGATGCGGGGGAACCCGGAGGTCGTTCGGTACCTCTACGACGAACCGTTCTCACCGGACCGGACGCACGACCTCCTCACCCGCAGGATTGCCGCGACGTCCTGGGCCGCTGAAGGCGATTGGCTGGGAGCAGTCGCCGTCGAGCGCGAGTCGGGAATCGTGGTCGGCGAGGTGGGTCTCTTCTGGGTCAGCGAGCGCGACCGGACGGCCGAGATCGGATTCATCTTCGACCCGCGCCACCAGGGGAAAGGTTTCGCGACGGAGGCTGCTCGTGCTCTCGTCGACTGGGCTTTCGGCACCGCGGTCATGCACCGCATCATCGGCCGCACGGAGGCCCGCAACATCGCCTCGAGCCGGGTGCTCGAGAAGCTCGGCCTGCGGCTCGAGGCCAACTTCGTCGAGAACGAGTGGGTGAAGGGCGAGTGGCAGAGTGAGCTCGTCTACGCGATCCTCGACCGCGAGTGGGCGGGACGCTCACGTTCCTGACTGCAGCTCCCGCTCTTGCGGCAGCACGCGGAACGTGAAATGGACCTCCAGCCGCTCGGCGTCTTCGAATCGCGGTCCACCGCTGCAGGGCCTTCTCGTCCCGCTCGACCAGGATGCTCTCGATCTGCGCATGCGCGGCCTCCAGGTCGAGGCGTTCCTCGTCGGAGGCTTGCGGAGGAACCGAGTTCGGGATCATCAGGCGCTCGGGAACAGGCTGCCACCAGCGCTCGCGTCCATTCCGCTGCTCGGCGTCCTCCACCATCCCGGCCCGATGCAAAGCGCGTAGGTGATAGCTCGTCGCCCCGCTCGATTCCCCCAGCCGCCGCCCAAGCTGGGAAGCGGTCGCCGGTCCCTCGGCGGACAGGACCTGCAGCAACTGCAGGCGCAGGGGATGCGCGAGAGCCCGCAGCTGCGGTGGGCCCATCGGCGTGACCGGGTCCGGGACTGACCGCCCCGGCACCGGCTCAGACGCCGGCGGCGGTGACGACGAAGTCGGTTGCGAAGCCGAGCAGCACGCCGGCCACGAGGAGCCAGGTCCCGAGCACCGGGTTGCCGTACCTGCGGTTGACGGCGAACAACTCCCGGACCACGTAGAGGATCGAGCCGCCGGCGACGGTGAAGAAGACGACCGAGACCGCGTCGCTCGCCCACGCCTGCCCGACGACCGTGCCGAGGAAGGTGGGGACTCCTCCGATCAGGCCGAGCAGCCCGAGAAGCCGCCAGCTCGGGACGATCCCTGCGCCGCTGAGCGGGCCGCAGATGCCGAACCCTTCCGTCGCGTTGTGCAGCCCGAAGCCGATGATCAGCGTGACGGCGAGCCCGATCTCGCTCGCCGCGGCTGCCTGGCCGATCGCGAGGCCCTCGCCGAAGTTGTGCACGCCGATCCCGATCGCGATCAGGAACGAGAGCCGCACCGCCGGGTTCGTGAGATCGAGGTGCGAGCGCTCGAGGAACTCGTCCACGGCGGCGGCTCCCGGCCCGACGAGCGTCGTCGAGCGCCGCTCCGCTCGCCGCTTCATCCAGGCGTCGTAGTAGACGAGGCTCATCAACCCGCCGACGAAGCCGGCGACACCCAGGACGCTCAGCTCGGAGAACTTGCCCCAGTGGTGCGCGTCGAGCGAGGTCTGGATCGGGTCGACGGCGTTGGACATGACGTCCCAGAAGAGGAAGACGAGGATCCCCGTGGCAAGTGACGAGAGCCCCGCGCGCGCGTTGGGAGCGAGGTTCTGCATTCGGCCGGCGGGCAGGCCGAGGAAGATCGTCACGCCGGCGATTGCGCCGAGCAGGAGGATCTCCGGGGTGCTCACGTTGTAAGGGTAGCCTTACACCCTCGCCGGGCGGCAGTATTGCTTCATGCCGGCAGCAGGCCACTCGGTCGACGAGTACCTCGAGACGATCTACTTCCTCGCCTTCCCGATCGGCGAGTACACGCCGCACGGTGCCGGCTCCCCTCCCCTCGCGTCGCGCGTCGCCGAGATGCTCCACGTCTCGCGCGCGTCGGCGGGCGAGATGCTGAAGCGGCTCGAGGCCGAAGGGCTGATCGAGCGCGGCAAGAAGAAGGAGGCGCTGCTCACCGAGACCGGCCGCGAGCGCGCCGAGCGCGTCGTGCGCAAGCACCGCATCATCGAGCGGCTGCTCACCGACTTCATGGGCTACACGGGCTACGAGTCGCACGAGCGCGCCGACGAGCTCGGCGACACGTTCAGCGACGAGATGATCGAGCGGATCGACGACAAGCTCGGCCATCCGCAGCGCTGCCCGCACGGCTGGCCCGTCGACCCAGAAGTGGAGCAGGCCGAGAATGCGGAGCTCGCGCCGCTCGCGACGCTGCCGGCCGGGACGCGAGCGACGATCGTGCGTCTGGCCGAGCACGACGGCGATCTCCTGCACTGGTTCTACGACCAGGGTCTCGTACCCGGCACGAGCATCCTCGTGCGCACGGCCGAGCCGGCTGCGGATCAGTTCACGGTCGCGATCGAGAAGGTCGGCGAGCGGGCGATCTCCGAGAAGGCCGCCGCCGGGCTCTTCGTCAGACCTTCGTAGGCTCGGCCAGGCCGGCCGCCGCGCGCAGGGCGTCCGCCTTGTCGGTCCGCTCCCAGGTGAAGTCGCCGTCGTCGCGGCCGAAGTGGCCGTACGCCGCCGTCTTCGCGTAGATCGGCCGGCGGAGGTCGAGGTCCCTGAGGATCGCGGCCGGGCGCAGGTCGAAATGCTCGCGGACGAGCTCCTCGATCGTCCCCACCGGCACGTTCTCGGTGCCGAACGTCTCGACGAGGATCGACATCGGGTGCGCGACGCCGATGGCGTACGCGACCTGGAGCTGGCACCGGTCGGCAAGGCCGGCCGCGACGACGTTCTTCGCCACGTAGCGCGCCGCGTAGGCAGCCGAGCGGTCGACCTTGGTCGGATCCTTGCCCGAGAACGCGCCGCCACCGTGTGGCGCCGCGCCGCCGTACGTGTCGACGATGATCTTGCGACCCGTCAGCCCGGCGTCGCCCATCGGGCCGCCCACGACGAACTTGCCCGTCGGGTTGCAGTAGAAGAAGCCCTTCTCCTCGAGCCGCTTCGAGTCGTAGAGATCCTTGGGGAGGATCGGCTCGAGGACGGCCTCCGCGAGGTCCGGCTTCATCAGGGACTCGATGTCGATGCCCTCGCGATGCTGGGTGGAGATGACGACGCGCTCGATCTCCACGGGCCGCCGGCGGCCGTCGGTCTCCTCGTAGCGGACGGTCACCTGCGTCTTCCCGTCCGGGCGCAGATACGGGAGGACGTCCGACTTGCGCACGGCGGCAAGGCGCTTGGCGAGCCGGTGCGCGAGCATGATCGGCAGCGGCATCAGCTCGTCGGTCTCGTTCGACGCGTAGCCGAACATCATCCCCTGGTCGCCGGCGCCGACCCGGTCGAGCGGGTCGTCCTCGCCGTGCTGCAGCTCGTAGGAGCTGTCCACTCCCTGCGCGATGTCGGGCGACTGGTTGTCGATCGCGACCGTGACGCCGCAGGTGTCGGCATCGAACCCGTACTTGCCGCGCGTGTAGCCGATCTCGCGGATTTGGTCGCGCACGAGCCCCGGGATGTCGACGTACGTGTCGGTCGTGATCTCGCCGCCGACGACGACGAGCCCGGTTGTGATGAACGTCTCGCAGGCAACGCGTCCCGCGGGATCGTCGGCGAGGACGGCGTCGAGCACCGAGTCGGAGATCTGGTCGGCGATCTTGTCCGGATGTCCCTCGGTGACGGACTCGGAGGTGAAGGAAAATGAACGACTGGACATGGCCGCCAGGCTAGCGAACGGGCGTGGCGTCACTCCTCGGTGGGCTCCCTACCCATCAAGCCTGCTGCGAGCTCGGTGATGCTTTGCCCGGAGAGGACGGCGCACACCCCCTCCGTCACCGGCAGTTCGACGCCGAGCCGGTGAGAGAGGTCGCGGAGGATCGGCGCAGTCGTCAGGCCCTCCACAGTCTGGCCGATCTCCGCGACCGCCTGTTCCGGCGTCGCCCCCCGGGCGATGAGCGCTCCTGCCTGTCTGTTGCGGGTCTTCGTGCTGCAGCAGCTGACGATGAGGTCGCCGATGCCGGCGAGACCGGCGAACGTCTCCGGCCTTGCGCCCGCCGCCTCGCCCAGCCGCGTCATCTCGGCCAGGCCGCGCGAGATGAGAGACGCCTTCGCGTTGTCGCCGAGCCGGAGGCCGTCGACACCGCCCGCCGCGAGCGCGATCACGTTCTTCGCCGCCGCGCAGAGCTCGACGCCGACGAGGTCGGGATTGACGTAGGCGCGGAAGAGGCTCGAGTTGAGGGCGTGCTGGAGCTGCCCGGCAAAGAAGCCGTCCTCGCTCGCGATCACCGCGGCCGTCGGCAGGCCGGCGGCGATCTCCTCCGCGATGTTCGGGCCGGACAGGACGGCGACCGACCGGCCGAGAACGCGCGTGGACAGCCGTTCGCCCGTCTCCGGATCGAGGCCCTTGACGAGGCTCAGCACCGGCGCGTCGCCCGGCAGCGACCCGACGACCTGCGCGAACGAGCGGCTCGGCACGGCCACGACGACGACGTCGGCATCGGCCGGTGCGTCCGCGAGCGCCACCGCCGCTGCTGCGCTGAGGTCGACGCTCTGCAGGTAGCGCGGGTTCCACCCGGTGCTCGCAATCGTCTCCGCCTGTTCACGGGAGCGGCAAGCCAGCACGACCTCGTGGCCGCGGTCGAGGAGGACGCGCGCGAACGCCGTCCCCCACGATCCCGCTCCGACCACGAGAAAGCGCATCGGTCAGGATCGTTTCACGAAGTCGATCGAGACCGGCACGCCCTCGAGGCCGAAGCGCTCGCGCAGCCGGTTCTCGACCCAGTAGCCGTAGTCCCGCGTGATGAGCCCGGGATCGTTGACGAAGACGCGAAACCGCGGGGGCCGCACGCGGACCTGGGCGCCGTAGAGGAGATTCAGCCGCCGGCCGCGCGGCCCGCTCGGCGGCTGCCGCGCCTCGCGCAGCTCGGCGAACGCGCGGTTCAGTTCCGCCGTCGGGACGCGCGCCGTGTGCCGGTCGAAGAGCTCGGCGACGTTGTCGAGCAGGCGATCGAGCCCGCGTCCCGTGTGCGCAGAGACGGCGACGAACGTCGGCCGCTGCCGCAGCCGCCGACGCAGCTCCCCGCGGGCGTCCTCGACGCCGATCGTCGTCGCGTCCCACTTCGAGAAGACGACGAGCGTCGAGCAGTCGGCGTGCCGCGCGACGTCGGCGACGGCGATGTCCTGCTCGACGATCCCCTCGGACGAGTCGACCAGGACGAGTGCGACGTCGGCCCGCTCCGCGGCCTCGAGGGCGCGCAGCTCGGAGTAGTACTCGACCCCCTGGCGATGGCGTCGCTTGCGTCGCAGGCCGGCTGTGTCGATGAGGACGAAAGTCCGCTCGCCGCGCTCGAGGACGGTGTCGACCGCGTCGCGGGTCGTGCCCGGGATCTCGCTCACGATCAGGCGCTCCCGGCCGAGGAGCGCGTTGACGAGGCTCGACTTGCCGACGTTCGGGCGGCCGAGGATCGCGACGCGGATCGCGTCGTCCGGCAAGGAGGGCCGGCCCGCCGGAGCCAGCTGCTCCAGCTCTGCGATCACGCGATCGAGCAGGTCGCCGCTGCCGGTTCCGTGCAGGCCCGAGATCGGGATCGGATCGCCGAGGCCGAGCCGGTGGAGCTCGAGCGCGAACGGCTCCTGGCTCGGGTCGTCGATCTTGTTCGCGAGGACGAGCACGGGCTTGTGCGCCTCGCGCAGGATCTGGGCCACTTCCTCGTCGCCGGGCGTCACGCCTGCGCGTGCGTCGACGACGAAGAGCACGAGATCGGCCTCCCCCACCGCCTCGCGCGCCTGCCCGGCGATCGCGCGCGTCAGCGGTGTCGGGTCGGCGATGTCGACACCGCCCGTGTCGACGAGCACGAACCGCTTCCCAGTCCATTCGCAGACGAGCTCCTTGCGGTCGCGCGTCACGCCCGGCATCTCGTGCACGACGGCGGCGCGCGTTTCGGTCAGCCGGTTGACGAGCGTCGATTTGCCGACGTTCGGGAAGCCGACGATGGCCACCGCGCCGAGCAGCGGCGGAGGCGGCGGCGCGGGCAGCTCGCCCGCGTCGACTTCCTCGAGATCGCTCACGACGGGAGCGTGACCGGTGCGGCGTCGTCCCGCCCGGGCGGCGTCGCGACGCGCGGGCGGCCGGCCTCGTGCAGGTCGCGGAGCCAGGTCCAGAGGCGGTACAGCTCGTCCTCGATCTGCTGCGACGCCTCGCGGTAGCCCTTGCCGCCGCGCGGCAGGCCCTCGAAGCGCATCGGCTCGCCCCACGCGATCGAGACCGGCGCGAAGTTGCCGAGCTTCCAGTCCTGCGAGCCGTGGATGGCGCCGCAGATCACGGGCACGTCCTCCTGCAGCGCAACCATCGCGGCGCCTGGCTGCACGTGCCCGGGGACGCCGCTCTTCTGCCGCGTCCCCTCGACGAAGACGCCGAGCGCCTCGCCGTCCCGGACGACCTCGCGCATCTGACGCACGGCCTCGCGATCGGACTCGCCACGCCGCACGGACAGCGTCCCGAACGTGCGGATGACCTGCCCGAGCCCGGGAACGACGTGTGCCTCGACCTTGGCGAGGAAGTAGAGGTGGCGCTTGCAACACCAGCCGACGCACGGGATGTCGATCCAGTGAAAGTGGTTGAACGCGAGGACGAGGCCGCCGCTGCGTGGGATCCGCTCGGCGCCGTATGTGCGAAGCCGCGTCGCGAGCGCCGCCGACCCGCCGATGGGCGGACGGCCGAGCACCCAGGCGACGTCGTGGGCTTTCATGCGGCGGGCGAACGCTCGCGCACGAGCGCCTCGATCCGGTCGACGACGTCCTCGACCTCGAGATCCGTGGTATCGATCTCGACCGCGTCCTCGGCTGGCTGCATCCGTTCGGCGTCCTTGGCGTCGCGCTTCCGCAGATCGGTGGCGAGCGCGTCGGCACCGATCCCGGGGCGTTCCGCCATTCGTCGCCGCGCGCGAACCTCGCGGTCCGCGACGAGGTAGACCTTGAGCTTGGCATCGGGCGCAACGACGGTGCCGATGTCCCGGCCTTCGATCACCACGTTCCCCTCGCGCCCCAGTTCCCGCTGCCGGTCGCGCATCACTTCACGCACCGGCGAGTGGCGTGCGACGACGGGAACCATCCGGTCGACACGGTCGCTGCGAATCGAGGAGGTGACGTCGATGCCGCCGATCCAGACGCGCTCGTCGTCGGAGAAGAGGACGGTTTGCTCGCGCGCAAGCGTCGCAAGCCCCTCGGCGTCGCCGAGGTCGAGGCTGCGCTTCATCGCGAGCCACGTGAGCGCCCGGTACATCGCGCCGGTGTCGAGGTAGCGGAAGCCGAGCCGCTCCGCGAGCGCGCGCGCCACCGTGCTCTTGCCCGCGCCTGCGGGCCCGTCGATTGCCACAATCATCGTCGCGTCACCGAGTCCAGAAGCTCGTAGAAACCGGGGAAGCTTATAGCGGCCGTGTCGGCGCCCTCGATCGCGACGCCCTCGATGGAGCCGAGACCCGCGATGGCTCCGAGCATCGCGATGCGGTGGTCGCCGCGCGCGTCGACGCGGCCGCCGCGCAGCCGGGCCGGAACGCCCGTCACCGTCCAGCCGTCGGGTCGCGACCGGATCCGGGCGCCGAGCGGCCGCAGTCCGTCGGTGACCGCCTCGATCCGGTCGGTCTCCTTCACGCGCAGCTCGCCCGCCCCCGAGACGCGCGTCTCACCGCGCGCGTGCGACGCGAGCAAGGCCACGAGCGGCAGCTCGTCGACGAGACCCGGCACCTCACTCGCTCCGATCTCGGTCGCCACGAGCTCTCCCGGCTGCACCTGCACCGAGGCGACAGGCTCGCCCCCGATGCGGCGCCGTTCGAACACCGCGACGCGCGCGCCCATCCGCTCGAGGACGTCCAGCAGCCCGGTGCGCCGCTGGTTGACGCCGAGGTCGTGGATCGTGAGATCGCTGCCGGGGACGAGAGCCGCCGCGACGAACAGCGGCGCCGCGGAGGAGAAGTCCCCCGGCACGACCACTTCGTCGAGCCGCAGCGCGCCCGCGGGCTCGAGCGTGACCGACGTCGCATTGCGGCGCAGTCGAACGCCTGCGGCGTCGAGCATCAGCTCGGTGTGATCGCGCGTCGGGATGCGCTCGACGACCGTCGTCGGGGCATCCGCGTTGAGCGCGGCCAGGAGGATCGCGGACTTGACCTGCGCGCTCGCGACCTCGGGCTCGACCTCGATCCCGTGCAGCGCGCCCGAGCCGCGGACGACGAGCGGTGCGTGGCCGTCGGTCGTCTCCACGTCGGCGCCCATCCGGCGCAGGGGCGTCGCGACCCGCTCCATCGGGCGTGGGGTCAGCGACTCGTCACCCAGCAACGTGAACTCACCGTCCTGCCCAGCGAGCACCCCGGTGAGGAGACGCATGAGCGTGCCGGCGTTGCGGCAGTCGATCTCCCCGGCGCGGAGACCACGCAGCCCGACGCCGTGCACGACGAGCTCGTTGTCGGAGACGTCCTCGACTTCCGCGCCGAGCGCGCGCACGGCGTCGACGGTGGCCTGCGTGTCCCCGGAGCGGCCGAAGCCGTGGACGTGGGTTTCTCCCTCGGCGAGCGCGCCGATCAGGACGGCGCGGTGCGAGATCGACTTGTCCCCGGGCACGACGAGGTGCCCGACGAGCGAAGCGGCGGGCTCTACGCGCACGTCAGCCGATCGTGCGCCCCATGAGGGACGCGAGCGCGCGGATCTCGTCGGAGAAATCGTGGAAGTCGGAGGTCGGGATCTGCTGCGCGGCGTCACACAGCGCCTCCTCGGGACGCGGGTGCACCTCGACGATGATCCCGTCGGCGCCGGCGGCGACAGCTGCCCGTGCGAGCGGAAGCACGAGATCGCGCCGGCCCGCCGGATGGGACGGATCGACGATCACGGGCAGGTGCGTCTCCTGCTTGAGCACCGGGATCGCGCCGATGTCGAGCGTGAACCGGGTCGCGGTCTCGAAGGTCTTGATGCCGCGCTCGCAGAGGATCACCTCGGAGTTGCCCTCCTTGACGATGTACTCCGCCGCCATCAGCAGGTCCTCGACCGTCGACGAGAGGCCGCGCTTCAACAGGACCGGCTTGGGCGCGCGGCCGACCTCGGAGAGGAGCGAGAAGTTCGACATGTTGCGAGCGCCGATCTGGATCACGTCCGCCGCGCCGACGACGGCTTCGACATGGCGTGGATCCATCAGCTCCGTAACGAGCGGCAGCCCGGTCTCGGCGCGCGCCTCCTCGAGGATCTCGAGCGCCTCGTCCCCGAGGCCCTGGAATGCGTACGGCGAGGTGCGCGGCTTGAAGGCGCCGCCGCGGAGCATCGTCACGCCCTCGGCGGCGACGGCGCGCGCCGTCGCGAGCGGCTGGGCGCGCGTCTCGACCGGGCCCGGGCCGGCGATGAAGCCGCATTAGCCGTCACCGATGCGGCGGCCGCGCGCCTCGATCACGGTCGGATCGGGCGAAAGCTCGCGCGAGACGAGCTTGTACGGCTTGAGGATCGGCAGCACCTGCTCGACGCCGGCGAAGCCCTCGAGCGGCAGCGTCGCGAGCAGCTCGCGCTCGCCGATCGCGCCGATCACGGTCGCTTCGCGGCCGGGCGTGACCAGGGCGGAGCAGCCTGCCTCGTCGAGTCGCGCGACGACCTCGTCCACCTGATCCTGAGTGGCGCTCGAGCCCATCACGATCAATAGCTCGGGTGCGCCTGTGACAGCCATCGGAACAGCTTAGGCAGAATCACCCTCCATGGCCGACCAGCCCCGCATCTTCTCCGGCATCCGGGCGACCGGCGACAAGACCCTCGGCAACTACTCGGGCGGCTACCGCCAGTACGTCGCGACGCAGGAGCAGGGCGATGCGTTCTTCTGCATCGTCGACCTGCACTCCATCACGACTCCCATCGAGCCTGCGGAGCTGCACGAGTACACGCTCGCGGGCGCGGCGATGCTGTTCGCCACAGGCCTCGACCCCGATCGGTCGACGGTGTTCGCGCAGAGTCACGTGATCGCTCACGCCGAGGCGGCGTGGTTGCTGAGTGCGGCGACGAGCTTCGGCGAGCTGCGGCGGATGACGCAGTTCAAGGAGAAATCCGAGGGGCAGGACTTCGTCTCGGCCGGGCTGTTCACCTACCCCGTGCTCATGGCGGGCGACATCCTGCTCTACCAGGCCGAGATCGTCCCCATCGGCGACGACCAGCGCCAGCATCTCGAGCTGACGCGCGACGTCGCGGAGCGCTTCAACCAGCGCTACGGCGAGACGTTCACGATCCCGCGCGGGGTCTATCCGGAGGAAGGCGCGCGCATCAAGAACCTCCAGGAGCCCGAACGGCTCATGTCGACCACGCGCGGCGCTCCACAGGGTGTCGTCCGCATGATCGACGAGCCCGACGTGATCCGGAAGAAGTTCAAGACGGCGGTCACGGACTCGGAGCGCGAGATCCGTCATGAGCCCGAGACGAAAGCCGGCATCTCGAACCTGCTCGAGATCATGTCGGTGGCGACGGGGGAGCCGGTCGCGGCGCTCGAGGGCCGCTACGCGGGGGCTGGTTACGGGCAGTTCAAGGAGGACGTCGGCGAGGCGGTCGTCGCGCTCCTCGGCCCGATCCAGGAGCGCTATCGCGAGCTGCGCGCCGACGAGCGCGAGCTGCAGCGCCTGCTCGCGGTCGGAGCCGAGAAGGCGCGCAACGCGAGCGAGCCGACGCTCGAGGCGATGTACGAGCGGATGGGCTTCGTCAAGGCCGAGGCCGGACGGCTCTTCGGTGCAGCCCGGCCCCGCGGTTTGTAGGCTCCCGCCCCAGCCGGGTCACAGCTTCGTCTCGACCGCGTCACCACCGCGAAGCCCACGCGGTGGCCGGGAAGGGCGAGGCTCGTCCCGTCAACAGCGGCTTAGGTCAACCGCAATAGGAGGGGGAACGGATGAAGAAGCTCACAGCAGTGGTGGCGCTGGTGGCTGCCGCTCTCGCGGCGCTCGCCGGAGTTCAGCTCGGCGGAGGCGGCACCGCCAAGGCCGACGCTTCGAGCTGCCAGCTCGGAAACGGCGTCCACCACGTGATCAACATCGTGTTCGACAACGTGCATTTCTTCCGGGACAACCCGAACGTCCCGTCAGATCTCGAGCAGATGCCGAACCTGCTCAACTTCCTCGAGTCGAACGGCACGGTGTTCTCGAACTCGCACACGCCGATGATCGCGCACACCGCCGACGACAGCCTTTCGCTCTACACCGGCCTCTACGGCGACCGTCACGGCCAGCCGTTGACGAATAGCTACAACGTCTACAACCCGAACGGGACGACGGACACCGCGACATCCTTCACGTACTGGACGTCGCCGATCATCGACACGAAGCCTCTCGTGCCCATCCCCAGCCCGGTGGACTCGGCGCCGTCGATGACGTACTCCGACACCGTCCCCGCGAGCGGCCCGGCGAATCGCTCCGCGCCCGCTCCATGGGTGCCGTTCACGCGCGCGGGTTGCGACGTCGGCGACTTCTCGACCGCGAACATGGTGCTCGAGAATGCGGCCGGCGACGTCCCGACGGTGTTCGGCGCGGGCTCGCCCGAGGCCGTCGAGACCGCGGCCAACCCCGACAGGTTCAAGGACATCCAGGTCGCCGAGTACGTCGGCGAGGCAGTTCACTGCGCACAGGGCTCCGCGCTCTGCTCCAACTCGCCGCGCGCCGTGGCCGACAATCTGCCGGACGAGCCGGGCGGCTACAACGGCTTCCAGGCGCTGTTCGGCGCGAAGTACATCGCGCCGGCGATCGGCGGCGGCCCGAGCCATACGCACGACGGCTTCCCGGTCACCGATGCGAACGGGAACCTGACCGATCTCGACGGCAACACGATGCAGGAGCCGTTCTCGCACACGCCCGGCTTCCCCGGCTTCAACCCGACTGCTTCGCAGAGCCTCGCGGCAGTTGCGGACATGCAAGAGGCGGGGATCCCGGTGACGTACGCCTACATCTCGGACCTGCACGACAAGAAGTTCGGGGCCACGGGCTGCACTTCGCCGGGCAACGCGCTCGGACCGGGTGATGCCTGCTACGTCGCCGCGCTTCACTCCTACGACGTCGCGTTCGGGCAATGGCTTCAGCGTCTCCACGACGACGACATCACGCCGGCCAACACGGAGTTCGTGATCGGCGCGGAGGAGAACGACCAGTTCGCCGGCGCGAACATCGGCCGGGCCACGGAGCCCACGCCGGCAGGCTGCAACGGCGTGACGGTGGCGTGCCATTACACCAACACGCAGGACGGCGAGCTCCAGGCCAACATCAAGGGGCTGCTCTCGACGACCGCGAGCTCCGGGACGCAGTTCGACGTCCAGCCGCAGGGCGCCTCGATCTACGTGCACGGCCAGCCGGCCCCGAACGACCCGACGGTCAGGCAGCTGGAGCGTGACACCGGGGCGATGACCTCGAATCTCACGTACAGCGGCGCCGCGAACGAGCAGATAGCCAAGTACCAGGCAGACCAGGTGGAGCAACGGATCCTGCACATGCAGACAAACGATCCGCTCCGCACGCCTACGTACTCGATCTTCCCGGTGCCGGACTACTTCTTCAGCACGTCCGGAGCGAACGTCCAGTTCAACAACGGGTTCGCGTACGACCACGGCTACTACTCGCCGAACATCAACATCACCTGGGTCGGCATGGTCGGCCCGGGCGTCGTCAACAACGGCGTGGACGGGCCAGGGCCTACGGGCGGGAACGAGGCGCAAGACCCGAACTCGACGCGCACCGTCCCTGAGGCGAGCAAGATCGGCACGTGGGTCGAGGAGACCGACGTCCGGCCGACGCTGCTCGATCTGGTCGGCCTGCACGACGACTACCAGTCGGACGGGCACGTGATCACGCAGGCCCTCACCGACCCGTCGTCCGCGCTGCTGGCGACCGCGGCTCTGGCGAAGGGCTACGACCAGATCAACTCGAGCGTCGGGCAACTCGCCACCGACACGTTGATCGCCGACTCGAGCGCTCTCGCCACGGGCTCGAGCTCGGACGACACCGCCTACCAGGCGACCCAGGCAGCGCTGCAGCAGCTGGCGGACGACCGCGATCTCGCGGCGACCAAGATCAAGAAGCTGCTGTCCGCTACCGCGAACGGCACGATGCCGACCCACGGCCAGATGACGCGCAGCCTCGCACTCGTAAGCGAGCTGCTCGCCCGAGCCGACCGGCTAGCCGGTTCGTAGCAGTTCCACTTCGGAGGGCTCGAGCTCCCGCCACTCGGCGGGCTCGAGCCCTTCGAGCGTCAGCCCCGCGTAGGCGCTGCGGTGAAGCCGCGTCACGGGGTGGCCGACGGCGGCGAGCATCCGCTTGACCTGATGCTTCCGTCCCTCGTGGAGGACGAGCTCGACCCGGCCCCTGCCGAGGCGGCGGGCTCGCGCCGGAGCGGTCGGGCCGTCGTCGAGCTCCACGCCTTGGCGCAGCCGGCGCAGCACGTCCTCGCCCGGATCGCCTTCGACGTCGGTGACGTACGTCTTCTCGACGCCGTAGCGCGGGTGGGCCAGCCGGTGCGCGAGCTGCCCGTCGTTCGTGAGCAGGAGCGCTCCGGTGGTGTCCGCGTCGAGCCGCCCCACCGGGACGACGCGTGGCTCCGCCGGTACGAGCTCGACGACCGTCGGCCGTCCCTGCGGGTCGCGCGCCGTCGTGACGACGCCGGCAGGCTTGTGCAGGAGGACGTACCGCAGCCGTTGCCGAGCGACCTCCTCCCCGTCCACCGCGACGAGGTCGTGTGCGCCCACCACGGTGTTGAGCTGCCCGGCCTCGCCGTTCACGGTGACGCGACCGGACTTGATCAGCTCGTCGGCACCGCGGCGTGAGGCGATTCCGGCCCTGGCGAGAAACGCGTTCAGGCGCATCTTGAGAAGATATGCCCGTGCCGCAGTACATCTCGCTGATCCGCTGGACCTCGCAGGGGCGAATGGGCCTGCCGGCCTGGCGCGACCGGATCGAGGACGGCGAGCGCGAGATCGAGGAGGCCGGCGGGAGGCTCGTCGGCGTTTGGGTGACGCTCGGCCGCTACGACGTCGTCGAGGTCTTCGAGGCTCCCGACGATGACACGGCCCTCGAGATCGTGACGAAGCTCAGCCACCACGGCGCCGAGCAGACCGAGACGCTGCGCGCCTTCACGCGCGACGAGGCCGAAGGCGTCATCCGGAAGCTCTAGGCCGAGCGCTTTTCGGCGACGGCGTGCAGGCGGTCGCGGATTCCCGCGGCGTCCTCGCCGACGTCGCCGAGCCGTGGCAGCTCCGAAAGGCTCTCCAGCCCGAAAACGCGCTCGAACAGCGGCGTCGTGCGATAACGGATTGCTCCACCCGCTGCGGTGTCGCGGCCTGCCTCCGCGATCAAGCCGCGCTCCAGCAGGTTCGCCACGGCAGAGTCTGCGGCCACACCCCGGATGCGCGCGATGTCCGGCCTCGAGCACGGGCCGACGTACGCGACGATCGCGAGCGTCTCGAGCGCAGCCTGGGAGAGGTTCCGCTGCGCCGGGCGCTCGAACAGGCGCGCGCACGCAGCCGCCTCCTCGCGGCTCGCGCGGAACGCCCAGCCGCCGGCGACGTGCTCGAGCACGATCCCGCTCCGTTCCTCCGCGAAGCGCTCGCCGACGAGGCGCAGCGCGTCTTCCACGCGCTCGGGATCGTCGCCCGCCGCTGCCGCCAGCTCCTCGATCGAAAGCGGCGCCGATGCCACGACGAGCAGCGCTTCGAGGGTCCGCGCGAGCTGGTCGAGCGGGTCTGCGGGGATCAGGCGGAGCGGACGGTCCATGCAGCGGTCCTTTCTGATTGGGCGTTGTTCTCCTGCTGAGTCCTGCTGACGCGGATCGGCGCGAACGGCGCCGCCTGCTCGATCGCGAGCTCGCCGGCGCGCCGGAGCTCGAGCAGGGCGAGAAAGGCCGAGGCCTGCTCGAGCCGCGTGAGCTCGGCGACCTCGGTCTCGAAGTCGAAGCGCGACCGGCGCCGGAGCAGCCCGCGGAAGCGCTCGAGAAACAGCGACACCGGCGGGAAGCGGAGCGCCATGTGCGACAGCGAGACGTCGGGTGGATCCTGTGCGAGCAGCCGCAGCGCGCCGGCGAGCGCCTCGGGATCCTGCGGCGCCAGCGGCGTCTCGACCCTCGGGGCGAGCGGCGCCGGGCCGAGGCGGAAGAAGCGGTCGCCTTCGCCGGCCAAGCGGTCGCGGAGCCAGCCGGCGGCTTCCTTGGCGCGGCGGTACTCGGCGAGCCGTCGCGCGAGCTCCTCCGCGGCCTCCTCGGGGTCGAGCTCGGCGAGCTCGGCTTCCTCGTCCGGGAAGAGCGCCCGCGCCTTCAGCTCGAGCAGCGCGGCGATGAGGACGAGGAACTCGCCGCAGGCCTCGAGGTCGAGCTCCTCCTTCTCGGCGAGCCGCTCGAGGAAGGCGATGACGATCCCCGCGAGGTCGACGTCCCGCAGGTCGAGCTCCTCCTTGAGGACGAGCGCGAGCAGCAGGTCGAACGGCCCCTCGAACGCGTCGAGGTCGAGCTCGAGCTCCCGGACGATCACGTCCCGGACCCTAGTGCTGTTACCGGACGCGGCCCTTCGGGACTGCCATGCGCGGCCCCGTCGCCACGGGCCGCGGCTTCGGCACGGCCTTCGCGGACGGCTCGCGGATGAACTGCCACCAGATGAAGAACCCGACCGAGAGGATCCAGACCCCGAGCGAGACCCAGAAGTTGACCCGCATGTGGAGGAAGTAGTTGGACGGATCGATCCGCAGGATCTCCTCGAACGTGCGGAAGGTCGTGTACCACGCGACGTAGAGGGCGAAGAGCGCCGGCCGGCGCAGCGCGAAGCGCCGGTCGATCCAGAGCAGGACACCGACGCCGATCGAGTCCCAGGCGAACTCGTAGAGGAAGGTCGGGTGGTAGTAGCCGAATTGCCCGGTCGAGCGGTACTTCGCCTGGATCCCGGTCTGGTGCGCGGCGTCGATGCGCAGCTTCCACGGCAGGCTCGTGGGCCGGCCGTAGAGCTCCTGGTTCCAGTAATTGCCCCAACGGCCGATGCCCTGCGCGAGCAGGAGCCCCGGCGCGACCGCGTCCATCATGAGGCGGACGCTGTTCCCCGAGCGGCGCACCACCCGGGCGCCGACGGCCACGCCGGCCGGAATCGCGCCCCAGATCCCAAGCCCTCCGTCCCACACGGCCGCGAACCCCCACCAGTGCGCGTGGATCGCCGGATCCTGGTTCCAGCTCGTGATGTCGTGGTAGAGACGCGCGCCGACCACACCGGCGACCACGCCCCAGAGCGCGACGCGGAAGATGAGATCCCAGTCTCCGCCCCAGCTCACCCAGCGGCGGCCGGTCAGCCAGAGGCAGCCGGCGATGCCGAGGAGCAGCATCACGCCGTACCAGTGCACCGTCAGCGGCCCGAGGCCGAACGTGCCACTCGAGGGCGAGGGGATCGAGCCGAGGACGACGCCGGTCACGGACAGCATTGTGCCCGCGCCGCGCGAGACGTGTTAGCGCAACCCTTGCGGCTCTAACCGAGAATTCGCACGGCGAGGTCGGTCGGGCAGCCGCGCTTGATGAGCTGGATCGCCTCGTGGAGATCGACGTCGGTGCGCACGGCGAGCGCCACAGCGTCGTCCCCCGGGAAGCCCACACGCATCAGCTCGGCGGTCCGCCAACGCTCGACGCGTTCGGTCTCGGTCTCGACCGTTTCTATGTCGTGTGTCGCAGGCATCCGCAGTTGTCTCTCACTTTCGGGATCCGGCGGCGATCGGATCTCCCCCTCCGGGGGGATTTCTCCGTACTACTGGACGGAAGCGCCACCAAGTAGGTGACGCACCGACGCAAAGAAGTCGGGCTGCGGGTCGACGCGGTACTCAGGGCCGAGCTCGAGCAGCTTCGGCCCGAGCGACGTGACGAGATCGACGTACACGGGCGCCTCGCCGGGGAAATCGCGCACGACGCCCGCGAGCTCGCGGATCACGCCGGCCCGAGCGCTCCGTGCGTCCACCTTGAGCCGAACCTCACGGCGCTCCGGCGTCGCCTCGAACGCCGCGACCTCGAGCGCGATCAGCTTCGTCTCGCCCTGTTGCTTGTGGTCGACGCGGCCCTTGACCACGAGAACTGCGTCCTCGACGAGCAGCTCGCGCGCGGCGGCGTACGTCGAGTTGAAGACCACGACTTCGACGGCTCCGGTCAGATCCTCGAGCTGGACGAAGGCCATCGGCTCGCCCTTCTTCGTCGTCGTCGTCCGCACCCCGGCGACGATTCCTCCCGCGAGGACCGTTTCGCCCTCGCGCCGCCGCTCGAGCTCGACGAGCGTGCAGTCGGTGCGCCGGCGCAGCTGGTCGCGGACGGCGTTGAGCGGATGTTCGGACACGTAGAGGCCGAGGCTCTCCTTCTCCATCCGCAGCAGCTCGGGCTTCTCGAACTCGGCCTCGGGGATCGAGGCATGATGGCGCGCCGACGACGCGGGCGAGTCGCCGAGATCGAAGATCGACGCCTGGCCGAGCAGCCGGTCCTGCTGCTGCCTCTGGCCGTACGAGAGCGCATCTTCGAGTACGTGGAGCATCCCCATCCGCGACGCGCCGGTCGAGTCGAGCGCGCCGCTCGAGACGAGCGACTCGAGCGAGCGCTTGTTCGCCACCGAGGGATCCACCCGCTCGGTGAAGTCCCAGATCGACTCGAACGGGCCGCCCTCCTCGCGTGCCGCGACGATGGCGCGGCACGTCGCCTCACCGACGTTCTTGACCGCGTTGAGCCCGAACCGGATCTTCCCCTCGACGACTGCGAAGTCGACCTGTGACGCGTTCACGTCGGGCGGCAGCACCTCAAGCCCGAGCTCGTCGCACGCCGCGACGTAGAACGGCACCTTGTCCTTCGTGTTCATCACCGACGAGATGAGCGCGGCCATGTACTCGCGCGGGTGGTTCGCGCGCAGCCAGGCTGTGCGGTACGCGATGAGCGCGTAACA